>CBFCZG010000197.1:0-8376 GCA_965602375.1 uncultured Phycisphaerae bacterium | reverse complement strand
CCGCTACGGTGAGATGACCTGCTACCTGGCCGACCAGAACCTGCCCGTGGTAATGCCAACCGAGCCGCTCTGCGGCCTGACCGCGCCCATTACGCTGGCCGGAAACATTCTCACCTGTATCGCCGAAACGCTAGCCGGCATCGCCCTGGTGCAGAGCGTGCGGCCGGGCGCACCGGGCATTTGCGGAAGCGTCGGCGGTGTTCCCAATCCTGCGACGATGGATCACGTGGCCGGTAACATCGAACGGGCGATCATCAACGCCGCCGTCGCTCAATTGGCCCAGCATTTCGAGATTCCCCTGTACTCGACCGCCGGAACTACCGACGCCAAATCCACCGACGTGCAGGCAACCTATGAAAGCGCCATGTCGACCTTGCTCGTGGCCATGTCGGGTGCCAACTACATCCACGATATCGCCGGGCTCATGGAGGCCGACCTGACGGTCGGCTACGAGAAGCTGGTCATCGATAACGAGATTCTCGGCATGACTCAACGTGTGTTGCGCGGCGTCGAAGTGAATGACGATACGCTAGGGTTGGATATGCTTATCGAGAAGGGACCCGGGCAGGACTACCTCGCCGAAGACCACACGGTTCGCTACATGCGCAGCGAGTTCTTCGTACCGAAACTGGCCAACCGCGACAAACGAGAACGAATGCGTCAGGATGACGATGCCATGGCGCGAGCCAAGGCGTTCGTGCGGCAGATGCGCAGCACCGAACCTAGCGCCTGTCTTAACGAACCTGTTCGCAGGCAGATTCTCGAGTCGTTTCCTGCAATCCAGCAAGCGTGAACGCGACGCCATTGGATGCGCGATCAGACACTGCACCCGGCATTGTTCAGGCGGGTCACACAATAGGAGGACATCGGGTGGGCCACAGCGATACCAACCGTCGTGCCGCAGCGTCCTCCAGCTCGATTATCGCGGAGATCTTCGGTCAGAACCTCCTGAGCCTGGAAACGATGCGCGAGCGGTTACCCGTTCGCATCTACGATTCGCTATTGCGAACGATTGAAGAAGCGGCTGAGTTGAGCCCGGCCGTAGCCGACGTAGTCGCCACCATGATGAAGGACTGGGCCGTCGAACACGGCGCGACGCACTACTGCCACTGGTTTCAGCCGCTGACGGGCTTGACCGCCGAAAAGCACGAATCCTTCGTGTCGCCAAGCACCGAAGGACGCATCCTCCTCGAGTTCAGCGGCAAAGACTTGATCCGGGGGGAGCCGGATGCCTCCAGCTTCCCATCCGGCTCGCTACGAGAGAGCTTCGAGGCGCGCGGCTACACCGTGTGGGACTACACCTCGCCGGTCTTCGTAAAGGAGGACGGCGACAACGTCACCCTGTTCATACCGTCGGCCTTCTGCTCGTACTCGGGTGAGGCCCTGGACAACAAGACGCCGCTTCTGCGATCCAACGATGCCATCAACCGCGAAGCGCTGCGCGTGCTGCATGCTTTGGGGAAGTCTGGAGCCAAGCGCGTGCACGTGACGGTCGGCGCCGAGCAGGAGTACTTCCTGGTCGATCGTAAGCACTTCGAGCAGCGGATTGACCTGATGCAGACGGATCGTACGCTCTTCGGTGCGCCGTCTCCCAAGGGCATGGCCATGAACGTGCACTATTTCGGCTCGATGCACGAGCGCGTCGCGTCATTCATGCACGAGCTGAACACCGAGTTGTGGAAGCTGGGAATTTCAGCTAAGACCCAGCATCACGAGATCTCGCCGCACCAATTCGAGATCGCGCAGGTGTTCGTGCCAGCCAACGTGGCCGCCGACCGCAATCAGTTGACTATGGAGGCGCTGCGGAAGGTGGCCGAGCGGCACGAGATGGTCTGTCTGCTTCATGACAAACCATTCGCCTCGTTAGGAGGATCGGGTAAACACATAAACTGGTCATTGGCGACCGATGACGGGACCAACCTGTTGGAGCCCGGCGACACGCCGCAAGATAACGAGGTATTTATGGTCCTCTTGTGCGCCGTTATCCGCGCCGTTGACAAGTACGCGCCACTGATGCGGGCAAGTATCGCCAGTGCAGGTAACGATCATCGCATGGGCGCGATGGAGGCCCCTCCGGCTATCGTGAGCCTCTTCATAGGCGACCAATTGGATCAGATCCTCAGTGAGCTGGCTACAAGCGCGCCACGTTCATCGAAAGCCACGAGCACAATTCGGCTCGGGGTCAGTTCCCTCCCGCAGTTGCCCAGAGACCTCACCGACCGCAACCGGACGTCGCCGTTCGCCTTTACTGGAAACAAGTTCGAACTGCGAGGTGGAGGCTCAGCCGTCTGCGTGGCCATCCCCGTGTTCATACTGAACACGATTATTGCAGAAGTGCTGAAGGAGATTGCCGACGAATTGGAGCGGACCCGACAAGAGCATGCGGCTGCCCAGCGCATCTGCAGGCGAATCGTCAGCGATCACCGGAGAATCATCTTCAACGGCGACAACTACTCCGACGAATGGATCGCCGAGGCGAAGCGCCGGGGGCTGCCGAATCTCCGCAACTCCGTCGAAGCTTACGGCGCCGTCCTCTGCGACGAAATGATCGACATGTTTGAGCGGCAACGGGTGCTAAGGAGGGACGAGTACCAGGCGCGCATGGACACATCGTACCAGTGCTATGCCCTGGCGTTGCTGATCGAGAGTCGATGCACGATCAACATCGCGGCCAGGCAGATTCTCCCGGCAGCGATCGAGCACGTATCACGTGTGGCCTCCGCAGCAAAGCGCTTGGAGGCCGTCCAGATCGATAATACCGCCGAGCGCCGCGTGCTCGAGAACGCCTGCGCTCAGGTGAGTGATCTCCAGGAGGCCATCAGCCGTCTTGCGACGGAGGTCTGCGAGGTCGAGCAGATCACCGGCGCCCGCCAGCGCGCCACCGCGGCACGGGACCGCCTGCTGCCGGGAATGGCCGACGTGCGCAGGCCGGCAGACGCACTTGAGGGAATGGTGGATGCGACCCTGTGGCCTTTGCCAATCTACGCCCAGATGGTCTCTCGGTTGTGAAGAGCCTTCCGACGGTGCTCGGCGCTGTTGGCCCCGTAGAAGCGTTACACGTGATCTGCCCCGAACTGAACCAGGGCGACTTACCGTGGTTTGACCGGCACGGGATCCTGGGGCTCCTCCTCGCCGTAGAACCTGTCACGGCGTACCTTCGAGCGGAGAATCTTCTGCCCCAGCTGCACCGTGTGGACCAAGCTGTCATCCCGGCGAAAGGGCAACTGCACACGCTGACGCCGCAACACCTGCAAATCCACATCCGCCCACACCAGATCGGGGCCATTGGTTTGGCTTTGGGTCAGCAGATTGCCATCCGGCCCAGCAACAAAAGATCCGCCCCAGAAGCTGTACTCCTCATCGCCCGCGGCCATGTTCGCCAGCACCACAAAACACGAGAGCGTCAGCGAGTACGACTGACACATCCATCGCCACGCATCATGACACGGCGTCGTTTCGGACAGGCCTTGCTGAGAACTCGCCGCCAGGATCAACAACACGTCGGCGCCGTCGTGTGCTGCCATGTAGGGCAGCGGCAGATGCCATGCGTCGGCACAGATCAACATCGCCATCCGGGCGTGTGGCGTATCAAAGGCCGATATGTCCCAGCCGGCTCCGAAATACCGTCGCTCGTCGAACCGCCCGTATGTGGGAGGGTAGATCTTGCGGTGCAGACCGACGATCCGACCACGCGAAAGATGCAGAGCGCTGTTGTAGAACAGCGCAGCGGGTGTCTCCTCGATGAACCCCACAGTCAGATCGACCGCCCGCGATAGGTTCTTCAGTTCCTGAATCTCCGGACTGTCCAGATGACGAGCCGCCTCCGTGAATCGATTGTTCACGAGATAACCGGTTAGCGCCAACTCGGGAAAGACCAAGTGCTGGACTTGATGCTGCTCGGCCTGGCTAACGCATTGCGCAATCAGGTCAAGGTTTCCCCGTACGTCGGCTCGCATGGCTGCGATCTGGCCAACGCCAAGTCGAAACGGCTTCTCCGTCATGTTACTCACCGTCCCTCACGCGTACTCGTCCCGCAAGCGACCGCCCACGCCATCATGGCAGAGTTGATCCCATTCTCTGATTATCGGCCAGACTCTACAAGGCTCTCTTCACCGACGCGTGGATTTCTGACCGAACAACGCTCCGGGCCTCGACTTCCCGACCCCCCCGCAGCCCAGGCACTGCTGGCCCGGATCATCCTACCCTCCCAAGTCGCGCTGGAGACATCGGCCTGACAGCCCCGCGCACGCCGACGCGCCGATTCGCTGAGCCGCCAGCGGCGGCAACCGTTTCGCTGGCCGTCATGCAGTCGGCAGGTGATGTGCGGCGGGATCCCGACGGGGGCGCGGTAGTAGGGTCCAACGCAGCAGTCGCGGCGACGTGGTGGCACGATCGCAGCGCAGACAACAGGACCGCCCGGAGTGGACGGGCCCTCGAATCGCACGCCAATTGGTTTGAGAAGTTGCGCTACCGACCGCGGTGCGCTGGCCGGTATCCTCCATAGCGCCACATCAGCAGCATGCCCACGGCCAGCCCCAGCGGCGCCACCGGCCCGGCCGCCCCACAGCACGCAGGTTGATCGCAAACGTCGCCGACGCCATCCGCGTCGGCATCGGCCTGATCGGCATTGGCCGCCGCCGGGCAGCTATCACAGAGGTCGCCCACACCGTCGCCGTCGCCGTCCGTCTGATCGGGGTTGGCGGTGGTCGGGCAGTTGTCGTCGGCGTCGAACACGCCGTCACCGTCGGCATCGACCACACCCGCCAGCCAGTTGCGCAAGATCGCCATCCCCTTGGCGCCGAGAGTAGTATTCGGATTCCAGTCGGCGCCGGTCCAGTTGCCGTTCCACAGGCCTACCGAGCCGCCGGGCGCAGCCACATCCGTGAAGATGAGTTTCGCATAGGGGTCGCCTTGGAGAACGCCCAAAGTAACCGCGCCGCGCGACGTATCAGCCGTCAGGTTATCGTGGTCGACGTCGGCGTTGCCGATCGTCTGGCCGCGGAAGTCGCCGAAAGGACCGTTCAAGATGAAGTGGTCCGTGTTCGCCGCGACCCATTCGTGGGCATTGGCGTCGTCTCCGAACGCGCTGGAACGGACGATGTTGGCCAGGCGTGGATCGTCGGGATCGCCCAGTATATCTTCGCCGGTGACGATCAGGCTGCCGCCTCCCTGGATGTAGGCTTCCAAGGCGTCCTCTTCGGCGGCGGAGATCGCGCGGCTTGTGTAGCTACTGCCCACTGCGTAGAAGATCACCACATCGAACTGGGACATGAAATCGATATCTACAGTCTTTGTTGGATTGTTCCCGGCGTCGGTGTTGTCCACATGAGTCACGCTGTGCCCCGCCAAATCCGTCACCAGGTGCTCCATATCCCCGGCGAAGTAATCGTCTGCGATTAAGACGTCCAGCCCACTGGCCAGGCGGGGACTCACCACCAAGATAAGTGCAGGACCAACCAGGATCGCAACACAGTCACACACTCTCATGACTCGCCCGCTCCTTTCCGCGTAGTGCTCCTGTGCCAGGAGCCAATCCCCGCCCCGGCGGCCGCGGACCTGAAAGCCGCTTCAGGGGCGGGTGAACGGCGCGAGCACTCGCTGACCGAGACACGCGCGTATTCGCAGCCCGCCGCGCGCTAGGCGCGCCGTCGCCGGTATCCTCCGTAGCGCCCCATCAGCAGCATGCCGACGGCCAGTCCAAGCGGAGCGACCGGACCGCCCGCCCCGCAGCAGCCCATTTGCTGCGCCGGCGGCTCGCAGCCATCGAATACGCCTTCGCCGTCCGAATCGATCGCACAGCCGTCGGCGTCGATGTGGGTGGCGCAGGTGGGCGTGTCGGGGCACGCGTCTTCGTCGTTGAGCACACCGTCGGCATCGTCGTCGGCCGTCGAGCACCCGTCTGCATCCACCGGGTCACCGGCTGCGGTACCCGGGCACAGGTCGCAGTCGTCGGGTACCCCATCATTGTCGGCGTCCTGGTTGTCGTTGAAGCCGGGGCAAATATCGCACGCGTCGCCGTTGCCGTCACCGTCGGCATCCTCCTGGCCGGGGTTGACGACGGTGGGGCAGTTGTCGGTGGCGTCGCCCGCGCCGTCGCCGTCCGTGTCGGTGACGGTGACAAGATTCAGCGTCCATTGGTCCAACTCACCGAGATCACCACCGAAGTCGTCGCCGATATAAAGCATCCAGTCGCCGACGGCGGCCTCACCCGCGAACTCGGCCAGGGCGTCCAACACCGCCGGATCGGGATCACCCGTCGCATCGGGGATGTAGTTGTCGGGTGAGCCGTTGCCCGGATCACCCACCACGTCATCAGGACCGATACCCGCACCCATGTTTTCGGCCGAGCCGCCGCTGGGAGCGGCGTCGTCGAACAGGACCGGGAACGCAGGATCCAGATTGGAACTGTCTCCAAATAAGGTCGACGGGTTGCCCGGACGATGTATCAATGTCACTACTGTCCCGGACGGACTCTCCAGCTTGAACAGCAGATCACCCACCCAGGTGTGCGATATGCCGATCTCGACGGTCACGGCCGTCACGAGGTCGGTGCCGTCTGGGGGCACGGAGATCGTATCGTTTTCCATCGAGGCCAACGTGCCGTCATAGCCATTGTCGGTAATGGCCAGGGCAAGGCCTGGCCCCGACGTATAGCTCTGGGCGCGCCCGCTCGGCGGGGCTGCCAACATGCAGCAGGCCATAAGCCCGGGAACCGTCAGCGTTCGCCAACCTGTGAAATGAGAGCATCGACTGCTCATGGCAAACCCTCCGCGGAACGGTGCGACCCCTGGAGCCATAGAAACGGCTAACCGCCCCGCAACGTACATGACACTTCGTGCACGCCCACAGCGGGCATGCTCAGATGTCTACCGCCACCTTGTGCGAATTGAAGATTGTCAACAGGGTGATGAGGACCTCACCCATATGTTCGGGCCACGACAACCCTCCGGCCCACCTGCTAAACGGACGCTAGGCACGGGCTGAACCCGAGTCAAAGATGAACATCAGGTTTTTCCCGTAGAGCGGACGAAGTCGGCGACGCATGGGCCGCCGGGAACGGGCGTTTGGCCGGAGGGCGTTACTGGGCTGCTCCATCGAACCCAAGTTGCTGTGTACAAACGATTTAGTGAACCACCAGCGGTTTGACAGAATAGTTAATCTTTGAGAGAATGCCTTGCTAATCGGCCCGGTGAGCGGGCGGACGGTTGGCAGCAAGTGAGGACCTGGAGACGAGCGGATGATCAAAGCGGTAGAGCTTCGCAAGGGTCGTGCGGTGGTGTACGAAGACGGCATCTGGTTCGTGCACGAGGCCCAGCACGTAGCCAAGGGCAACAAGCGCAGCTACATGCAGACCAAGTTGAAGAACATGCAGAGCGGACAGATCGTCGACGTCCGCTTCCGCGTGGACGATATGTTGGATACACCGTTCCTGGAGAGCAAGGAGTACGAGTATCTTTACGCTGACGGGCAGGACCTGGTCTTGATGAACACCGAGACGTATGACCAGGTGCATTTGGATCGCGAGCTTCTGGGCGAGGCGGGGCAGTTTCTCAAGCCCAATGAAAAGCTCTCCTGTCAGGTGTATGAGGGCACGATCGTGTCGGCCGAGCTTCCCAACGTGGTCGAGTTGGAGGTGGTCGAGGCGCCGCCGATGATCAAGCGGGCCACGGCGACCGGCCAGACCAAGGACGTCGTGCTGGAAACTGGAGCGCGGGTGCGGGTACCGGCGTTCGTCGACGTGGGTACGGTGATCCGGGTAGACACGCGCAGCGGGGAGTATCTGGAGCGGGCCAAGTGACGAGCGGGGCGATGAGCCGCGGCGTTCGACTGGCGACCGTAGGGGCGGCCGGCTGGGTTGCTCTGGCGGCGTGGCACGTGGCGGCGGCGCAGGTGACGCAGGCGCCGGCGCGTGTGGGGCGCGCGTTGACGGCGTCGAGCCCGGCGGCGGTGGGGCCGGTCTGTGTGGCGGCGCCGGTGTTTGCGGCTGCGGTGGTCGAGCCGCAACGCCCTCGGCCTCGCTGGGCGCCGGTTGTGGGGCGGGCGGCGCTGGCGGCCGGCGATAGCATGCTTCGGCGAGTGGGGCTGATGTATTTCTGGCGCCTTGGGGGTCTATACGGTCCATAGCGCCGGGTCGGGGCGATGCGGCCGGTGCCGGTGCGAGCATCACGCTACCGGCGAATCGAACGTTTTTCTGGTCAACTTTCGCGAACGGATTCGAACATGCTGGCGCAAGACATGCAGCTTTCGCGCGGCGCGGTCAGCACGCTTCAGGAGTCTCTGCGGCGTGCGCGGCTTCGCGCGATGTTAAGCGGTACGGCGGTGGTGCTGACACTGCTGTTTCTGGCGGCGGTGACCAGCTCGCTGTCGATGCTCCAG
>CBFCZG010000196.1:0-8382 GCA_965602375.1 uncultured Phycisphaerae bacterium | reverse complement strand
GCTGAGGTTCGCACGCTCAAGGAGGGCGGATGCGACGTAACCGTCCTGGCGTGGGATCGCGACGGGCGGCAGCCGCGCTGCGAGCAGGCAGAAGGCGTAACGGTCCAACGGATTGTCGTGCGTTCCACCCATGCCCGCGGACTCAGCCAGTCGTGGTATCTGGCGCGATACTGGCTGGCGGCATGCCGTTGGGCGTGGGGCGGCCGGTTCGACGCCGTTCACTGTCACGACTTGGACACGTTGCCGGCCGGTTGGCTGCTTGGCCTGATCAAGCGCGTTCCAGTCGTGTACGACGCCCATGAAGTCTACACCGACATGATGCGAGGACACCTGCCGCCGCCGGTTGTGCATGTTCTGGCGGCGTTGGAGCGGCTGTTGGTGCGTCGTTGTGCGGGGCTGATCACAGCCGGCGATCTTCAGGCCGACGAACTACACGGCCGATGGGGTCGCCGACCGACCCCCGTCGGCAACTACAAGCGGCTGGAGGACTTCCATCTGCCGGATGGGCTCGTGCGGCGCCGCCGCGAGCAGTTGGGCTTCGCGCCTGGTGTGCTGATGGTTAGCTATATTGCCAATCTCGGTCGAGACCGCCTGATTGGCCCGCTGATTGAAGCGGTGGCTGCTGACCGTCGGTTCGGGCTTATCCTTGGCGGCGACGGGTCGCAGCGCGTGCTGGCCGAGCGAGCGGCCAAACGGTACGACAACATTCGTTATCTCGGGCGGGTCCCGCCCGCCCAGGTGCCGCTTCTGACGCTTTGCAGCGACGTTGTGTACTACGCGCTCAAGCCGGCCACTCTGGCCATGGCCTACGCTCCACCCAACAAGCTCTACGAGGCGCTGGCCGCCGGTCGGGCGCTGCTGGCGGGCGACTTTGGCGAGATCGGTCGCGTCGTCCGCCGCTATCAATGTGGCGTGCTCATGGGCACTGTTACCGCGAGCGAGGTGGCAGAGGGTCTTGGCGTCCTGGCCGATCGGCACACGTTGAGGCGGATGCAAGCAAACGCAGCGCGCGCGGCCCGCGAGCAGTACAACTGGCGGCAAGCCGCTGATGCCCTGCTGGGCGTCTACGAAACGGTCTTCGGGCACGCGCTGCGGCAAGGTACTCAACCGATCAGTGACTCAGACGCGTTGCGAGGCGGCCATATGGCCGCAGAGCCTGCCGAGGTGCTGCGATGAACCGTTGGGTGGCCGGCAAGGTGATCACCCCACTCCTGGAGCGGGTACTAGGCCGCAATACGGTCCGCCTGGCGGCACAGCTGGAAAGCAGCCAGTGGCTGGACCGCCAGGCGCTCTACACGATGCAGATCGAGAAGTTGCGAGCTTTGCTGGCGCACGCGCGTGAACATTGCCCGTTCTACCATCGTCGCTTCGACGAGAGCGGAGTGGATCCAGCGCGCGTCACGTCGCTACGAGATCTTGGGCGGCTGCCGCTGCTTTCACGGCGAGACGTGGCGCAGAATCGCAGCGCGCTGAGTTGGCCGGACGTGCCCGGCGGGCTCATCCGCTCGAACACCGGTGGGTCGACCGGCGAGCCGCTCGTCTTTTACGTTGATCGCAGGCGCCAGTCGGCTTTCAAGGCGGCGAGAATCCGCGCCCAACGCTGGTTCGGCGTCGAGCCCGGCGATCGTCAGCTGTACTTGTGGGGAGCGCCGGCCGAGCTCTCACGGCAGGACCGCCTCAAGAACCTCCGCGACTGGCTGACCAATGAACTGCTTCTGAGCGCATTCGAGATGTCGCCCAAACGCATGGACGAATACATCAGGCGCATCGGTCGCTTCGACCCGGTGTGCATCTTCGGCTATCCGAGTACCCTCGCTCTCTTGTGCGAGCATGCCGCGTATCGCGGGCTCCGGATGCGCCCCCCGGCACTCAAGGCCGTGCTGGTTACGGGAGAATTGTTTTACGACCACCAGCGCAGGTTGATTGAGCGCGGCTTCGGTGTGCGTGTACACGATGGATACGGCAGCCGTGACGGCGGCTTTATCGCGCATGAGTGCCCAGCTGGTGCGATGCACGTGACCGATGAGTTCGCGGTCGTCGAGCTCATACGCCCCGATGGTCTGCCAGCCGAGCCGGGCCAGACCGGCGAGATTGTCGTGACCGATCTGGAGGCGTACGGCATGCCTTTGATTCGCTACCGCACGGGCGATCTGGCTTGCCGACCGATTGCCGAACGCGACCACTGTGAATGCGGCAGGGGGCTGAGCGTTCTCGACATCGTTGAAGGCCGTAACACAGATCTGCTTGTTGCGCCTGACGGCACGGCTAAGCACGCGTTGTCGTTGATCTACGTGTTGCGCCTTATGGAAAGCATCGCTCAGTTCAGGATTGTGCAGCAGGCGGACTTCTCGGTGGATATTCTCGTGGTGCCCGCAGCTCCGGGTGGTTTGGGCGAGCGTGATCGTCGGCGAATCCACAAGGGTGTTGCCCGCCACATGGGCGGCGATGTGGCCTGCCGTATCGAGCAGGTGCCTGCGATCCCGCCATCGTCTTCGGGTAAGCACCGCTATGTGGTCTCGCACGCCCGACTGGACGACACCACGGTGGCGGCAACGGACAAGGGCGCGAAAGTTATCGGTCGAAGTAGCATCGCATGCGTGCCGACACAGCGGACCGATGGCGGCAGGGATCGTCCCGATAAAGTGACCTCATCTCAAAGCCGATAGCGCAGGGAGCGATGGCGCCGTGGAGCGCCGGCGGGGTCCAGCGGGCTGGTTTGAAACGCTTGTAGGGACGGAGCCAACTCATGAAGCTTGTAGTGCTTTGCGGCGGACAGGGAAGTCGCATCCGTGACGTAAGCGAAGCGATGCCCAAGCCCATGCTGCCCATTGGCGAGGCGCCGATCCTCTGGCACATCATGAAGCTCTACGCAGCGCACGGCGTGACGGATTTCGTGCTGTGTCTGGGCTACAAGGGATGGGCCGTCAAGGAGTTCTTCCTGAATTACCGGACCATGATCTCCGACTGCACGGTGACGCTGGGCCGGCAGTCCGAAATCGAGTTCCATGACAACCTTGCCGAGGCCTCATGGCGCGTGACGCTGGCCGATACGGGCGAACACACGATGACCGGCGGCCGCGTATGGCGGGTCAAGAGGTATCTACAGGACGCGGATCACTTCTGCCTGACGTACGGCGACGGCATTGCCGACGTCGACGTTACGGCGCTGATGCGGCAGCACGTTCGATCGGGCTTGGTGGGGACGCTGACAGGGGTGCGGGTTGCCGGCCGGTTCGGCGAATTACAGAGCGACAGCAACAAGATAACGTCCTTCGACGAGAAGCCGGCTATCACGTCGGGTCGGATCAACGGCGGGTTCATGGTCTTCGATGCTCGGCGCGTCTGGGGCTACTTCGATGCGCGCGACGATCTGATCTTCGAGCGCGAGCCGCTGGCGCGCATGGTGGCCGACGGGCAACTGGGCATCTACGAGCATGACGGGTTCTGGCAGTGCATGGATACACCGCGTGAGTACAAGGCGCTGAACGACCTGTGGGCCAGCGGTCAGGCCCCCTGGGCATCTGTTCGACGGGCGGCGCCGCGCAACGCCGCCGCCGACGGGTTCGAAGACGCTCCACATGGCGTACCGGCCCTGGCAAGCTGAGATCCGCTGGCGACTTGTCGACTCTGCGGGCCGCTCTCGCGCATGCCTGCTTACAGGTCCTACAGCCCGATAACAGCGCCGCTGGTCTGACGGCTCATTGCGCGCCTCCGCCGGCGGATGAGTTACGGCCGTTGAGCGGTCCTCGGCCTGCCAACGTCCGATTAAGTTGCCCGAAGTGCGTGCCGATAAAACGCTGAAAACGCGTCTGCGTAAACGGCATCTCTGTGTGTGCGTGCTGGTGTAGTGTAGCGAGGCACTAGCCGCTGGCGACGAGGTGTGTGGTGGAACCGACGTCGAAATCGACAGACCATTACGAGCAGGACGCATTTCTCGGTGCTTTTAAGGGCCGACCCTGTCTGGTCACCGGGCACACCGGCTTCAAGGGATCGTGGCTGGCGCTGTTGCTGCACGCCCTTGGGGCCAGGGTAACCGGCTATGCGCTGGATCCGCCCACCCAGCCGTCGTTGTTCGAGGAGGCCCGCGTCGGTGAGCTTGTCGACGACCATCGCGGCGACGTGCGCGACGCCGAACGGCTGGTCAAGCTGATCCGGCGGCTCGAGCCGCAGGTGATCTTCCATCTGGCCGCTCAGGCGGTGGTGCGCGAATCGTACCGACGACCGAAGGACACCTTCGATGTGAACGTCGGCGGCACGGTGAACGTTCTCGAAGCCGCCCGCATCTGTCCGTCGGTGCGTGCCGTTGTCGTCGTGACGAGCGATAAGTGCTACGAGAACCGTGAGTGGGTGCATGCCTATCGCGAGACCGATCGGCTGGGCGGGCGCGACCCTTATAGCGCCAGCAAAGCGGCTGCCGAACTGGTTGCCGTTGCGTACCGGCGCTCGCTGCTGGGCCCGGCCGGTATACCGGTGGCGACGGCGCGGGCCGGCAACGTCATCGGCGGCGGCGATTGGGCGGCCGACAGAATCGTGCCCGACGCCGTGCGCGCCCTCATGCAGGGCCGGTCCATTCCCGTAAGAAGCCCGGGCTCGGTACGGCCATGGCAGCACGTTCTCGATCCATTGCGAGGTTATCTGACTTTGGCGGCGGGCCTGTTGGCCGAGGTGGGTTTGGATGTCAGCCTGATGCGCCATGCGGAGGCCTGGAATTTCGGACCGTCGTTGGAGGGGTGTCGGACAGTACGCGAGTTGGTCGAATCGCTGCTGAGCGAGTGGGGCGAGGGGCAGCAGTGGCAGGACCAATCGACCAGCCAGACGCAAGTGCCGCACGAGGCCGGCCTTCTCATGCTTAGTTGCGCCAAGGCCAGCCGCTGCCTCGGCTGGCACCCGCGATGGGCCTTTGCCGAGGCCGTGGGCCAGACGGCGCGATGGTATCGACGATGGCTTGGAGGCGATCCGGCCAGGAACCTGTGTCTCGAACAGATTGCCGAGTACACGGCCACAGCATCGTCGTCTGCGAATGCTTTGCCGGATGGCTGTGTGCCAGGGCGACGTAGCCAAGAGGAGTCACAAGTCGAGCATGAGCGTGACCGAGTCGCAACTGCGTAAGGAAATAGCCGATCGGGTGCGCGAGCTGTGCGAGCTGCGCTCAACGTCGCAGCCGTTCACCCCTGGACAGAGCACTGTGCCCTATGCGGGCCGCGTGTTTGACCAACGAGAGGTCAACGCAGCCGTCGACGCCTGCCTCGATTTCTGGCTGACGCTCGGCCCTCGCGGCAAGCAGTTCGAACGCGCTTTGGCTGAGGCGGTCGGCCGCCGGCATTGCGTCATGGTCAACAGCGGCTCATCGGCCAACTACCTGGCCTTCGCGACCCTGTGCAGCCCACTGCTGCCTGATCCGATCAAGCCGGGCGACGAAGTCATCACCGTGGCGGCCGGCTTCCCAACCACGGTCAACCCGATCCTTCAGCACAACTGCGTGCCGGTCTTCGTCGACGTCGACGCAGATACGATCAATATCGACGTAAGCCAGCTGGAGGCGGCCCGCAGCAATCGCACTCGTGTCGTCATGATCGCCCATACCATGGGCAACCCGTTCGACGTCGATACGGTTCTGGAATTCTGCCGAAGGCACGGCCTCTATCTCATCGAAGACAATTGCGACGCATTAGGCAGCTTCTACAGGGGCCGGTCCACCGGTTCGTTCGGTCACCTGGCCACGCAGAGCTTCTACCCACCTCATCACATCACCACCGGCGAAGGCGGGGCCGTACTGACCGACGATCCGCAGCTTCACCGTATTGTCGTGAGTCTGCGCGACTGGGGGCGCGACTGCTGGTGCGACTCGGGTCATGACAACACGTGCGGACGGCGGTTCAGTGGCCGGCATGGACGCCTACCGGTCGGCTACGACCACAAGTACGTCTACAGCCAACTCGGATACAACCTCAAACCGACCGACATTCAGGCGGCCATAGGCTTGGTCCAACTGCACAAGCTGCCCGAGTTCGTCGCCGCCCGGCGGGCCAACCACCAGGCGCTCGCCCGAGAGGCCGAGCGAGTCCCATGGCTTACGGTGCAGCAGGCTACACCACAGAGCGAGCCCAGTTGGTTCGGGCTTGTTCTCACGCTTGCCGACGACGCCCCTGTCGGGCGTCATGACGTGCTGGAATACCTGGAAACGCGCGGCATCCAGACGCGATTGCTGTTCGGCGGGAATCTGCTCCGCCAGCCTGCATACTTGAACGTTCCTCACCGCGTAGTCGGTGAACTGCGCAATACCGACGCGGTCATGAGCCGCACTTTCTTCGTCGGTGTATATCCCGGTATCGATGCGCCGCGTCGCGAGTATATGGGCGAAGTGCTGGCTGGCTTGACGAGCCTTAATGGTGAGCGCGTCGGCGTGCTGCACGACGCAGTGGGTCCGAGTGTGCCCGTGCCGAGCAGCGGAAGATAGGGTGAAGCTTTCGCGGTCTCTGAGGCCGTACGCATGGCAGAGATGCAGACTCAACTGACTCCTCCACTACTGTCCGAGACGTTGCATCCGGTGATCGCGGAAGACGTGCACCGGGTGATCGCGCGTACGCCGGCTTTGGAACGACTGGATGGACGTACGATCCTGATCACCGGCGGCGGAGGGCTGTTGGCCAGCTATCTCGTGTACACCGTTGCCGAGTTGAACGAGTCGTGTTTGTCTCGACCATGCACGCTGGTCGTCACGACGCGGCGCCCTCCTGCCGACTATCCGCGACTCGAGCCTCTGCTCGACCGCCCGGATATTGAGTGGTATCAGGCGGACAGCGCAGCCATCGCGGCCCCCGTTGAGCGGGACGTCGACTATGTCATCCACGCGGCCTGTCCGGCTTCGGCGGGTGGGTACTTGGCCCATCCCTTGAGCACCGCTCGCGCCAATTCGCTGGGTCTGCTTGCGCTACTCGAGCTTGCACGCCGTGTGCAAGTCGGCGGCATGCTCTTTCTCAGCAGCGGTCAGGTCTATGGCTCGCCCCCAACCGAGCACGTGCCCACGCCGGAAGACTACGTGGGCCGGGTCGACCCGCTCGCCGAGCGCGCCTGTTACGACGAATCGAAGCGATTCGGCGAGACGCTGTGCGCCGTCTATGCCCGGCAATACGGTGTGCCCGTGCAAATCGTCCGGCCAGTGCAAGTCTATGGTCCGGGTATCGACCCACATGACGACAGGGCGTTTGCCGAGTTTGCCTGGTCGGCTGCCCGCGGCGAGCCCCTGGTGGTTCGTAGCGACGGCAAGGACCGGCGCAGCTACTGCTATCTGGCCGATGCTGCCGTGATGCTCTGGCATGTGCTGCTGCAAGGCGAGGCCGGCCAGGCCTACAACGTCGGCTGCTGCGAGCCTTTGGTTACCATCCGGAAGCTGGCCGAGACCATCGCACGGATGGCCGAGCCTCCGGTGCCCGTCGTGCAACACTCTCACCAGGTCGGCTCGACGGGGAGCAACGCCCCGCGCGTGTCCTGCCCCGACATAGACAAGGTCACGCGGCTCGTCGGCTCACCGCCCGAGATCCAGCTCGAGCAGGGCTTCCGTCGCGTCTACCGCTGGGCGCGTGACAGCCTCCAGCAGAAAGGGCCGTTGGCTTGAATTTCTCGACGACCACAACGTGCCGGCTTTGCCACGCCTCGTTGCCCGAGGCGTTTATCCACTTCGACTCCGTGCCGGTGGCCGGCATATACCTCCGTCGCGAGCAGATCGGCCAGGAGCCGCTTCTGCCGCTGTCCGTGCACCGGTGTGACGTCTGTGGCCTCATCCAGTTGTCGCAGGTCGTATCGGCCGAGCTGTATCTTCGATACATGTTCTCCGGGGGGCACCTCAACGGCTACTGCCATGACATTCAGAGACTGGTTGGCGTGCTGTCCGACTTCGGAGTGGAGACCGGAGCGCGAGTTGTCGAAGTCGGCTCCAACGACGGGACGATGCTGCGATTTCTGACCGGCGCGGGCTTCGAAGCGATTGGCTTTGAGCCTTCGCGAGCGCTGCCCGACGCCTCTGCCCCACACGGCAGCACCACGATTCGTGAGTACTTCTCGACCGAATCATTGCGCCGCCACGCCGTCGGCAACGCGTCGGCCGTTGTCGCGCGGCACGTGCTCGAACACGTGGCCGACCTGCACGATTTCGCCGCAGCCATGCGCGGGGTGCTTCAGCCTGCGGGCCTGGCCGTCATCGAGGTGCCCGATGTGCTGGCCCTGCTCGATGAAGATGTGGCGGGCAACTTGTACCACCAGCATCTGACGTACTTCGGCACCGATACGCTCATCCGCTTGATGTCGGAGCACGGCTTCGGGCATGTCGCCTCCATGCCCAGCGACGCTTACGGCGGTTCGATTCTGGCCGTGTTCAGGAAATAT
>CBFCZG010000195.1:0-8384 GCA_965602375.1 uncultured Phycisphaerae bacterium | reverse complement strand
CCACCGCTACGCCTGCCTACCCCCCTTCTCCCCGAGTCGTCCGGCAGCATGCCTCTCAGGCGATTGCCACAACGTTTCGGCAAACGCCGCCAAGTGCTGGAAATTGTCGCCATACGCCGAATACGGCACCTGCTGCCTGATCGCCTCGCTAAGGGCCCGGCCTCCAACAACCAGCGCCACCCCATGCTGCCTCGCACAGCCGCAAAGCCTCCTCGCCTCTTCCACAAAGGTCGACACCGACTTCACCCAGGACACACTCAGCCACACAAGACGTGGCTTCGTCTTCTCCATCGCTGCGCACCATGTTGCTGCCGGCAGCCCCAGGCCGTAACACTCGGCCCGCCAGCCGACCTCGCGCAGGACGACCTCCGCCATGTGGGCCGCCAGCGTGTACCCGTCGCCCGCCAGCGTGCCGCCGATCGCATAGGGGGCGTCGTCCGACGGTGAGGGCATCGTGCCGAGCAACTCACGAAGAAACTGCATGCACATCTCACAACCGCGCCGTTCCTGATAGATCTCGATCTCGCCGTGCTGCCAACGCCGGCCGATAACGCGGAAAGCCGGAGCCAACGCATGGTCAAAGATGTGTCGTGCCGAGTGCCCCGCCAGATACAGCTCGAACCCAACCCGACGCAGCCGCTCAAACTCGTCCCGCTCCAGTGCCTCCGCCATCTGCCCCGCAGCCCGCGCCAGCACCACCTTCCCTCGCCCCATGGCTGCGGGCATCCCCAGCACTTCCGGGCGCAGTAGTCGCTGCCCGCTCTCGCGAACGAACCGGATCACATCCGCCCATGGCAGACGGCGGTGCCCCCCGGCTGTCCGCCTGCACGTGATCATCCCCCGGTCGCACCAACGCTTGATCGACGCTTCGCTCACACCCATGGCTCGCGCCACCTGCCGGGTTGTTAACTCGCGCTCCATCGTCGCTCCTCTGAACGATTTGATCGATTCTAGCAGAAGAATAGCCCCCTGAGAAGCAGAATATGCGGCATACGGAGGACCAGGCTCTATGGGTGGCGCCGTAACCGTTTATTACACAAGCGGTTACCGATTTCTGGCTCGCCAACAGGCCTTTCTGCTTATATGGATTTGACTCTGCTTCGCTACACGCCTATGAACGTTTCGATCGCTTTAATTCATCAGGAGGCTGACGACGATGAGCGACTCAACAGCGCAACTAAGCGACAGGCGGACGACAACGCGTCGCCGATGGCACCCTCGGGTGGGGCTCGCGAGAAGTTGGCGTGGCTTCGCCCCGCACTGTGGGCACTCAGGCGAGTTGGGGCTGGTCGGCTACCAGGAACCTACGTGGGCGATGTGCCGGGCAATCGCTGAGACTGTACTCGGGCGAGACTCGCATGCCATCGCCCACATTTGAGAGGTCCACCAGATGCATACGCCGACCGCAACCAAACCAGAGGATTCGCTGCTGTGCCGGTCGACTTCTTGTGGCGGAGGGCGTCACGGTCATGCCTCCTGGTGGCCAGTAGCACTCAGACAAGGCGGCACGGCGGTCGTGCCGCGGTATGAAGACCGATCGCTGTCAGCCGCACGGGCTTGCGCTGTGTGGGCCGACGGCATGACGGCGAAAAGGCCACCGTTCGATGGCGTCATCGCGGTGGCAACCAAGGCGCACGCGAGCGTGCGACAAGGAGGACCAATCATGCGGACGTTTTCGCGACTCTTTCCGATCGGGCTAGCAGCACTCACTTTGGCGGTCGTCGGCGCGCCCGCCGCGTACGCCGGCAGTTGCAGTGTCCACCAGACCAAGGCGAAGGCCAAGGACATCGTCGATACCGCAGTCCATGCCGGTTCGTTCACCACGCTCGTCAAGGCGGTGCAGGCGGCTGGGCTGGTCGAGACTCTGAAGGGCGAGGGGCCTCTCACGGTATTCGCCCCCACTGATGCAGCCTTCGCGAAGCTGCCCGAAGGTACCGTAGCGGCTCTGCTCAACGACCTGCCCAAGTTGCGGGCCGTTTTGAAGTATCACGTCGTCGCCGGCAAGGTTCAGGCCGCCGACGTGGTGCAACTGAAGTCTGCCAAGACGATGCTTGGCCAATCGGTTCGTGTGAATGCATCGGACGGCGTCAAGATAAATGATGCCAATGTCGTCAAGACCGACATCCTTTGCAGCAATGGGGTGATTCACGTCATCGATGCAGTACTCCTACCACAGGACGATCTGCTTGACGTGGCGCATAAGGCCGGCGCGTTCAAGACACTGTCCACTGCCGTCTACGCTGCGGGGCTGGCAGATGCCTTGCGCGGGCCGGGACCGTTCACAGTGTTCGCCCCAACTGACGAGGCATTCGCCAAGCTGCCGGAAGGCACGGTGGCAGCTTTACTCAAGCAGCCGGACAAGCTGAAAGCCGTGCTGACCTACCACGTAGTCTCAGGCAAGCTGACGGCCGAGGACGTCGTAAAGTTAAAGGAGGCCAAGACCCTGCAAGGTCAGAAGCTCGCGATTGACACGTCTGCAGGCGTGAAGGTCAACAATGCGAAAGTCGTACAGACCGACGTGGCAGCCGCAAACGGTGTGATCCACGTGATCGACACGGTCTTGTTGCCAAGCGCGGCATCAGAGGCAACAGCCGCCCGCTAGTCGGCCCGGCGCGAAGGTAGCAGACGTGGTCGGAATTTCTGGAACCATAAGGAGAAGAACGATGAAATCGATTGACGTGATTGCTGCGATACTCGTGGTTGTCGGGGCCCTGAACTGGGGCCTGGTGGGACTGTTCGGCTTCGATCTTGTCGCCACGCTCTTCGGGCAGGCAACCATCCTAAGTCGGCTCGTCTATGTGTTGGTCGGCGTGTCGGGGGCCTTCCAGGTGATGCAATGGAAGGCGATCCAGCGGCGCTGGACGGCACAACCGGCGATGGCCGCCTAGAATATCGCCTTCGGGAGAGGCGCGAGAGGCCCGCTTGTCCGCCTTCGCCGGTGGGCAAGCGGGTCTGTATTTGCGCCGCGTCCTGCCGGCGGCGCGCCGACGCCTCGCCACCTTCGAAGGCCACGTCTTTCTCGAACGACCCGGAACGATGGACGGATAGGGCAAACTCGCGGTAGTCCGTCATTGTGCTCCGTTGACGTCCCCGTCAGTCAGGGAAAACAGAACAGGAAGCTATGGCCTGCCGACGGGTAGCTCGACCATCCATTCCCGTCGTCCGGTGACAGTAACCGGACGCCTTCCGGGCAGTTCCACCCGGGCCGAGACGCCATTCGGCAGCGACAAAGATACAGCCACCTCGGCGTCGCTCCTCTGCCAGTTGGCGCGCACCAACCCGTGCGGAGTGGGCACGGTGGCGCGAGCACGGGTCACCTCGGGCACATCCAGTAGCGGCGCGAAGTGGATCTTTCGCCACGCCACGTCGGCCTGGACGATGCCGCCAATCGTGCCCGTCAGGTGATAAACCGGGTGGGCCGCCCAGGCATGCGAAGCGGTGGACTGCCCGATCCGGCCGGTGAACATCTCCCATGTCCCGCCGTAGGGGATCATCGGCTCCCAGTTTCGCCGAATATGCTCGACCGCCTGTCGTGCGTAGCCCAGCCGGCGCATGGCGTCGTACACATACGTCACCCAGTAACTCGATGGCAGCGGGCCAGGAACTCGCTTCCCTTCCAAATAAGGCAACAGACGCTTGCGGACCATGATGGTGTGATGGCCGGCCTGCAACCCACACAGAATGGCCAGCGTCTGGTTGTGGATGGAATGAACGCCAACCAGCTTGCCGTCCGGCCTGAGTCCGTCACGGAACAATCCCTTGCTGCGGTCGAACAGCCTGGCCACCAAGCGCCGTTTCTGCTGGCGACCCAGTGACCTGAGGCGCCGGCGCTCGGACAACATGCCGGCAGCCCCACTCAGATCTGCCAGCCGGTCCAGCATGTAGACGTACCACAAGTTCAACAGCGTGGGCGTGCCATCTTTGTGAATGTTGCACCAATCGAGGAACAGCCAATAGCGATCGTCGTATCGCAGCAGGCCGTTGCGCCCGAGGCCCTCGCCCGCGAAGTAGCCCAGCACCCGCTGGATGCGCGGCCATTGCTCGACAAACAGCGACACGTCGCCCGTCTGGTAGTAGTAATCCCAGATGGTCAGCGCCCAGATGATGGAGAAATCCGGCAGGATGCAATGGTGAGCTTTGGTGGGCGCGTGGCCATAGGTCAGACCGTTGGGCACCTCCTGTGCGGCGATCGAGCGTATACCGCGGACCAGCAAACGTGTGTCGCCGCTGATGTGGAAGGTGTTCTGCGCCTGCACGCGGGCGTCGCCCCACCACTGGGCCTGCTCTCGCCAGGGAGTATCCACGTATGCGTCCAGCGAGCAGACGCGCTGCGTGTCGACGCAGATGCGGTAGATGTCGTTGATCGTCTGGCTGTCGGTCTCAAAGTTCCCTTTGACGGCGAACGGGTAGATGGCTTGACGCAAGGCGAGCTTCAGCCGGATCGGCCGGCGCGTATCGCGTGCGATGGCCACCACGTAGCGATGCCCGAGCATCTGGAAGAACTCGTGTGCCGTCCTGCCCTTTCGCAGGCGCAGTCGGCACGACAGCGACGTCTCACAGCTTCGCTCCTTGACAGCCAGCACGGGCGAGCCGTTGTCGTTGAGCGCCTCGCAGCAGAACAAGTCGACGATCTCTCCGTCTGCGGCGCCGGTCGCCTCAACGATCAGATTGCCGATGCCCGGCTTGCCGAGATCCATACTGACCGCTGCGAGTCGACCGGGACCCGTCCTGGGCAGCGTGATGGTTAGACCACTGCGCCCCGGCCGGCCTGGCGGCGCCACTTTCCACCGCAAGCGCGGGTTCTCCTCGCGCAGCCCGTCGGTGATATTCGGCCAATCCTCGAAGCCCTTTGCGCACCGGCCGACGGCGGCTCTGCACGTCCGCTGGTAGCTCAGCACGTCGCCGGTCAGATGGGGTATGCCTCGCGGCTCGACGTCGGCCCACGGCATGGCGCCGAAGGCGCGACCCTCGCCGGAGGTCTGCCAGCCGGCGGGTCGGCGGGCCGACCGCATCCACGACTGATCGTCCAGGCAGGCATCTACGTGCTCCTGAAAATTGGTCTGTCGGCTGAGCGGCGCGGTGTGGCGGCGATGAGAGGGCGCGACGCGCATGAGCCAGCCCGGTCCGCTAAACACCGCGGCGCCTTTCCATTGGCCCGCACACAGCAATCCCGCGGCCGACTGATGCACATACTGATACGTGCTTACGCCCCCGTTGTAGACGCGGACGCTGATCCAGTTGTGCCCTCGCCGCAGGTGCGGCGTCAGATTGACTTGGTCGAAGGGCCAGTGATGCTGATAGCCACGGGCCGGTCCCCGCGTGACGTACCGGCCGTTCACATAGAGCATATAGCACTGATCGGCGGTGATGTAAAAAGGCGCCCGCGTGGCGACACTTCTCAGCGAGAAGTCATGGCGAAACTGCGCGTACACGTTATGCGGATGGTGGGCTCCACCGACCACGTCCGGACCGTAACTGGGCCAGATCCATCGCGCGCGACGCAGAGGATGATTGGCATTCACGAACTCATCTCCTTGTGCATCTGCTCACCGCTAGAGCATGTTGCGTCCTGGGCACCTGCCCGGTCCGCCCCCGACTGCGACGCGGCGTGAACCGGCATCGCTAGTGCATGACCACCTCGCACGTACCCACACCTCCCCGATAGAAGCTGAACCGCACGTTCGAGTGCGACGCGAGCAGCGACATGGGCACCGAACCGTCCTCAATTCGCCTGGCGATCATCAGCGTGGTCAGGCGCATACCGAACGGGTTGTCGTGCGTGCCGGCGTGCCAGATCGAGACGCGCTCGGCCTTGAACGTCTCGACGGGCCCGACCGTGGCGGCGTGCGTGGGCACGAGCGATACTTGTCCGCCGCCGGAGGTGCGGGCGTTCTGGATGATGGTCATGGGGTGCAACTCAGTCACGCGGGTCTCGAGCTTGCGGTACTCGTCGGGGCTGGGCGGCTGGTCGGTGTATGGGCCCTGCCGCCGCGGCGGATCGTTGAACGCCCAGTGCTTGACCTCGCCCTGCCCGCCCTGCATGACCACGCAGCGGACCTGATCGTAGCTTCGGCGGTAGGCGTCCAGATCCCCCGTGGGAAAGTGCAGATGCGAGTCGGGCATCTGCAGCTTGGCGTCGATGCGGTTGAAGCACAGCTCCAGGTCGGCCTTGGCAAACGAAAGCGGATGACTGACCGGCACGGGCTGGTTGTCTTCGGTCCACTCGTCCATGCCCCAGAAATGGGCGTTGTGCAGCGATAGTCCCGTTTCATTAACCAGTTGCGCAACCAGCGGTAACTGCTCGGTGGGACCGATGGGTCCGCAGATGCCGGCCGGCCTGTCGGGCGTGGCCAGCTTCCACGCTTCGATGTACTCCAGTGCCTCGGCGAGGTAGAACTCCTCGATGGTGTCGTAGAAGCGAACCTCGAAGCCCTCGCGAGACAAGGCCCGCATGTCGTCGGGGCCCAGCCGCGCTGCCTCTTCGAGTAGCTCGGGGTCCAACGTCGTATAGTCCCACCAATCCGGGGCCACCTTGCTGAGCGGTCTGGGCATGATGAGATCTCCTTGTTTCAAATCGTCGACGAGCACGCCACCACGGGCGTCACTTTAGCAGACGCGGGAGCGGCTAGCCACGGCGATCAGCTGACAAGAGCGCCGCCCCTGCTCGCGGGCAAGCCGTTCCGCCCGACGAACCGCACACTCGGCGAAGCTTTACGTCTTGACGGTAGACGAGAAGGATTGCTTACTTGGCGGCTCTCGGTCGGCCACGTATACTGTGGCGACCGCGTTTGGACCGGTGGCTGGATGCAGGAAGCAATGGAGCCGAAGGCAGGATTTCAGTACCGCGACGTTTCAGACCGAGACCTCAACCATCACAGCGAGGTGGATCCGCATCGGAGGCTGGCATGGCTGTCGCAGGTGATTCTGGGCGGCCAGGACGGGCTGGTGAACGTGCTGGGGGTCATCCTTGGCGTGGCAGCGGCCACCCAGGAAACCACCATCGTGCTGGCGGCCGGGCTGGCGGCGGCGTTTGCCGAGTCGGTGGCCATGGCGGGCGTGGCCTATACCTCGTCCCGCGCCGAGCGCGACCGCTACCTGAGCGAACACCAGCGCGAGATGCGACACATCCGCGACGTGCCCGAATTGGAGCGCCAGGAGGTGGTGGAAATCTACCGCCGCAAGGGATTCAGCGGGGAGTTGCTCGATCGCATCGTGGACACGATCACCGCCAATCGCGAGGTATGGGTGGCCGTGATGATGGCCGAGGAACACCGGTTCGTCGAGAGCGACGCACGGCACCCGGTGCGGGCCGCCGTGATCGTGGGGTTGTCGGCCTTGGTGGGGTCGTTGATCCCACTGGCGCCATTCGCGCTGTTTCCGGTACTCGTCGGAGCCGGCGTGTCGTTGGCCGTCTCGGCGGCGGTGCTGTTTGTGGTAGGCTGGTACAAGGCCCGCGTCACGGTGGGTCGGCCGCGCCGCAGCGGGGTCGAGCTTGCCCTCATCGGATTGGCCAGCGCCCTGGCGGGTTTCGGCATCGGATCGCTGCTGAGCGTACAACTATAGGAAACGCACATTCCGCCGGTAACCGTAGGCGCAACCGGATCGTGCAACCGTCGACCAAGGTGTCTCCAGAGCGTGTATATCTTCCCACCCTGTGTAAGTAACCGAAACACATCTCGGCTATGCAAAGGCCCGCGCCGGCTGCCGTAACGGCCAAGCCTCTCAGACGGCAGACCCCTCGGCGCCGTCGAACAGTCAGACCGGCTGCGAGGTCGGTGGATTACGACGAAATTGGCGCCTATTGTCGAAGTACAGGCCATCACAGGAGACAAGGTATGCCGGGTGTCGAGCGGGCAGCGATATGGGCGTGGGTGGTTGCGTTGAGCGGGGCATCGGCGGCATGGGCACACAAACCGATCTTCAGCGACGGCTCGGCCGACAATACCGACTCAGCCATCCAGATTGAGGATGTCACCATCTCGCAGGTGGTCTATCACGAAGTCGCCGAGGGCGCGACCCAAGTGTGGCTGACGTTCGAGGGACAGGCCAACTACGTGCTGACCGTTCAGCTCGGCGTGCCGTTCATCGAGCGTCTGGCCGACTTTCGGCCCGCTGTGGCAGTGGTCGGCCCACACCTGGCCGAGGCCGACCTGCCATTGGACACGCCGCCCGGTATGGGTGCGGCTGTGTGGACGACTGACGACGTGGCCGACCCGGAGTTCTTCCACGAACCGTTCACCGGGACCGACTCGTGGATCCTAGGTCAGTTCCAGCTTACGTTGCCGACGACGGGGCGCTACTACGTGGGGGCCTACGTGCCAACCGGCGAGATGGGCAAATTGTGGGTGGCGGTGGGCGAGCGCGAGCAGTTCGGCGTCGAGGAC
>CBFCZG010000194.1:0-8414 GCA_965602375.1 uncultured Phycisphaerae bacterium | reverse complement strand
CCAGATCCGCAAGCACGCCCGCCACGCCGCCACGAGTCGGGTCGCGCAACAGCCGAACACCCTTCATCTCCCGCACCAAGGCGTTAGCCAAGCCCGCCAGCGGCGCCGCGTCGCTCACTAGGTCGCTGGCAAAGCTGAGCCCTTTCCGCCTGGACAGCACGGCCAAACCGTGTTCGGCGATAGTCCCATTGATCAGGACCGCGTCGCCCGCCTCTACATGATCCACGCCCAGCGACACGCCGTCTAGCACCCGCCCCAGCCCGGTGGTCGTGATGTACATCCCTTCGGCTCGACCATGCTCGACCACTTTCGTGTCGCCGGCCACAACATCGACGCCGGCTTCGCGGCCCGTCGACGCGATCGAGTCGAGCACGCGTTGCAGCATCGTCTCGTCGAGCCCCTCCTCCAGGACCATCGACAGGGCCAGGGCGACCGGCTCGGCTCCGACCATGGCCAGGTCGTTCACCGTGCCACACACCGCCAGGCGCCCGATATCCCCACCCGGAAACACCAAAGGCTGCACGACGTACGCGTCGGTGGTCAGCGCCAGTCTCGCGCCTGCCAACTCCAGCGTCGCCGCGTCGGCCAAACGATTGAGCACAGGGTTGCCCAGCCTGGGCAGAATCTGCCCTCGAATCAATTCGTCGGTAAGCTCGCCGCCCCCGCCGTGGGCCAGCACGATCTTCCCGCCCACACCGAGCTGCTCGGCGGTCGTGGCAAGTGCGGTGGGTTTCTCACGCGATACGAGCTTCTTCACGCCCTCACCCGGTGGTATTTCCACCACGCCTGACAGGTGCCCTCACTGCTGACCATGCAGGGGCCCACCGGCTGCGTCGGCCGACACACCCCGTCAAACAGCGGACACTGCGGCGGCTCGATAGCGCCCGTGATCACCTCACCGCACCGGCATCCCGGCGGCTCCTGGTCGGGCCCGGGCGTCAAGCCGAATCGTTCAAACGCGTTGAGCGACCGATAGGCCTGCCGAAGCCGCAAGCCGCTTGCATCGATTTGCCCAAGCCCCCGCCATGTCGCAGGCCCACGCTCGAAGACTTGATCGATCAGTTGCTGTGCCCGGCGGTTCCCCTCGGCGTTGACGGCTACGGTGTACACGTTTTCCAGACGCGCCACCCCTTCGGCCGCCATCTCTACCAATCGCGTGAGGCTCTGGATGATCTGCAACGACTCAAAGCCCGCGACCACGCAGCCGCGGCCACCCCGCTCGACCACCGGGCGATACGCCTCACTGCCGATGATCACGCTGACGTGACCCGGACAAATGAAACCGTCTATCTTCGCCTGACCGCCCTCCAGCAGGGTAAGCATGGCCGGAACCACCAGCTTGTGCTCCGCCAGAACGCTGAAGTTTCTGATCTTCTCCCGTTCGGCCAGCAGCACTGCGTCGGCCGTCGCTGGAGCGGTCGTCTCAAACCCCACCGCGACGAAAACCACCTCCAACTTCGGATTCTCTCGCGCCACACCTAACGCGTCGCGCGCCGAGAACACCACCTGCACGCGCGCCCCGCCGGCTCGGGCCTGTTCCAGACTGCCCGCCGCGGCCGGCACCCGCACCATGTCGCCGTACGTCGCCGCCAGAACCCCGTGCTGCCGGGCCAGGCGAACCGCCGTCTCGATGAACCCTTGCGACGTTACGCAAACCGGACAGCCCGGGCCGCTGATCAGCTTCACGTTGGACGGCAGCAGGCTGCGAATGCCTTGCCGAAAAACCTCCACCGTGTGCGTGCCGCACACCTCCATGATCCGTATCGTGCCGCCGGCCGCCTCGCTCGCCGAGCACAATCTTTGTCGAAGTTGTTCGATCTGCTCGTTCATCCGACACAATGCTAGGGATTGCCGGCAACGTCGGACGCGCGGCCCGCCATCTCGTTGAGCAACGCCCACGTCTCGGCGGCCTGCTGCGCATCGATCTTGGTGATGGCGTAACCCGCGTGCACCAGCACCCACTCCCCCGGCTCCACCGGCCCGACCAACGTCGTGCACACCTCAACGGTGTTGCCCTGCATCCGCACCGTGGCCTGATCGTTCTGCTTTAGATCCTCAATCTGTCCGGGCACCGCCAGACACATACCTCACCTCACGGGCCGTTTCCGCCTCCTCTTGCAGCACCGCCGCCGCCACCGCCGCCTGACCGAGGGCGATTCCGCCGTCGTTGCACGGCACCCGCCGATGCGCCCATACACGGATCCCCACCTGCTCCAGCCGCTCGCACAGACGCCGGGTGACGTACCGGTTGGCGAAACATCCGCCGGATACGACCACCTCTTCGAGTTCCGTCACGTCCCGGGCGATCAGCGCCCCGGCCTTGAGCAGCTCCACCACCGTATTGTGGAACCTTGCCGAAACCACCGCCGGCTCGCGGTACATCTGCGTCTCAGCCACAATCGCGCTGATCATTGGTCGCACGTCCAGCTCGAAGCTTCGCCCGTGGTGCTCGATTGCGTGGGGGTAGTAATCGTCATAGCCGTCTGCCGCGATTGCCTCCAGAGCCATGGGCGCCTGGCCCTCGAACTCGTTGGTGCCGGCCACGCCCAGCATACACGCTACCGCGTCGAAGAGCCGACCCAGTGATGAGCTGAGAGGGCAATTGGTCTGGCTCCGCAGCATGGCCAGCAGCCCTTCGCGCTGCAACGGATCGGGGCACACGGCAGCAGCCAGTGCCAGTTCGGCACACGCAGGGCCAAACGTGTGCCAGAATAGTCCTAGTACGCTACGATGCAACTCCCGGGTAGCTGCGTCGCCCCCGGGCAACGGAAAATACTGCAAATGGCCGACGCGCTCAAACGCCCCTCGCTCGGCCCGTAGGATCTCACAGCCCCAACTCGCCCCATCTGTGCCGTAACCCGTTCCGTCACACACGATTGCGATCACAGGCCTGTCTAGATCATTTTCGACCATGCAGCTGACGGCATGAGCGAAGTGGTGTTGCACGCCGATGCGACGCGGCAGGCCCTGCCGGCGGGCGTACTGCGTCGACAGATACAACGGATGAAGATCGTGCGCGACGACCGAAGGCGCCGCCTCCACCAGGCCCGCCAGGTGGTCGATCGTCCGCGTGAACTGCCTGTACACCGTCGCGTCGGTCAGGTCGCCGATGTGCTCGCTCAGCACAGCTTGCTCGCCGCGGACCAGACAGACCGTGTTGCGCAGTTCCGCACCCACCGCCAGGATCTCCTCGGGTGCCGCCGCGCCCAGCTCGATGGGTGCAGGCACATAGCCGCGCGAGCGTCGCATCATCGCTACGCGATCACCGTCCACCTGTACGACCGAATCGTCGACGCGGCGCTCGATGCCCCGATCGTGTAGCAGGAAGGCGTCACAGAGAGGCCCGAGCCGCGTCACCGCCTCGTCGTTGTCCTTAGCCAGGGGCTCATCCGTGATGTTGCCGCTGGTCATGACCAGCGGGGGCATATTGGCGTCGAATAGCAGGCAGTGCAGCGGCGTGTACGGCAGCATCAGACCGAAGCAATCGCTGCCCGGCGCGACGCGTTTGCTTACTGGCGCGCCGTCCCGTTTGGGCGCCAAAACAATGGGCCTTTCCACACCGGCCATCACCTTGCGGGCGTGCTCGCCAAGATGGGCGATCTTCTCGGCTGCCTCCAGATCCCGCACCATCAGGGCAAACGGCTTGTGATCGCGCCGCTTCCGCCGGCGCAGATCCGCGACCGGGCCGTCCTGATCGGCGCGGCAGGCCAGGTGAAACCCGCCCAGACCTTTGATGGCAAGGATTTGCCCGCCCAGAAGGCGCTCTACGGCCTGCGCGATGGGGTCGGGCGCCTCGATAGGCGTGCCGCGGGCATCGGCAAGCCAGACCTTTGGACCGCACGCCGGGCAGGCGATCGGCTGGGCGTGGAAGCGGCGCGTCATCGGGTCGTCGTACTCGTTGCGGCACTGCGGGCACATATCAAACGCTGCCATCGTCGTGTTCGGGCGATCGTAGGGAATACGCTGGACGATGGAGTATCGCGGACCACAGTCGGTGCAGTTGATGAAGGGGTACCGGTAGCGTCGGTCGTTCGGGTCGCGCATTTCGGCCAGGCACTTCTGGCACACCGTTACGTCGACGGTTACTCGCGCCCGGGCGCGCCCATCGTGCCGCGACGGGCGGATTTGAAAGCCCGCTGTACCGTCGAGCGGGACCCACTGGCGAGCCAAGTCGATCACCTCGGCCAGCGGGGGCAACTCGGCCAGCAAGCGACGGGCAAACAGTTCCACCGTGGCCCGGGGCCCCTGGACCTCGATGATCGCGCCGTCCTGATCGTTGGATACGTGTCCGTCGAGCTTCAGGTCGCGGGCGAGTCGGTACACGTACGGACGGAACCCCACCCCTTGCACTTGCCCGCGTGCCAGAAACCTTGCCCTACCTACTTCCACAAACACCTCATCAGGCCGGTCGGGCTCCAGCCTGTCGCTCGATGCGCTCTCACCGCGTCGCCAAACCCGACCCGCCATCGGCTCCAGTGCAACTGCCTTGCCACAAAGCTAAGCCGGCCCAATGGGCCCTTTCATTTAGTATAGGCGCCCTAACATTCTGTCGAAAAAGACTTTACGCAGATCTCGTAGTTCGTGCGATCGCTGTGAAGTGTCTGTGAACTCACGTGGGCCCCGGCCTATTGCGGGAAATTCCCCACGGTATTGGGCTTTCCCGCTTCAAGGTCTGGTCGTTGCCCGGCTATCCTGATCGGTCCGCCACACCGCACCGCTTCAGACGGCCGGCACGGCCGTGGGCCATGACGCCCCCTCAAAACCCCCTCGTCGAGGTTGGCACACCCAGCAGGGAGTTGATGGCCTGGGCGAGCCACGTGTTGACAAATGATATTAAAAGTCCGCTTACTACGGTGGCGGCCGTCTGATTGCCCTGGACGCCCGTGCTGGCGCATCCCTCCGCCAGAAGCGTCCCGCCGCCGGCCAGACCGATCAGAGTCATCCACACTCGATATTGAAAACGGTACATTTCTTGTCCCACAAACGCCCCCCAAGACGGACCACGGTCATTCTGCTTCGGTGGCCTCGGCAGGCTGTCCCGCAGCGCCACCTTCGCCAGTCGGCGCCGCGACAGGGCGCTGCAATACCACGACTTCTCTGGGCACGAACACCCACAACGCGTTTTCCGAGTACTTGCGACCGGCGCGGATGCCCACGTACCGCCCAAGCATCCTCGCCGGGTCCGGCCCGTCGTCGGCCCGTTCGAGATACGCGATGGTCTTATCGCTGGCCGGGTCGACCAGACGGAAGCGATTGGCGAAGACCCAACTCTTGCGAATCTCACCCTCGGCATCGAACGGCTGGATGACGGCGCGCATCGTCTTTTGCAGAGCCGTTCGCTGTTGCAGGGTCACACGCTGTTCGTCGGTCAATTGCTCCTGCTGCTGCTGGATGCGTTTGAGCGATTGCTGGACCTCGATGCGATCTTTGAGGATCTTCAGACGTTCCCGGGCGAAGAGCTTGGGGACCTCCTCTTCGTCCTGATCGGCGATCGGTTGGTACCGGGGCAGGAAGGGCTCGAGCTTCCACTGGCGCAAGGGCTTGTCGGCCGTTTCCTGCTTCAGGTCGGCTTCGACCTTGTCGAGCAGCGTCTGGTAGCGCTTGCTGACCGGCTTGGTCGTCGGCTTCGGCTCGACCGGCTTGGCGACGGCCGGTGCGGTCGTGGGGGCAGGTTCGGCGACCGCAGGTGTAGCGGGCGCGGGACGGGTAGGAGCAGGGCGCGTGGTGGCTTCGGGCCTCGCCACGCGCTGTACGAACTGCTCGCTGATCCAGACATACGCGCCCTCGGGCGGCGCGATTTTGTAGAACCCGTCGGGATGCTCGCCCAGGATGCTGACACTCGTCCCCTTACTCACCTGCGTGATCGGCAGGCGGCGATCCGACAGCTCGCTGCCGGCGCGAACGTTCACATTGTTGCCCGAGACGACCCCCGACCCGTTGCGATCGAGCTCGACGAACTCCTTGGCGATCAGGCAGAAGCTGCCCGGCGGTGGATCGATCCGCAGCCAGCCGAACTTCTCGCCGGTCACCGTGACGCGGGCACCGGCCTGCAAGCGCATGGTCGGGTAGTAATTCGTGTCCGGACCACTCCGCACGTTCACGTCGTTGCCGGTCACCTCGCCGACGTACGGAAACTCGCCCGGTGCCTGGGCCACAGCAGCCGCACCCAGCGCCAAAACCCACATCCAACCTATTGCCGAGATACGCAACATGATAATAGCCCTCGCGACGTTGCAGCCATGGACCTGCACCTACAGCCCCACCCGGTAGGCTGACCCGTGACGCTATCGGACACGGCTTCGATTGTCAATCGCGGCCCCCGACCACGGCCGGTGAACCCCGGGGGCACACACCCGGCGCGACGTTGACGAGGCGGCTGATTTCCGCCAACATGTCGCCCTCCACGGTGGAAGCACTCGTTCGGCAGAGAGGAAGACAATGCTCAAGATCGCAGTGATCGGTGGCGACGGGACCGGCCCGGAGGTGGTACGTGAGGGCCTGAAGGTGTTGGAGGCCGCGGCCAAGAAGGAAGGGTTCAAGTACCAGACAGAGGACTTCGACTACGGGGGCGACCGCTACATGGCCCGGGGCGGCGACCCGAACGAGCTGACGATTCCGGTGATTACCGACCAGGAGATCGACGCCCTGCGGGCCTTCGACGCCATCTACCTCGGCGCCGTCGGCCATCCGGACGTGGCGCCGGGCATCCTGGAGAAGGACCTGCTGCTAAAGCTGCGCTTCCGGCTCGATCAGTACATCAACCTTCGGCCGGTCACGCTGTATCCCGGCGTCGACACGCCGCTGAAGGACAAGGGCCCCGAGGACATCGACTTCGTCGTGGTCCGCGAGAACACCGAGGACCTCTACTTCGGCGGCGGCGGCTTCCTGCGCAAGAGCACGCCCAACGAGGTGGCCACGCAGGAGATGATCGCCACCCGTTTCGGCGTCGAGCGGTGCCTGCGCTACGCGTTCGAGCTGACCCGCAAGCGCGACCGCAAGAAGATGCTCACGCTGGTGGCCAAGACCAACGTGCTGACCTACGCGCACGATCTGTGGTGGCGGGCGTTCAACGAAATCGGCGAAGCGGACTATCCCGACATCAAGCGCGACTACAACCACGTCGACGCCTGCTGCATGTGGTTCGTCAAGAACCCGGAGTACTACGATGTGATCGTTACGCCCAACATGTTCGGCGACATCATCACCGACCTGGGCGCGATGATTCAGGGCGGCATGGGCATTGCCGCGGGCGGCAACATCAACCCCGAGGGCGTCAGCATGTTCGAGCCGATCGGCGGGTCGGCGCCCAAGTACACCGGGCAGAACGTGATTAACCCCATGGCGGCCATCGGCGCCTTGGCCATGCTGCTTCAGGTGGTCGGCGACATCAAGGGCGACGCCAAGGTGGAAGCCGCCGGCCACCGCGTCGAAGCGGCCATCGCCAAGACCTGCCCGAAACTCAAGAGCATGTCGGCCGGCAGGATGGGCTACTCGACCACCGAGGTGGGCGACCTGGTCTGCGAGGCGCTGTAGTCCGCTGCGGGAGCCGCGCGGCGTGAAGCTGATCTACTTCACGAAGTACTATCCCGACCTTTCGCCCGGGCAACTGGGTGAAAAGGCCCGTGCCGTCGGGGCCGACGGGCTTGATCTGGCCGTGCGTCCGGGCCACGCGATCAACCCCGACAACGTCGGCCGGGCTTTGCCTGCGGCTGTTCGCATCTGGCAGGGCGACGGGCTGGTCTGCCCGCTGGTGACGGCCGACACCAAGCTGATCGACCCGAACACGCCCGAGGCGCAGCGGCTGTTCGCGGCCTGCGGCGAGGCCGGCGTGGGTCTGATCAAGCTGGGGTATTGGACGTATCAGCCGGGGCAGGACTACTGGCGGCAGGTCGACGCGATCCGTGCCGCGCTGGAGGGCTTTGGCAAGCTCGCGGGTAAGCACGCCGTCAAAGCCGTCTACCATACACACAGCAACGGGTACTACGGCTGCAATTGTGCGGGGATTATGCACCTGCTTCGCGATCAGGACCCGTCGAGTGTTGGGGCCTATCTGGACACGGGGCATTTGAGCCTGGAGGGCGAGCCGTTTCGCCAGGGCCTGGCGATGGTGGGTGAGTATCTGTCGGCCATCGCAGCCAAGGACTATCGCCGCCAGCCGGACGCGAGTGTCGATCCGCCCGTGTGGAAGCGCGAGACGGTCAAGCTGGGGGAGGGGTTCTTCGACTGGCGCGACGGCCTGGCTGCGCTGCGTGAGGCGGGCTTTGCCGGCCCGTGCAGCGTCCACGGCGAATACGAGAACCTCGACCCCGCCGATCGCGAAATGTGGCTGATGGATGATATCGCTTTGCTCAGACGGCTGGTGGGTGAGCCGGACCCGTAGGTCGGGTTCCACCCGCCGTGTTCCCGCGGCTACC
>CBFCZG010000193.1:0-8457 GCA_965602375.1 uncultured Phycisphaerae bacterium | reverse complement strand
GAACGTGAACACGCCGCGGCCATGGGGCGATTGATTTGCAGTGAATCAGTGAGGCTTTAGAATGTGGCCGATAGCCAAGGGGCAGGGAGTTGGGCTGCATGGCCATCCATCCGACCGCGGTTGTAGACAAGAAGGCCCGGATCGACCCGGATGCAGAAATCGGCCCCTACGTCGTGATCGAGGGCGAGGTGACCATCGGTGCGGGCACGCGGGTGTACCCTAACGCGTACATCACCGGCTGGACGGAAATCGGCCGCAACTGCGAGATCCACCCCAACGCGGTGGTCGGACACCTGCCTCAGGACTTCCACTACGAGCCGTGCCGCAGCTACTGCCGCATCGGGGACGGCACGATCATCCGCGAGGGCGCCAGCATCCACCGCGGGACGCAGCCCGAGTCGGCAACGATCGTGGGCAAGGGATGCTTCCTCCTGGCGAATTCTCACATCGGCCACAATTGCGTGTTCGGCGACGGCGTGACGCTCCTGAACATGACGGCATGCGCCGGCCACGTGGACGTGGCAGACAACGCCACCATCAGCGCCTATTGTGTGGTGCATCAGTTTGTACGGATCGGTTCCTACGTTATGGTCGGTGGTCTGTCGCGCGTGCTGACGGACGTGCCGCCGTTTTTCACCTGCGTGCACGACACCGAGTGCGTGGGTGTGAATTTGGTGGGCATGCGGCGGGCCGGCTTCTCGCCCGAACAGATCGCCGACGCCAAACGGGCGTACCGCATACTGTATGGATCAGGCACGACGTTCCAAAAGGCGGTCGCGAAGTTGGCGGACGCGGTCACGACGGACGTGGGACGGCGGATCCTTCAGTTCGTCCAATCCGAAAGCCGCAGGGGCTTTGCCGCCCCGCCGACACACCGGCGCCGCAGGAGGGCCGATCCCCGTGGCAGGCATGCCGACGAGGAAAGCTGCGCAACCGAGGCGACCAACGACCCGGAGAATTAGGCCCGGGCATGCAGATTTCGCTTTGCGTCCCATCCGTAACATATTGTAATTGCTAGCTTTACGGCTCCCTCAGAAATAAGTTGGTCTCGCAGTTGCTATCGCACCAAAGAAGTGCTATATCAACAGTGAGGAGGGAGTTTAAGAATGAGGGATATGCTATGCTGGCGCTAACGAAAAAAACGGATTACGCGTTGATCGCGCTGAGTCACTTGGCCCGCGCAGACGACGCTCCGGTCAGCGCGCGACAGATTGCTGAGGAGTACTCGGTGCCTCAGCCCTTGCTGATGAACGTGCTCAAGCGTCTTGCTCGACGTGAACTGATCAGGTCGGTGCGCGGCGCCAAAGGAGGGTACCGACTCGCCGTGCCTCCTGATAAGTTGACGCTCGCCATGCTGATTGAGGCGATGGAGGGACCGATCGGTCTGGTGCAGTGCGCCCTGGAGCGCCCTCTGCGCAACGGGCGGGCCGTGTGCCGCGTGGGCGAGAACTGCCCCATTCGTGAGCCGGCCAGGAAGGTGCACATGAAGCTCCAGGACTTTCTGCACCAGGTGACGCTGGCCGATATGCTGGAAGAGGACGAGGAGGATGCCCGGCCAGCCGATTGTGCTGAATCCCCATCCGAGGCCGAACCTGTCTACGAGCGAGCCCCCTCGGCCCACGGAGACGCCCTATGAAGTTGCCGCTCTATCTGGACTACAACGCCACGACACCGCTCGACCCCCGTGTACTCGACGCGATGTTGCCGTACCTGACCGACAAGTTCGGCAACGCCGCCAGCCGGAACCACGTTTATGGCTGGGAGGCCGAAGAGGCGGTCGAGCGGGCGCGCCGACAGGTCGCCTCGGTGATCGGCGCCGATACCAAGGAGATTGTGTTCACCAGCGGCGCGACCGAGTCGGACAACGTTGCGATCAAGGGCGTGGTGGAGATGTATGGTCGGCGCGAGGGGACGGACCGCAAGGATCACATCATCACGCAGGCGACTGAGCATAAGGCGGTCATCGACACGTGCACGTATCTCCAGCAGCGGGGCTGGGACGTGACCTTCCTACCGGTTGATCGGGGCGGCTCGATCAACCTTGAGGAGCTATCGCAGGCGATGACCGATCGCACGCTCCTGGTCACGATCATGCACGGCAACAACGAAATCGGCACGCTTCAGCCGATCGGCGCTATCGGGCGGCTCTGCAAGCAGCGCGGCATCCTGTTTCACACCGACGCCACGCAAAGCTTCGGCAAGGTGCCGATCGACGTGGAAGAGATGGGCATCGATCTTCTCTCGCTGTCGGCCCACAAGATTTACGGCCCGAAGGGGATCGGGTGCCTGTACGCTCGACGGCGCAATCCACGTGTCCGCCTGGCGATTCAGATGCACGGCGGTGGACACGAGCGCAACATGCGCAGCGGCACACTGAACGTGCCGGGCATCGTCGGTCTGGGCAAGGCGGCCGAGTTATGTCAGCAGACGATGGAGGCGGAGTCGGGGCGTCTGACCGAGTTGCGCGATCGCCTCAGCGAGAGTATCATGGGGCAGCTGGAGGATGTAACACTTAACGGGCATCCGGTCGATCGCTTGCCCAACACGGTCAATCTGAGTTTCGCCTACGTGGAAGGCGAGTCTTTGATGATGGAGATGAACGACGTGGCGGTGTCGAGCGGGTCGGCCTGCACGAGCGCGTCGCTGGAGCCCAGCTTCGTGCTGAGGGCCCTGGGTGTAAGCGACGACTTGGCACACGGCTCGATACGCTTCTCGCTGGGTCGCTTCACGACGGAAGAGGAAGTGGACTATGCGACCGGGCGAGTGGTTTCAGCCGTTCGGCGGCTGCGCGAGATGAGCCCGTTGTACGAGATGGCCAAAGAGGGCGTCGACTTGAGCAAAGTCGACTGGCACGCGGGTGCCGGTTAGGAGTGTTGCTGTATGGCGTATGACGAGAAGGTGATCGATCATTTTGACAATCCTCGGAACATGGGATCGCTCGACAAGGAGGATGACAAGGTCGGTACGGGCATTGTGGGTGCGCCCGAGTGTGGCGACGTGATGAAGCTTCAGATCCTATGCGACGAGAACGACCGCATCGTGGACGCCAAGTTCAAGACCTTCGGTTGCGGCAGCGCCATCGCCAGCAGCTCGTTGGCCACCGAGTGGATCAAGGGCAAGCGCATTGACGAAGCCCAGGAGATCAAGAACGTTGATATCGTCAGGGAGCTGTCGCTGCCCCCGGTGAAGATTCATTGCAGCGTACTAGCCGAGGACGCCATCAAGGCCGCCATCGCGGACTATCGACGGAAAAGGCAGCGATCACAGGCGGAGCAGCCGGAGGCCGACGCGCTTCGCACCGCTGGCGGTGGCTCGTAGACGGCGTCGAAAGGGAGTTGACGATGAGTGTTTCCAGACAAACGGGTGCAACCGACGGAGCTGAACCGGCGCCGCAGGAACCGTTCGGCATCCACCTGACGGAGCGTGCCGCCGAAGAGGTACGATCGATCCTCACGAAGCAGAATCTGTCTGTCGAAAGCGCGTTTCTGCGCGTGGCCGTCAAGGGCGGCGGTTGCAGCGGCTTCAGCTACGTGCTCGATCTGGCGCAACAGGCCGGCCCTCACGACAACCAGTCGGAAAGCCACGGCATTCGCATTCTCTGCGATCCGAAGAGCTACCTGTACCTGAACGGTACGACGATCGATTTCCAGGACGAACTGATGGGCCGGGGCTTTGTGTTCAGCAACCCCAATGCGACACGCTCATGCGGTTGCGGGGCGAGTTTCTCGGCCTGACTGAAGGGACCGTACGTTCGATGTCTCAGGAACAACCGGGCATTGCCGCGCCGTCCAAGTGCAATCAGTGTAGCCGTCCGCTTGCCTCACCGCTGGTATGCCAGCACTGCCACCGTCTCGTAGACGTGGGCCAGACCGATCACTTCGCGCTGCTTGGCCTCGAACGTGATTACGATCTCAGTACAGAGATGCTTTCGGATCGTTTTGTCTCGCTCTCGCGGCAGGTGCATCCGGACTATTTCTCAGAGCGATCCGGCGGCCAACAGCGGCTGGCCATGCGCAACAGCGCACGGCTGAACCAGGCGTATCGGACGCTTCGCGATCCGTTTACGCGTGCCGAGTATCTGCTCGAACTAGCCGGCGGCCCGTGCAGCGCGGAGGATCGATCGGTGCCGGCGAACCTGCTGGACGAGGCCATGCATCTGCGCGAGCAAATCGAGGAGGCGAAATTGCGGGCAGACGATGCGACCCTTGCAGACATTCGCAAGGAGCTGTTGGCTCGGCGAGATCACACCAACGAGCAGATCGGTACGTTGGCGCGCCGAGCTGTTCGTGCGGACGTTTCGCCCGACGTGCTGCGCGAGCTGCGCAAGCAACTGAACGCCTTCAAATACTTCGCCAATCTGCTCGAGCAACTGTAATCGGCGGTGCGAGGAGCCTCGGCTAACCGTTCTCCAACAACGGACATGAGTGAACCGGATGACGTCATTCTGGGCATCGATTTGGGCACGACCAACTCGCTGATCGCGTGGGCCGACGATCGCGGTCCGCGAATCGTGCGCGGCGAGGGTACGGACGGCGTTCTCCCATCAGTGATAGGGTTCGAGCCGGGCGACGGTCGCATCGTGGTGGGAGCAGAGGCTCGCGCACACGCGGTGGAGAGGCCCGAAACCACGGTCTTCTCGGTCAAACGCTTGATGGGCCGTGGCCTTGCAGACGTGGCGGAGGAGGTTCCCTGGCTGCCCTACCGCCTCGTACAGCGCCGCAGCGACGACCACCATCGAGACATCGCAGCCGTCGAGGTCCATGGTCGGGTGTATACGCCGCCGGAATTGTCGGCGATGATTCTGCGCGAGCTGAAACAACAGGCTGAGGAACAACTAGGCCGACCCGTACGGCGCGCCGTGATCACGACACCCGCTTACTTCGACGACGCCCAGCGTCAGGCCACACGGGACGCCGGCCGGATCGCCGGACTTGACGTCGTTCGCATCGTAAACGAGCCGACGGCGGCGGCCCTGGCTTATGGGCTGGATCTGGCCGAGCGTGCCTGCATCGCCGTGTACGACCTGGGGGGTGGGACGTTCGACGTTTCCATCCTGCAACTACGTGACCGGGTGTTCGAGGTGCTCAGCACGCGAGGCAACACGCATCTGGGCGGCGACGATTTCGACCGCGAGTTGATCAAGCTGCTCCAGGACGAAATCCGCCAGCAGCACGGGCAGCACATTCACTTCCCGCCGAGCACGCAGCAGGCGTTTCGCAGGTTCGCCGAGGCTGCCAAGATCAGGCTGAGCACGGACGCGCAGGCCACCGTCGAGATCGACCTGGGCGGGGGACGCCTGTATCAGCGCACCATCACGCGAGAGGAGTTCGAAGATCGCATCGAGCCCTGGGTGCAGGAGACGGTGGTGTGCTGCTGCCGCGCGTTGGCCGACGCCGAGCTCGAGCCCAAGGACCTCGACCAGGTGATTCTGGTGGGCGGGTCGACACGCGTGCCGCTGGTTCGGCGGCGGGTCGAGCAGTTGTTCGGCAGGGCTCCGTACACGGCGCTGAATCCTGAGGAGGTGGTTGCGCTGGGGGCAGCGGTCCAGGCGTCGATTCTGGCGGGCACCCGGCGCGACCTGCTGCTGCTCGACGTGACCCCGCTGTCGCTGGGCATCGAAACGATGGGGGGCGCGGTCAGCAAGCTGATCCTGCGAAACACGACGATTCCATGTGAATCTGATGAGATGTTCACCACCTTCGTCGACGGGCAGACGAATGTGAAGATTCACGTGGTTCAGGGAGAGCGCGAATTGGCTGCGGACTGTCGTTCGCTCGGACAGTTCGAGTTGCGCGGGGTCCCGGCGATGCCGGCGGGTATGGCCAAGATCAAGGTAACGTTTCTGATCGACGCCAACGGCATCCTGGACGTATCGGCCATCGAACAGCGCAGCGGCACTGAAGCGAGCATCCAGATCATTCCTGCACACGGTCTGACCCCAGAGGAGGTTGACCGGATGGAACTGGCCAGCTACGAGCACGCCCGCGAGGACATGCTGGCCCATCGGCTTGTCGATCTGCGCAACCAGGTCGAGTTCGACACGACCAAGACCGAGCAGATGCTCGCCAAAGTGGGCAGCCATATCGACGCCGGGCAACGCGACTCGATCGTCCGGGCGATGCAGCAGTTGCGGACTCTGGCCGCACAGACCCATGATCCCGAGCGCCTGCACCAGGAGTTGGACGCGTTCGGCAAACTGACGGTACGTCTGGCCGAATTGGCCGTTGCCCAGACACTGAAGGAGCAACCCGAATGAGTATGGGCGAGCGAAGCGCCGAGCCGACCAACGGGCTGCCCAAGCGCAAATACCGCGTGACGTTTGTTCCCGGCCACGTGCAGGTCGAGGTCGATCCGGATCGGCTGCCGTACGGTGATCACGGCCTGTCGGGCAGCATCCTTGACGTAGCGCAGGGACACGACATTCACATCGAACACGCTTGCGGCGGCTTCGGCGTATGTGGCACGTGCCACGTCATCATTCACGAAGGTGCGGATGCATGCGGCGAGCCGACGGAAGAAGAGCTCGACGCGCTCGACCATGCCTACGGGGTCCAACCGCAGTCACGTCTCGGTTGCGTGTGCGTTCCCGACGGATCATCGGACGTGGTCGTCCAGATCCCGGCGTGGAATCGCAACATCGCCTCGGAGGGGCGGTAAGCCCAGGGCCGATTGCTACAGGGAGGCACGCATGTCTGTGAGTCTCAAGTGGACCGACGCGGAAGATATCGGCATCGCGTTGCACGAGGCCCGACCCGACGTGGATCCGCTGACGGTTCGCTTCACAGACCTACACCGCTGGGTGTGCGAGCTGGACGATTTCGCGGACGACCCCACAGCGTCGAGTGAGGGCCGACTCGAAGCCATTCAGATGGCTTGGCTGGAGGAGTATCGCGAAGCCACAGGATCCGGCGGTGCGTGAACCATTGGCATCGTCTTCGGGGCCCGGCTATTCGTCGCCCATCCGGCCAAGCGACTGCAACAGTGGCAGGACTTGTCGGCGGAAACCTCGCTCGAACTGCTCGGGCGTCATCGCGCTGTCGGTCAACTGCTCGGCAAGCGAGTCGAGGTTGCGGGCCAGCTCGCGCAGTTGCTCAGCCATGCCGGGTATGGGCGGGTCGGGCACATAGCGCCAGGGACCCGGCGGGTCGCGAACGAACGCCACTTCCAGAAGCGGCACTCTCTTGGCCACCTGAATCGTCAGGCTCGCGTGAGATTCGTCCACCTCGACGGTCACGACGTCGACATCGCGCGAGAAAGGGCCCATCCCATTTTCGATCGACGAGAGGTCCCACCACGGCGCCGCCTCGGCGCCGATCCGCTCATCGACCAACTCCTTGAGCCGTCGATTGGCAGCCAGAAGCTGATCGACTCCCATAAGCGCGTCGACCAGCTCGTTGCGGCGATCCTCGACCACGAGCCCTTCCATCTCTCGATACTGGCGAGCGTGGTGACATCGGCGCAACTCGTGCAGAACAGCCACCGGATCGGGAGGCGCCGTCGGCTGCTGCGGCACCCTATCCTGCGACTTGGGCTCGCAACCAAGCGCCATTACTGCGAGAAGCAGGGCGCCCGGCCAAAGTTCGATCGAACGGCACATGCCAGGAGTCCGGAAGGTATAAATGCCTCGGGACCTTCGAGCTAGCGCCGCAACCAGCGGTCGAAGAACGCCAATGCCTTGCGCCCACCGAAGCCGTGTTCACCGGGGAACTCGTCGACCTCGAAGCGGTCCTCAACGCCGGCGGCACGGTAAATCCTGCGCGCCTGATCGCGCGCCACCACGGCGTCCTCGTACAGGAAGCAGCTATCGTAAAGCCCGATCTCCATCAAAAGCGGGCGCGGCGCGGTCAGACCGGCCAGGTCGCCCACATCGCAGAGCCGATACAACCCGGGCAGAATCTGGCTGCCGCAGAAATTGGCCCGAGCGATACCGAAGCGAGGAAACGTGTCGGCGTAGCAGATGATATCCGTGGCGCGAATACGCCGGTCCATCAGCGACAGCCACGTCGTCATCGTTCCGCCGAAGCTCAGGCCCATGCAACCGATGCGCCTCGGGTCGACCTCTTTGCGTGTCTGAAGGAAGTCGATCGCCCGCATACCGTCCCAGATGTTGAGCGTCAGCAGGTTGATCCCCAGTACTTGCCCGCGAACGAAGTGGACGTTGCACGGGTCGCGTCCGGGATACGGGTCGCGCCCGTCGCGCCGCTCGCCAAAGACCCGCCAGTCGACGGCGAAGGTGACGAACCCCTGCCGGGCCATTTGCAGCCCGTAATCGTAATTGGCCTGGCGTATCGACCCCTCACGCTCGGCATTGCCCAGACCCACGCCCATCACGTTGTCCTTGCCGCGAAACCCGTGACCGTGACAGCATAGGATCGCGGGGAGGCGCTTGTTGGCGGGTCGATCGGCGGGCACATAGAGCAAGCCGGGAACCGACATCTGTCGCTCGCTGTCAAACAC
>CBFCZG010000192.1:0-8514 GCA_965602375.1 uncultured Phycisphaerae bacterium | reverse complement strand
GACCGACCCGTTGTGGTTGCCGTCGCCGATGCAGTCCTGAAAGCCGATCGGGAAATACGGGCTGCCGTCCTCGAAGACCCATCGATGCGGGTTGCTCGAATGCTGCCGCACCCAGCCCTTCTGATGCACCCGCCCTTTGACGACCTCAAACGCGCCCTTGCCCTTCGCCGACTCGCCCGATGGATTGCGAAAAACGTACTCGTACCGCCAGCTTCCCAACTCGCCCGGAGCGTAGCGGGCCCGCCAGAGGTCGGCCGGCTCGCACGACCAGAGGGCTATCTGACGCGTACGCCCCTGGCCATCGGTCCACTCGCGCGTGGTTGGATGCTGCGGTTTGCTCGAGCCATAGAAAAACCCGCCCACCGTATACCGCTTGCCGCTCGGCGCGGTGAACGCAACGTCGACCGACACATCCCACGTCGGGTCGCGATACTCACCCGAGTGCTGAAACGTCAATTCGAACACCTGATAAGGCATCAGCCTCTTGGTGTTTTGACTGACCGTTACATCCAGGCCGCGCGCTGGTGTCGCCGTTAACATTGCACAACACACCAGCACCGGCAGCCATGTAAGGCGGCGTCGTTCATCCAATCTTGCAGCCTTCTGCGTCATCTTCGTTCGCTCCTTACGCTGAGGATCGAATAGAAGCCGGCGGGCAGCGCGCGGGCCGCAGTTGGGTGCCCCACGATCGCCTGTGCCGGTCAGCCAAGGTTGCAGTCGATCGCCGTCAGACGGCGGCGTGCTTGAGGCTCTCTTCCAGAAGCCGAAGATTCTCGGCCATCCCGTTCGGGTGCTGCTTTGTGTAGATGCCCACGCATACCGCATCTTGTGGCCGCAGGTGCCTTGCGACGAACTCGAACGCTTCTTCGGGATCGTTCCGACCGGCGGCCATCACCTTGTAGTGAACGACGGGCTTGCTTAGCTGCTGAATGAGGTCTGCCATGATCTGGCGGTCCTCGGCCAGGAACCACTCCTTCATTCCCGAGATGTGCTCGGCGTGTTGGTCGCGGTGGGCCGAGTTGTAGTAGGAGCAAAGGTAGTAGTCCACGTCGAGATGCTCCTCGGCCCATTCGAACAGGCGGGGGTTGTGTCCGGCGATGCCGGCGGGGATGCCCGCGTCGCGAATTCGCCCGATCGCGGAGGGAATCTCGTCCATCTGGCCGTTGGCAAAGAGATGATCCATCAGTCCGCCGTGGATATGACACGCGCTGGCGTTGCCGGCGATGGCGTTGTCCACCCCGCGTTCGATGCTGCCCACCTCCGGGCACGTCTGGGCGAGCCACAACAGTTTTCCGCCCTCGTCCCAGTATTCCATCATGTAGCGCATGACGTGATGGTCGGCGCGGCTCAGATGAGCGCTGAGGCCAAGCTCTTCGGCCTGGCGCAGCGCCGCCTTGATTCGCTCGACCGTGTAGTAATGCCTCATCTCGTCGTCGAGTTGGGGGCTCTGATGAGAGAACCCGCTGAACGGATTGCCGCCGATGATCAGACGGGTGACCGAAAGATCACCGAGCTTCACACTATCGATCGCCATCATTCAACCCTCCCGCCGCGACGGGCGATGCACCGGTCCCAGAAATGTCTCGCCCGGCACGACCCAAGATCAGTCTACCATAGTAACGCAGTCGCCGGCCGACACAAATGAGTCGCCTTGCAGGAATTGTGCGTTCCCGGAATGGCTCGACTATCTCCCCCAAATCGAAGTGAACCAGGACGGCATTCTAACGTCCGCCCCGGAGAACTGGACGCCTCAGACGCCAGTGCCAAATCGCCAATCATCTTGGACCCCGTCCCAGCACGCCCTATAGGAAGTTGAGTCTTCCCGGGTTTGCGCGGATGCGGTACAGTTCGCTCGACAGAGCTCGCGCTTGGGAATCTGCTGGTAGCGTAGGATCCGCCCCATTGCGTTGGACCCCTGGCCGATGGCTACTCCACGCGATTGCACGAGTATCCTGCCATGAGTAAACTGAAGGCACACCCCATCGATGCGTCCTTCTTCGACGTCCGGCATCGCACGCTGTTTGCGTGGCTGGGCGGGGCGGGCGTCCTGATCAACAGCCGCGGCACGATCGCGATGATCGACCCGTTGATCAGCCTCATCCAGAGCGACGATGAGTTCCTGGCCGAGACCGGGCACAGTCTGCTGATCGACCTGCCGATCCTTGCCAAGCAGGTGCCCAAGCTCGAAGCCGTCCTCTACACCCACGCAGACGACGACCACTTCGCCGAGCCGACCGCGCGAACGCTCAACGATCGTCTCCGCCCCGTGTTCGTCGCGCCGCCGCCTGTGCTCGAGCGCGTCGAGCAGATCGGCGTCGAGCAGCGCCGCATGCGCCTCGCGTCAGAGAACGCGCGTTGGATGATCGGGTCACTGTCCATCACCGTAACGCCCGCCATGCACGACTGGCAGCCGACCGATCCCTGGAAGCGTAGCGACTGCTGCGGCTTTGTCGTTACTACGCCCGACGGGGTCATCTGGCATCCGGGTGACACGCGTCTGATCGATGAGTTGCGCGAGGTGACCGGCGTGGACGTGCTGTTCTTCGACGTCGCCCAGGTGGAAACGCACCTCGGACCGGCCGGCTCGGCGCGGCTCGCTCGAACATGCGGCGCGACCGACCTGGTGGCGTACCACTACGGCAGCTACGACGTGCCGCCCGGCGGTCCGTTCGGCGGCGATCCGGACGATTGTCTACGCCACCTGATAGGCGTCGACGCCCGCTTCCATCGGCCCAACCCCGGCGAGGTGTTCCATCTGCCTGTCGGGGGCCGATCCGGAAACGGGCCGGACAAACGGTAGCGGTCCACAGAAAGTCAGGCGTTAACGCCGACAATCGCAAAACGCTGCAAACTCGTTGCGCAAAACGGTATCCTGTGTCGGTGAATCACGTCATGTTTCGCGGAGCGGCGGCTGCGTATGGCAAAACCACAACGGCGAACACGGCGTCAGGCGACTAGCACGGTCGCCGACACAGAGCAGCCGGCGCGGCGGCGCGCGGACGTGTATGCGCTCATCGTGATCCTGCTGGCGGCGGTGGTGATAAGGGCGCTGTACCTGCGCGAGGCGATGGCCGACCCGCGGTTCGAGCATCCCGGAATCGACGCGGCCTACCACGATCACTGGGCGACGGGTCTGGCCACGGGCGACTGGCGAGTGCCCACGCCGTACTCCGATCCGATGATCCGCAAGACGGCTTACCTTCGGCCGCCCGGGTACCCGTACTTCCTGGCGGCCGTCTATAAAGTGTTCGGCCCCAATCACTTGGCGGCGGCCATCGTGCAGATGGTCATGGGCGTGGGCAACTGTGCGCTGATGTTCCTGTTCGCCCGGCGATGGTTCGGCCGAGCGACGGCTACGGTTGCGGCGGCACTGATGGCGGTACACTGGACGTTCATCTACTTCGAACCGGTGCTGCTGGCGCCCGCACTGCTGATCACACTCACGATACTGCTGCTGTACATCCTGGCCCTGTGGACCGAGAAGGTGACCGTGTGGCGGGCTCTAACCGTGGGTTTGCTGCTGGGATGCACCGCTCTGGTCCGCCCCAACGTGTTGCTGTTTGCGCCGGTGGTCGTGGTGTGGGCCGTGTGGGCGGTCGGGCGGCGGCAGGGCTGGCGACGATTTGCCCTGGCGACAGGGGCGTTGGCGGTCGGATCGGTTGCAGCCATCGCACCGGCGACAATACGCAATGCAGTTGTCGCGAGCGATTTCGTGCCCATCTCCTCGAACTTTGGGATCAACCTGTACATAGGTAACAGCGAGGTTGCCGACGGCTACGTCGTCGACGATTTGCCCGGACTCGGGCGCTTTGCTACGTGCTTCGACTACCGGTCGGTCGTCCGCAACGTGCAGGAGCAAGTCGGTCGACCGCTGAGCGACTCGGAGGTGTCCAGCTACTTCGCCGCCAAAGCCACCGATTACATTAGGACCTATCCCGGACGGACACTTCGCCTGATGGGCAAGCGGGCGCTTCTTTTCTGGGGGCCACGCGAGATCGCCCACAACCAGACCCCGCACTTCGATCGGGTGCACTCGACGGTGCTGCGCCTGGTGCCGACGAACTTTACGTTGCTCCTGTCGCTGGGGCTGGTCGGGGCGGGCCTGACGCTGCGGCGATGTCGCACCAAGAATCAGACGCAAGAAGAAACGACGCGCCCCGCGGCGCCATGCTCGGTGGCGGTACTGCCGGTGCTCTTCGTGCTGACGTGGTTCGTGTCGTTCCTGCCGTTCTTCGTAGCGGCGCGCTACCGGGTCCCGGTCCAGCCGTGGTTGGCGCTGCTGGCCGCCTGCGGACTCGTGACGATCGCCAGGCTCGTCGCCGCCCGGCGCTGGCGGGTGGCAGGCGCCTGCATGGCTGCTTGTGCGGGGTTGTGTCTGCTGGCGAGTATCAACTTCGGCGGATACGTCGCCGACGAGGCCAATCCTCACCATCAACGCGCGGTGGCGTACCAGCTTGGCGGCCAGTTGGACAAGGCGATCGACGCCTATCGTCACGTTCTCCGGTTGCGACCGGATCATGACGAGGCGCACGCCAATCTCGGGGTGCTGCTGGCGGGAAGGGGACAGGTCGATCAGGCCCTTGCTCACTACAACGAGTCGCTGCGCGTCCGCGGCGACCGGGCCGAGGTGCATAGCAACCTGGCGATTCTCCTGGCACAGAAAGGCCAAATCCCGCAGGCCGTCGAGCATCTCCGCCAGGCCCTGCAACTTAAGCCCGACTATCCCGAGGGCCACAACAACCTGGCCAGCCTGCTGATAGGGATGGGGCGGTTCGCTCAGGCGGCCGACCACCTTCGCCAGGCGCTTGGCATCAACCCTGCCCAGCCGGCGGCTCTGGAAAGCCTGGCCTGGCTGTACGCGACATGTCCACAGGACAGCGTGCGCAACGGACCAGAGGCTGTTCGACTGGCGCAACAGTTGTGTCAACTCACCGACAATGATCCGAGCGCACTCGACACTCTCGCGGCCTCCTACGCCGAGGCGGGGCAGTTTGCCCAGGCCGTCGCCGCTGCTCAACAGGCCGTGTCGGCGGCCGTTCAACGCGGGCAGTCGCAGCTCGCGCCGGCCTTTGAGGCCCGCCGCCGCCTCTATCGCGCGAGGCAACCGTTCCGCGAGCCCAGCCCCCTGGCCCGGTGAATCGGTGAAGAACACTGTTTCCTGGATCTGTGTTGGGGGGCTGCGCTAGAGTCCTGGCTGACCTGAATCTGTTGCCGTGGCTGCGGCGTGTTGGCTGTCCACATCCTCGGCGTAGGCGCCCGCGGCCGCACGCAGGTCGCTCCACGCCTGACGCAGACGAATACGTGCCCGCGCCAGGTCGACCTCGGTTTGCACGAGGTCGCGCTGCGCTTCGTTGAGTCGCACCAGCGACGACTTGCCCGCGCGGTATTCCGTCTCGACGAGGCGCCGATTCTCTCTGGCCGAGTTGAGGTTCGCGCGCTGCAGTTTGACCTGCTCCTGCGCATCGACCACATCCACAACCGCCTGCCGCACGTCGGACGCCACCTCCAGCCGCTTGCCTTCCAGGCTCGCATGGGCTTCCCACCAGTCCGCCCGAGCGCGGCGGAGCTGCGACGTACGGAATCCCCCGGTGAACAGTTGCCAGCGCAACTCCAGGGCAATGGCGGAAGCCTGGTCGTCCTCCTCGTAGCGCATATTCGAAAGACGCTCGAAGCCCCACGACCCCTGGAGGGAGATCTGTGGGCTGAACTGGCCCTTGGCCAGATTCACGTTCTCCAATCGCGCCTGCAAGATGTATCGGGCCTGTGCGAGGTCGGGACGCAACTGCATGCCGCGATCGATCCACTCGTCGACGTCCGGCGGATCCAACGGCGCCTCGCCGTCGTCTTCGAGCTCGGCCAACTGCACGTTGTCCGGCAAGTGGGCCTCGGGAAGCGCCATCAGCTCGGCTAGCACCACGCGTCCGGTCTCGCGAAGACCGCGAGCCACCACCACATTCGCCTGGGCGGCGCGGACGCGCACCTCGAAGTTCAGCACGTCGGCCCGGCTCATTCGACCGGCTTCGAAATTGCGTTGCGCGTGCGTGAGTTGCTCGGTGCTGAACTGCTCGTCGGCCCGGGCGATGCGAATCTGCTCGCGCCCGAGCTGGGCCTGGTGATACGCCACGTCAACCGCCCGGACGATCAGCCGTTCCACGTCGGCCACGCCCATGGCCGAGGCGCGATACGTGTGTTTGGCGCCGAGCAGGCGCGCCTCGCGGACGAAGCCGTCGAAAAGCAGCCATGTAGCCGTCAAGCCCGTATTGTGGTCGCTGAAGGAGTTTTGGTTGCCCGCCGAGAGCGTCTGCCGCGAGCGCATCTGTTCGACCACCGTGCCGACAATGTCGAGCAACGTCGGGTTTTCCGGTATGACCAGCCCCGACTGATCGGGTAGCGCCGAGCTGTAGAAACGAGACAGCCGATTCGACGTCTGAAGGGTCCTGGTCGAGTTGTGAAACGCTGCCACCTGAGGGAAGTAAAACGACCTGGCCTCACCGATGCGCGCCAGCGACGCCTCGAGCCGCGCCCGCGCCGCATGAACGTCCGGGTTGGCTTCCAACGCGATCCGCCGTGCATCGGGCAGAGCCAGCACACCCGCCGGCACGGACGGGCGCGACGGCTCATCCGAGGCCGACGGATCGACCACGACCATCCGCGCACGGTCCTCAGCCGGCAGCTTCGCCATGGCGTCCCGCTGCCGCGCGATCATCGAGTCGATCGAATCATGCGGGGCCGAACACGCAAGCGGCACGATCGCCAAAGCCATCAGCCCCACGTACTTATACATCAAAAACTCCCTCGCCGACCCGTGTCCTGGCGCACAACCCCCACAAGGCTATCATGCTTCAGGCGAATGGTGAAGTGCCTCAGGTTCTTGGGCCGCTCGCACCGGCCCTGGCCGGATAAGACGCATAGCCAATTGTCGAACGTCGCTCGACACCAGATACAGCACCGGCACCACGATCAGCGTCAGCACCGTCGCAAAGGCCAGACCGAACGTGAGCGAGATAGCCATCGGCTTTAGTGATTGTGCCTGCGTGCTGCGCTCCAGCAGGAGCGGAGCCAGACCCGCAACCGTCGTGACGGTCGTCAGGACGACAGCGCGAAATCGCATGGCGCCCGCATCGATACTCGCTTCGGTGATCGATTGGCCCGCAGCCACGTTCCTGTTGATCTGATCGAGCAGGACGAGCGAATCGTTGACCACCACGCCGGCCAGCGCCACCAAGCCAAACACGCTCATGATGGTCAGATCGTACCCCGTGACGGCGTGACCCGCCGCCGCCCCGACGAAGCCCAGCGGGATGACGGCCAGGATGATCAGGGGTTGGCTGTACGAGCCCAACATGGCCGCCAGCACCCCGTAAATGGCAATCAGGGCAATTGCCAAGCCGCCGAAGAGACTGCGCAGCGACTCGACCATCTGTCCGTGCTGGCCCTGTATGCGGTAGTCGATGCCGGGATAGCGAGCCAGGATTCGTGGCAGCGGGCCGGCGCGAAACTCTGCCAGAATCCGCTCGGCATTGGCGAGCCGCTCGTCCACGTCGGCCATGATCCGCACCCGACGGCGGCCCTCCTGGCGCTGAATCGAACCGTAGCCGCGCTCCACCGTGCAATCGGCAAGCTCCCGAAACGGCAGCTCGCGGCCGTCGGGCGCCCGCACGCGCACCGTCTCGATGTCGCCAATGCTCATTCGCTGACGCCGGGGATAGCGCACCTGCACCCGGACTTCATCACGCCCACGTCGGACACGGACAGCTTCGCCGCCGTAAAAGCCGCTCCGCAGCTGCCGCGCCACATCCTCCAATGTTACGCCGAGCGTCCGGGCCAGCGGTTTGAGTCGCACGCGAACCTCGCGCTTGCCCGGGCGAAGGTCGTGCTCGACGCCCGATACACCGGCGTATCCGCCCAACGCCGCCGCCACGTCGTCCGCCGCGATGCTGAGCGCATCCAGGTCGTCGCCCAGCAGGCGAAGCTCCAACGGTTTGTCGGTCGGGCCTCGCTGCATACGATCCAGCGTAAGCGCGCTCGCTCCCTCGATGGTCCCAATCTGCTGCGACCAGGCCGCCATGATTTGCTTGCAGTCCGCCCTGCGCTGCTCGGCGGGAAGCAGTTCGACGATCAACTCGCCAAGATGACTGCCGTGCTCGTCGACCCAGCCGGAGCGCTGCCCCACGATGGCAAAAGTGTTCGCCACCAAATCGCCCGAGCCTCGATGAGCCAGCACGTCCGGTCGATTCAGCCGCAGCGCCGCCGCTTCGAGCTGGCCCACCGCGGCCTCGGTCCGCTCGGTGCGTACGCCCTGCGGAAATCGAATGCGCGCACGCAGCGTGTCACTGTCCATCTCAGGCAGCAACGTGAAGGGGATGCGATCGCCCGCGACCAACCCGATCACCACGACCAGCACGGCCGCGCACGCCGCTAGCGCGAGACCTCGCGCAGCCAGCGCCGCCTTCAGACTCGGCCGATACGCCCGATCGATCACACGGTCCACAAAGCCATCCACCCACACCTGCA
>CBFCZG010000191.1:0-8531 GCA_965602375.1 uncultured Phycisphaerae bacterium | reverse complement strand
CGCCTACCAGCGCATAGCCGAAGGAAACTCCCGCCAGAGCCAGAGTGAACTTCACGCCGCTCAGGTCCCCATCCGGCCACTCGAAACCTATCGAGAACGGTGATTCATACCAACGATCTACAGTTCCCTCGAAGCTGAAGAAAGTCAGGGCGAACGGGTTGATTTTGGCAATCGGATCGAGCAGTTCGTCGCCCATTCCGATCGCCGCGTCCATCAGGACGGCCAGGAAAGGCAGCGCCGCCCACAAAAACAACGCGACAGCCAGATTGGTCATCACCGCCGTGGTGGTGCGCTTGAGCCGTAGGCTCAGGTAGGTGCCCGTGCCGATCAAGAACATCATCGGGCCGGCCAGCAGCAGCAACGTGTGCAGCATACCGAGCGGGTGGATGATGCCGACAAGGGTGAACAGGAAAACGTGGCCGACAAACAGGGCGGCCGTCGGCGTCAATCGTCTGAGCACGCCCATCGCCTTTCCAAACAGGATCGACCGAGCTCGCAGCGGAGTCGTGAGTAGCAGTTCCCACGTGCGAGTTTCTTTCTCGGTAGTGATGGTCGTGGCCGACACTACGACCGTGCCGACCAGTGTCACCAGCAGAAACGTAAAGCCGTACAGAATGTGTGTCACTTCTTCGTCGAGGGCTCCTTCCGAAGCGGCGGCCAGGTAGGTCATCGCCAGGGCCAGCAGGATGAAACTCACGAGGACGATTTTCCGCCAGGTCGTGGCCAACATGGGCACGTGCAGCTCGCGCCAGAGGACGGGCCGATCGGAAACCTGACGGGTGCGGCGGGTCCGGCTCAGTTCGGCCACCGCCGACGCGACTGGCGGATGTGCGACGGGCTGGGCGGTCAGCGGCGTTTGCTGTGCGACCATCGCAGTTCTGCGCCGGCCCCGCCGAGCGAATTGCACGACGGCCTCACCGGCGGCCTGACGTAAGGCGGCCCGCCGTACGAAAGAGGCACTCAATAGGATAAGAAGTGCCGTTAGTCCAAGCATGATTGCGCAATGGACGTACCAGTAGGTGTTGCCCAACGTGCTGCTGACCATGCCCGGCGCTATGGCTTCCATGACGACCATCTGGAGTACGGCGAACGGGTTGATAAATTTGAGGCTTACGATCATTGCCGATTCGCTGAAGTCGGTCAGGACGCCGATCAATAGGGGCAGGAGCGCATACAGCCCGAATAGGACGACGAACGTCATGAGTATGGCGACGTACGCACGTTTGTGGAAGACCGAGAACGTCAGGCTGATGGCCGCCGAAAAAAGAGCGGCACACAGCGTGATGGACACCGTGGCCAGAACAAGATGCCATTCGATGCCGCCGAACACCCGGATGATCGCCAGCACCGGCAGCGTGGTAGCCACCAGCAGGATCATTAGCAGCAGTCTGCTGAACAGTTTCCCGGTCACGATCTGGAGACTGTTGATGGGGGTCATCATCAACGATCCCAGTGTGCCGTGGGTAATCTCGTCGCTGATGGCGGTGCTGGTCAGGACCGGGGCGAGCAACTGAAGAGCGATGAACTGAAACCACGCGATCGTGCACAGCAGTCCCACAGCCGCGCGGCTCATGGTCGCTACACGGTCGATCGACCTGGTGCTGCTGAAGGCGACCATGGAGAACCATGCCATGACCACCACGAAGGTCAGCAGGGCAACGTAGAGAGTGCGCAGAACGTAGTTCCGGCGGCGGCGCGATGCGACGCGAAGCTCTTTGGCAAAGATCGGCCCGAAGAGGTTCATCGCCCGCAGGCGTTGCACAATGGTCAGCAGAAATGAGTTGGCTCGGCTCGTCGTCACTCGGCTCGATCCCTGTTCCGTGTGGTACCACATTCTCCGCGTACCATACTGACTCCAACTCTCTGCCGCCGAGGGCTCGCCCGACTTCTTACTGCACGATTCCCTTCGTCAGATGCAGGAATGCATCCTCGAGCTTCAGTTGCTCGGGCATGATGGCCAATACAGAAACTCCCGCCTGCACCAGCGCGGCGGCGATGGCCCCGTCCGACTGGTGACCTTGCTGGAGAGTCACGACAATCTCTTCTTCGTCGTGCTCAACCTGAGCAACAGCCGGCAGCGCTTCGAGCACGTGCACGGCGCGTTCAACGGGAGCCGCCACGCGAATCCGCATCCGCCCGTGCGACCCCATCTTCTGCCAAATCTGCTGCGTCGTGCCGCTGAAGATCAGGCGGCCGGCCTCGATGATCCCGATCTTGTTGCACATTTCATGCAACTCACTGAGGATATGGGAGCTGACGATGATGGTCTTGCCCATTCGCTGAAGCTCTTTGAGCAACTCGCGGATTTCGATCCGCGCGCGCGGATCCAGCCCACTTGCCGGCTCGTCCAGCAGCAGCACCTTCGGGTCGTGAACGAGCACGCGAGCAATGCCCAGGCGCTGCTTCATGCCGCGCGACAGGCTGTCGACGAGGACCTGGCGTTTGCCCATCAGGTCCGTCAGCTCAAGCACGCCGTCGACGACCCCGCGCCGCTGCTTCCGCGGAATCTTGAACGCCGACGCAAAAAACTCCAGATATTCGTACACGTTCAGATCGTCGTAGACGCCCAGAAAGTCGGGCATATAGCCCACCAGCGGGCGGATCTGCGCGCCATGGGTGCTCACGTCGAACCCGCATACCGAGGCCGACCCGTCGGTCGGCTCCAGCAGCGTGGCCAGGATTTTCATGGTGGTGGTCTTGCCCGCCCCGTTCGGGCCGATGTACCCGAAGATGTCGCCCGGCTCGACCGTGAGGGTCAATCGGTTAAGCGCCACCACGGAACCGAAGTGTTTGGTAAGTTGCTTCGTCTCGATCACGCGCCGTCCCCTGTTTGAACGAGTGGAATCACCAACCGAACCAGGCTCCTGCAAACGGTCCTCTGGGCCTGCTGCCGGAGGCTCACGTCCGACGCTGGCTGCTCGTCCAGCGCGGCGTAGACGACCGCCGCTCCCTGGTCGAGCCATCGCTGAATGCCTGCCGCTCGCTGCTCGCTGCCCGCGGCGCCGAGGGCCAGCCAAGGAATGATGCCCGTATCATCCGTGTGTGCGTACGCGTCGACTCGCTTGCCGTCGGCGAAAAAAGCCTCTCGGTCCCGAAAACGTTCCGGGCGTTTGCCTTGTCCGCTGACGTGGATGGTCTGGCCCGGATCGATCCGCCCGAACGGCAGGGCGACATCTTCCAGGCGGACCGCCCCCGAGGCCACGGCGCCGGAGCCCACGTTGGTGATCTCCGCACGAATCTCTCGGCCGTCGTACTGCACTGCCGCCGTGAGCGGAAAAACGTCGGTCGGGCCCTCGTCGAGCAGCGTTCGCATGGACCAGATGTTGATCGGCAAGCTCACGGGGGTGTTGCCTTCCTGCTGTACGCAGCCGATTAGGCTCTGAATGGTGTCTCTGCCGAAGCCGTACCACTGACGGCTGGGAGAGATGCCGGACCACCAACTGTCGCCCCGAACCCCGTCGAGCGCATAATCGTCGCTCCGCGCGGCAAAGATGCCCGTATATCCGCTGAGCCAACAGCAGTCGGTCCCGTCTACCTTGTCGACAATCCTGAGACGCCGCAATTGTGTGTCGCCGGCGCGCAAGAGCTGCACGCTGTAGTAGCTGCCGACCGTGAACACTGCCAACACCCCCGCAAAGGTGACGTACGTCCAAGGCAGCCGCCCCAAGCGCTTGAGCACGAGATAGTCTACCGGACCAATGAGCAGACCCATCACACATAGAGTCGCCAGCACCCAACAGAGGCTGATCGGCCTCATTTCAGCAATGCCCAGCAAGTAACTCAGAATGTTGTCGCAGCCGACGCCTTCAGCGGTCCAGTCAACCTGGCCTCCCCATTGGTCCAAGGCCTCTTGCCCTTCCGCTTTGAGCCTCTCGGAACTCACGAAGGGCGAGAGCTGAGCGGACCAGAACTGCTCGGTTTGCTCAGACCCGCGCAGCGGCACCTGCACGGGATCGACGGCGCAGACCACCACCTGCCCGAACCCGACCGATCCGCACACGCGCAGGGCACGACCGTCGGCAAGTTCCTCCAGAACCCGCCACCCCGCCGGTAAGCGTGACGTCTCAAGCTGCCACACGGACAGCGAAACCGGCTTGCTCCCATCGATGCCCCACGCCCCCAGGACGCCGGCCGGAACGCGGGATACGCGCGGCTCGCCAACGGCAAAAGGAATCAACTTACGAAGGGCCGAGTCAGGTGGGATCGGCCGAGGACCGAGAATGAGCATCATCTGGCCGCCGTTATGGATCCAATCGACCAGCGCACGCACCTGTGCCATGCCCAGCAGCGACACGTCGGGATCGTACAAGACAAGCACATCCAGTCCGCAGTACCCAGGCCAGGCAGCGGGGAGGTCCCCAATCGGCCGATAGCAGACCTGGAGCGATTCTTCCCTCTCCTCATTCGGATCACCGAAAACAGGTATGTGCAAGCCGCCCCGGCCCGACACAGCTAGCAGCGTCTGACCCGGCAACAGCAAGGTGACGGTCGATCGGCCCATGTGGTAGTCGTGCAAGTCGTATGCGTGAGTGAAGACTTGTCGGCCCCGGCGGTCACGAAGCGTGACTCGGCAATTGTCGCTCTCCCACCCCACCTTGGTGACCATCGACACCCGCCTTGATTGATGGGCCGGCACGACAATCGGACGGTGGATTTGCATCCGATGCAATTCGTCCTGGACGTTGGACAGCTCCAGGTAGCCGATGAATGGCTCATCAAGAGATGAACTGACATGGACCTCCACCGGCGCCCATTGCCCCATGCGGCAGTGACTCTGCCACCCGATGGCGAAGGTGACCGAAAGCTTCTCCGCGCGATCCGTCTCTTGGGCGGCATCAGCTTGGGTGAGGCCCGCCAGTGCCGCTGTCAGCAGCAGACACAAGCCCTTACTCAACGAGAACACATTACCGGCACCCGCCACGCCTCGCAGCCCCGAACGGGTGCAACCGATTCGCCTCGAACGGACAGCCTGACATTGTTGCCCGACTCTCGCGCTTCGAGCGCGCCACTCGCCTGAGTAGGCTGCTGTGTGCGATACGCTCAAATCTGCACCTTCCTGTTGTAGACGTACCACTCCAGGCACAGGACCATCAGCGCCAGCGCGGCGAGCCACGGCCTCAGGTCGATATTGGCCCGGGTCACGCCGGCATGCCGGGCCACAAGCCGCCGTCCACCCAAATTGACCTGCTCGGCGGGGGCGATGTTACTTTCGTCGGCGTCAAGTAGATTCACGGCAAACGCCTGCTCGGTTTCATTCGGCCGTTGCACACGGTAGACACCCACGCGATCCAGATCCGCATAACGCATCCGGCCGCTGGCGTCCACGGGCCGGCTTTCGACCTGGCCGTCAGGACGGACCACCCGAAGCGAGTCGGTCGCGGGCGGTGCCTCGACAATAAACGACGACCCCACAGCCATGGACGACCGGTCGGCCCCCCCGTCTGACGTACGCCCCAGCAAACCGACAGCATTATACAGGAACATCACAAAGCCGGGGCGGAACGGCCAGTTGCTGCTGAGTATGTCGAAGTTGACCAGGAGGTAGCTGCTGCCGCCCCGCGACAACATGGCCATGCACGGTCCACGATCGGCCTCGGCCAGCACGTGGGCGTCGTCCGGCAAGTCCAGCTGCCACCATTCTTTGGCGAAGACGTTTTGCAGGTTCACGAACCGCGTCGCCGGATGATGCATTCGCCAGTCCAGGATGAACTGGTCCTGGTTCGGGCCGTGCGACGTCACGCCGATGGACGGCGGGGGCGGGCCAAAGACCAGATATGCACCTCGTGGCAACTGTTTGGGCAGGGATCGGTCCAGCACGATGACGTCATAGGTCAGGGTGGCTGTCGGCGTGGCCTCGATTTCGTCAGGAGTTTTGGTCTCGACGAGCGCCATCGGCAAGGAGCGCAAAGCCTCCTCCAACACCAAGTTCCCCGGACTGACCAGCAGAACGGATAGTCGTTTGGGGCGCGGCACGACCATCCACGCAGCATCGTCGGCGGCTAGGGCGTCGGAAGTTAGCTGTCGGACTTCCAGCACGCCGCCGAGCGCACTGCGCAAGGTAAAGGTTACTCCCGCCTGACTGGTGTCGGGTGAGGCGGACGCAGGAGCGACGGCCGGCAGGACCACATGCTCGTAGCTTATTGGCCGGCCATCTAGCGACAGTTGCACGTCGCATTCACTTGCCGACTCGCCGAAATTGGCAAGGTTGGCAAAAACCGTCACTTCCTCCGGATCTTCGTAGCGGCGACGGGCCTCTACAGCCGTAATGGCCAGATTGTTGGAGGACCGACCGATCTGGTACAGGACAACCTCCTCGTCGCGCAATGTGACCTCGTCTGCGTCATGAAGTCGTCCGTCGGTGAACAGCACGAACGTGGCCCGGCCTGCGGACGAACGTCCCATCGCTTCCGGGTCCACCGGCGTGGCAAAGGCTGTACCGATCCGGACCGCCTCTTGGAGCCTCGAAGTACCATCCGCCAGTCCGATCGAGTCGATCCCGCGCAGAAGAGTGTTGCGGTTGCTCGTGAACGTGCAGACGACCTGCGGGCGGTCGGCAAAGCTGATGATCATGGCCTCATCAGGCTGGCCCACCGCGCCGAAGAACGCGCCCTGTCGGAGGGTGCCCACGAATTCGCGTGCCTGCTGCTTCGCTGCCGCCAGTCGTGAGGGCTGCACGTCGTTGGCGCCCATGCTTGCCGACCGGTCGATCAGCAGCACATACCGCCGTTGGCCTCCTCCTTGCCAAGCCATCATCGGCGAGCCCAGAGCGGCCACGACCGCCAGCAACGCCAGCAATTGCATGAGCAGCAGAATGTTCCGCCGCAGCCGCTGAAACGGGGCGTTGGCCCACAGGTCCTGCGCCGCCCGCTGCCAAAGAAGCGTGCAGCTGACGGGCAACTCGCGCCGCTTGAGCTTGAGGAAGTACAGAATCAGCAAGCTCGGCACGGTGATCGCACCGGCAAACAGCGCGATGGTGGGGGTCAACCACTGCATCGGTCAACCTCTCCCCGGCACCGGCACGCAGTCTCGAGCATGGTGCGGGCGGTTACATTACGGTGCATGTTCGGCATCCTGATCGTCAACCAAGCAACCCTCTCTTGCGCAGATAATCAAGCACCAACGTTTCAACGGCCGCAGCGCTGGAAACCCGCACATGGGTGACGCCGCGACGCGTGCAGAATTCCTTGAGCCCGCCGCAGTAGGATTCCAAAGCCGCCTTGTATCGTTTCAGCAGCGCGGCGCTGATCGTGACCTCGGCCACGTCCTCATCCTCCACGTCAACCAGCCGCAAATCACCGGCAAGCGGCGGATCCAATTCCTGCGGACTCAGTATCTGAAGCACATACACGTCGTACCGCCGCCCCATGAGGTACCGCAGGCCCTGTTCGTATCCCTCCTTCATCAGGAAGTCGCTCAGCACGACCGCCACCCCTTTACCCCGACGAGACAACGCGATCTGACGAGCGGCGCGGCGAAACTGCGTTTCCCCCTCCGGTTCGACGGCAAGCAGCAAGTCGGCCATGTTGGCGAGCTGATGGCGCCCACGTAGGTTGGCTTTCTGAGCGACAACGCCGTCGGCAAACGCCGTCAGCGTGACGCGGTTGCTGTTAACCAGGCCGATATAGCCCAGCGCCGCGGCGATTCGCTTGGCCGCCCACGCTTTGGACGGGTCGCCCTCGGCCATCGAAGCACTGCTGTCGACGATGAGATGCAGGCAGAGATCCTCTTCCTCCAGAAACAGCCTGAGAAACAGACGGTCAAGACGCCCGTAGATGTTCCAGTCGATGAATCGCAGATCGTCCCCTACCGCATAGTTACGGTAGTCGGCGAACTCGACGCTCTGGCCGCGCCTCTTCGATCTTCGCTCGCCTTTGAGCTTACCGAGGAATATCTTCCGGCTGAGAACGTCCAGTCGATCGAGCCGGGACATCAACTGCGGATCCAGCAGATCGCGCAGCGTTCGCGGCGACCGTTCTGTCTCCATCGCCGCGCTCATGATGCAGCCACCTCGGCCTGCTTCGGCACGTGTTGGCGGATGTGCTGGAGCAGATCGTCCGTGGTCAGCCCCTCCGCTTCACCCTCGAAGTTCAGCACGATGCGGTGGCGCAGAGCGGGCAGAAACACGTCGGCGATATCCTTGAAGCTGACGTGATAGCGTTCGTCCATCAGCGCCCGCACCTTGCCTCCCAGCACCAGCGCCTGGGCCGCTCGCGGCGAAGCACCCCAGCGTACAAACTGAGTGGTCCGTTCAGGTGCGAACTCGCCCTGGGGGTGCGTAGCCAGCACCAGCCTGACCGCGTAGTCGCTGACATGGGGTGCGATAGCCACTTGCCTGACCAATGCCTGAGCCTGCAGGATCGAATCCCGTTCAATGACCGTCTCAAGCCGCGGCTCGTGGCCGGTGGTGGTTCGCTGGAGGATCTCAGCCAAATCCTGCCTGCCCGAGTACGTCACCAGAAGCTTGAAGAAGAAGCGGTCCAACTGCGCTTCGGGCAGCGGATAGGTCCCCTCCTGCTCGATGGGGTTCTGGG
>CBFCZG010000190.1:0-8555 GCA_965602375.1 uncultured Phycisphaerae bacterium | reverse complement strand
CGCGAACGCGCAGCAACACCGACGTCACACTCACCAGCACCTCGGCATCCTTCTCGCGCCCCAGCAGACGCAACAAGACCTCCGAAGCCCGCGCGTCGCCACGCCGACCCAGGGCATCGACCGCGGCACGCCGAACGTGACTATCGTCGTCGTTAAGCGCCGCCACCAGCGGAACGGTCCCCTCGTTCGACCGCAACACCCCCAGCGCCTCGACCGACACCGTTCGTGTCTGCCGGTCCGGCTCGTGCATATACCACATCAACAGCTCGATCGCCTCGTCAGTCCCGATTCGCCCCAACGCCAGCAGTGCCTCGCGACGAACCTGCGGGTCGGGGTCCTCCAACGCCTCGGAAACGTCCTGAAGCACCACGTTGCCGTCCGACGACCGAATGCCTCGCAGCGCCCGCGTCCGCCGGCCCGCGCTGGCGGCACCGGCCACGGCGCTGAGGTTCCACGCCGTCCGCAGCAGGCCGCCGCTGACCATCCGAGCCAGCCACGGAAACAGCGCTTCGCCGCGCACGTCCGGTATCCGCATCATCAGGAAGATACTCACCAGCGTGCCCGCATAGCAGATCACCAGCAGCAGATGCAGATAGCTGACCGGCTGACCGTGGGGCAGCGTGATCGCCGAAACCGTCGGCATCGCATCGGCCAGCAGCCCACCCAGCGTCGGACCCAACGCCCCGGCCCCAGCCACCACCACCCAGAAGGTGGATAGGTAGTATTCTCGCTGCTCCTTCGGCGCGATGCCGATCATCAGGTTCTGCATGGCCACCGGTGCACCCGCGGCGATAAGACCGTGCAACAGCACCTGCACCGGCAACAGCCATCGGTAGTTCTGCGGTCCCAGAACGAAGTACGCCGAGGTCGTGAAGATCGCCAGGCTGCCGAGCACGTACACGGTGCGATGACCAATTCGGTCGGCCAGGTAGCCCCAATGAGCGGCCACGGTCGCCGTCACCACCAGCCAGCTCACCTGCATCAGCGCCATGAACTGGAGCGACGCGCCGCAACCCACCATGTAACCATCCAGGGTCTCGCCACGCTGGTACAGCCAAAAGAATTGGGCCGGCATGGTCGCCACGAGCGTTTGAAGCGCTGCCGGCCAGATCAACGCCGCAAAGCTCCGATCTTTCAACGGCGTTAGAAACAGCCCCATCGAATGGACCAAATTATTGCGTGGCCGCGGTCCCCGCGCCGGCTCAGGAACCCACCAGAACAGAATCGGATCGATCACCCCCAACGTGGCCGCCACCAGGAAGATCGCAAAGTACAATACCCCGGGCTCTGACGGCACATGGTCGAGTATCAGGCCGGCAACCACCACGCCCCCCGCCGTCGTCAGCATCATCGCCCGATGCCGTCGCCCGAAGAAGAACCCCCGGATCGACTCGGGTATCAGATCGGCCATCCAACCCCAGAAGCCCGAGCCGATGAACGCACCGAAAGCCGCGGATACAAAGTTGGCGCACAGCACCACGCCCAGCAGCATCGGCCGCCACGCCTCCCGCCCGGACAGCAACGCCGCCAAAGCCACCAGCCACAGAAAAGCCCGTCCTGTCGCCAGCAACACCACCCAGGTGGGCCTGCGCGCGCGTAGCCGGTTGAACAGCCACGCACCAGGCAGGCTGAACACCGCCGCTGCCATCCACACCGTGCTATTCAACCCCACCAGACTGTAGGAGGCCCCCAACTGCTCGCGCAAAAACACCGTGCCGATCATGGACCCCGGCGACATCACCGCCATCGTCGCCATGATCATGCAGCCGCCGATGACGTTGAGGATCATCCCGCGGCGCAGGCGCAACGGCCCGATGGGACGACCCTCTGTATCAATGGGATGCTGCACCGCCAAGGCAAATGCCCCGCTGATTACCGCACTGTGGCCCGACCCGCCTCGTGGCGGAATGACCGGGGCGCTAGTATGCCCGCCCGGCCCCCTGCTTCAAGAGCTTTGGCTGAATACCACACGCCCGCCGACCGGCACTTCCGGCTGCGCGCCCCCGCGACGCCCTCCCTACTGCCGACGGACCGATCGAATGACCACCGGCTCCTTCGGAACATCACCCAGCGGCGCGTCCACGTACTTCAAATCCTTGCCCCACGACTGTGGAAGCAACTTCCCCGATGCCCTGCCCGTCGGCACCTGCCGGATCTTGTCCACCACGTCGAGCCCCTTCACCACCCGCCCGAACACGCAGTATCCCCACCCGTCCCGGCTGGGATAGTCCAGTGGGCGGTTGTCGGCTACGTTGATGAAGAACTGGCTCGTCGCCGAGTGTGGATCCCGCTGGCGAGCCATCGCGATCGTGCCCCGCTCGTTCTTCAGCCCGTTCTTGGCCTCATTCTTGATCGGGCCTCGCGTGGGCTTCTGCTTCAGATCGGCATCCAAGCCCCCGCCCTGGATCATGAAGTTCGCGATCACCCGGTGGAAAACCGTCCCGTCGTAGAACCCGGCATCCACGTACTCCAGGAAATTCTTCACCGTAGCCGGCGCCTTGACCCCATCCAGCTCGATGACAACCTCGCCCAACGACGTCTCCATCACCACCCGCACCGGACCCGCCGGCTGGCTAGCCGGACGCGTCGTCGGCCGACTATCCGCATGACTTCCCGCCGGCTCCGATCCCGTCGCGTATAGCACCACGGCCAGCAATACCAGCGGCATCCCTATCACTGCACCCTTTAGCGTAACGTGAAACATCATCAACACCTCCAGAACTCACACGCTGCTGGAACCATTCGTCCGCGCCCGTGACTCACTTACGCCGTCACCCCCGTCCGGCAGAATCTCCTCCCGCGTAATCAGACGATCGGGCACCCTCTCGTATCCCCGCTTATGCATCTCCTCGACCAACTGCCCGCTCGCCAGAAGCTTCGCCCGAAGCGCCCGCTGGTCGGCCTTCGCCCGCACATCCACACCCTCCGGCGAGCAAACCCCACAAAGCATGCCTCGCAGCCGGTGGATGGCACCCTGCACGTCAGGATCATTCGGCCGGTGCACCACCAGGTCATGCAACTCCTGCGGGTCGTCCTGCACATCAAACAGCATCGGCCTTTCCCCCACACACTCGACGTATTTGTGCCGCCCGCTGCGAATCGCAAACGCGCCGCCCGGGAAGCCGTTGGCGTGGTACTCCGACAGCACGAACTCGTTCCGCAGGGCATCGCGCTGCCCCTTCAGCTGTCCCCAAAGCGATAGCCCGCGGAACTGCTCGGGGATTCCCAGGCCCGTCGCCTCGCAGATCGTCGGAAACAGATCGAGATGCGACACCGGCGACGTCTCCACCGCCCCGGCCCGCACCCCCGGCCCCATCACCACCAACGGAATGCGGATCGAGTCCTCGTACATCGTCATCTTGCCCCACGAGGCATGGGCCCGGCACGTCTCCCCGTGGTCGGACCCATAGATGACCAGCGTCTCGTCGAGGATGCCCAATTCCGCCATGGCGTTAAGCACGCGGCCCACGTTGCCGTCGACGATCTCGCACGTCGCGTGGTAGCCGATGTGCCCCTTGCGCATGTCCTCGTCGGTAGCAATATCGCCACACTGATGCCGGGCAAACGCACGGTGATAGGGATGCAGCTTGTCGGGCGACTCAAAGTATTTCTCCGGCAGATCCTCCAGCCGGACACGCTGCTCATAGTAGTCCCACAGCTCCCGCGGCGGCCCCCACCCCGGATGCGGATTCGTGAAATTGATGTTGAGAACCCACGGGCGGTCCTTCGGGCGGTCTTCACGCAGCCAGCGAATCGCCTCCTGCTCCACACGATCGTCGTTGATCACTTCAGGATAGTCGTCCCGAGGCCGCGTCGCCTGCATCTGCCGCCACTTCGAGTAGCGCGGCACGATCTCCTGCTCGCGGAACAGCGAGTGGATGTCCAGACTCCCGCGATGCATTGCAAGCCGCTCCTCCTCGATGCCATGATCCACGTCCGGCTTGAAGTCCAGCTTGCCCACCGTGGTCAGCCGCACCCCGCTGTCGCGGAGGTAGTGCGACCAGCCGCTCGGCGCACCGGTCCACGGCAAGGCGTTGTCCCACGTGCCCACTTCGTGAACGTATCGGCCGGCGAACATCGCCGCGCGAGTGGGAACACATAAAGGAGACGCACAGTAGGCGTTCTCGAACCGCACGCCCCGCTCGGCAATCGAATCGATTGCCGGCGTCCGCGTGATCGAATTGCCGTAGCAGCCGCTGAAAAACGGGTTGTGTTGATCCGAAAACAGGAATACAACGTTCATGCAGCCAAACTCCCTGAAATCATTCACGCCCCCGGCGCCCAACGCACCGCCCTGCCGGACGCATCGCGGGCAAGTAGACTCAGCCGTCTCGGAGGTGTCAAGTGGACCCACGCCGCTGGACCCCGCCCAGCTCACTTCTTCGCCGGTGGCTACGACGGTCAGTAGCTGCTCTCGTCCAGTTGCACCTTCCCCCGGAAAACCCAGTAAATGCTCACCGTATACGCGATCACCAGCGGCATGCCGATGGCCGCGATGATCGCCATGATGGTTAATGTCTTCGTCGACGACGCGGCACCGTGAATCGTCAGGCTGTTCTCCAGCACGGGATTCGACCGAATCATGTACGGGTACACCCCGATGGCGAACAGGGCCATCAGTCCCGCCATCGCCGCACACGACGAGAGAAACGCCCGAAAGTCGCGCCCGTGATGGATCGCCCGGGGAATGTTCGCAATCGCCAGCAGACTCAAAATCGGCACCACAAACAAGATTGGATGCTGGCGAATCCACGTCACCATGTGCGGCGCATACACCAGCGTCGCCAGCGTCACGCATCCATACAACACGATGAAGAAGATGATCGTCTTGGTGACCCAGCCGCGGGCCTTCTCCTGCAAAGCCCCCTCCGTCTTCAGCACCACGTAAATGGCGCCGTGCATCATGAACAACGCCACCGTCATCACACCCACCAGAAGCGCATACGGATGCAGCAGCCCCACAAACGTGCCGGCGAACTCGTGATCCGACCCCAGCGGTATCCCCCATACCATGTTCCCCAGCGCCACGCCGATCAGAGCCGCCGACACGATACTGCCCACGCTGAACCCCACGTCCCACACGCCTCGCCAAAGCCGCCCCGGCTGCTTGCTGCGAAATTCGATCGACACCGCGCGGAAGATCAGCGTGCACAGCAGCGCCATAAACGCCAGGTAGAAGCCCGAAAAGGCCGTCGCGTACGCCTCCGGAAACGCCGCAAACAGCGCCCCACCTCCGGTTACCAGCCACACCTCGTTGCCGTCCCATACCGGACCGATGGCATTGAGCATGGTCCGCCGCTCGACATCCGTCTCGGTGAGCAAATGCAGCGCACCTACGCCCAGGTCGAAGCCATCCAGAATGGCATAGCCCGCAAACAGCACCCCCACCAGCACGAACCACACCGTTTGCAGATCCAGACTCAGGCTCATGCCAGATGCCTCCCCGACTCGGCCGGTCCGTCCGCCGGGCCCTTCCTGATCTTGTGGTCCGCCAGGTAGATGAACAGCGCGAACAACAGAGCGTAAACCACCACAAACATCACCAGCGACGCCACTACGTCCGAGCGGCTCAGCACCGGCGAAAAAGCCTCCGATGTACGAAGCAGGTTGTACACCACCCACGGCTGCCGACCGAGTTCAGCCACCAGCCACCCCAACTGATTGGCCGCCTGCGGGCCCAAAACGGCGATCACGAATACCCAAAGCAGCCATCTCGTCCGCCACAGCGCGCCGCGCCACCACATCAGCAAGCCCACAACACTCAGCACGATCAGGCCCGTGCCGATGCACACCATCGCATGGTACGCCTGGAACACCGCATTGACCGCGGGACGATCGCCCCGCGCAAACGCCGACAGACCGACGATGGCCCGCTGCCGGTCGCCGTGCACCATCCAACTCAGCATCCCGGGCAGTTTCACCCCGTAGCGCACCTGCTCGGCCTGCTCGTCCACCCAGCCGAACAGATACAGATCGCCCGGGCCCGACTCGGCGTAGTGCCCTTCCATCGCCGCCAGCTTGGCCGGTTGGTTCTCCGCCACACCCAGGGCGCTGGAATGGCCGGTCACCAGTTGCCCCACCGAGCCGATCACAGCCACCACCAGGGCAATCTTCATCGACGCCTTGGCGAAGTCCTCATGCCGACGCTTCAGCAGGTAATACGCGCCGACGCTCAGCACCAGAAACGCCCCCGCCTGCCACGCACCCATGATCACATGGCTAAGCCGATCCATGCTCGACGGATTGAACACCAACGCCCAGAAGTCCGTAATCTCAGCCCGCACGCTGTCGCCGTGCTGCACGATGTGGTACCCCGCCGGCGTCTGCTGCCACGAGTTGGCCACCACGATCCACACCGCGCTGAAGTGCGCGCCCACGCACACCAACACCGTCGCAAGAAAGTGCGTCCCGTCCCGCACCCTGTCCCACCCAAACAGGAGAATCGCCAGGAACCCCGACTCCAGAAAGAACGCGAAGATCCCCTCAGCCGCCAGCGCGCTGCCGAACACGTCACCCACGAAGCGTGAATACGTCGACCAGTTCGTCCCGAACTGAAACTCCATCACGATCCCCGTCGCCACCCCCATCGCAAAGATCAGCCCGAAGATCCCCACCCAGAAACGAGTCATGCGACGGTACAACGGGCTCTTTGTCTTCAGGTACGCCGCCTCCATGATCACCAGAATCACACCCAGCCCGATGCTCAAGGGGGGAAACAGATAGTGAAACGCGATCGTCAGGGCAAACTGGAGTCGACTCAGCAGCAGAACGTCCATAGAGCGCACACTCCTTCAGATCGTCGCCACCGCATGTTCATCTGATTCAGGCCCGACCGTACCACAGACGCCGCCACCGGGCGACAGCCGACCGCGCGTACACCATCGGCCATCCTACTGACCCGGCGACGAGCCCGCCAGCGCTTCGAACCGCGCCGCCTGCCGCTGCCATGCCGACGTCCGCTGCGGTCGATATCGCCGAAGGTCGCTGCTTCGACGCGAAAGCTCTCGCAACTGCCCCAACGAGGCCACACGCCCGACGGCCATCGCCTGCACCAACACATTGCCCACGCTGGTCGCCTCGGCCGGGCCCGCTTCCACCGCCACGCCGCACGCATCAGCCGTCGCCTGGCACAACAGCGCGTCACGCGACCCGCCGCCCACAACGTGCAGCACCTCGATGCGCGACCCGGTAAGCGCCTCCAAAGTCCCCAGCGTTCGCCGATAGGCGAGAGCCAGGCTCTCGTAGATGCAGCGGGTAAACTCACCCGGCGTCCTCGGCGAGGGCTGGTCGGTCCTCGCGCAAAACGCGGCGATCGCCTCGGTCATGTCCGGCGGATCCAGAAAGCACGCATCGTCCGGATCGACCAACGAGCGAAACGCCTCGGTCCGCTTCGCTTCACCGCTGAGTTGCTCGAAAAGGCAATCCACGCCCTGCTCCTGCCACAGCTTGCGACACTGCTGCATCAACCACAACCCGGCAATGTTCTTGAGGAACCGCACCGTCCCCGCCACGCCCGCCTCGTTGGTGAAGTTCGCCGCCATGGCCCGCTCGTCGATCAGCGGCTCGGGCAGTTCCACCCCCATCAGCGACCACGTGCCGCTGGAAATGTACGCCCAGCGCGACCGCACTTCCGCCGGTACGGCCGCCACCGCCGACGCCGTGTCGTGGCCGGCCGGAGCGATTACCGGACATGCACTCAGCCCCACTTCCTTGGCCACGCCGCTGTCCAAAGGCCCGACCACGCTGCCCGGCGCCACCAGCGGCGGCATCAGCTCTCGCCGTAGCCCCAGCGCCCGCACGATCGGGTCCGACCAGTCTCGCCCCCGGGCGTCGAGCATCTGGCTCGTCGAGGCGATGGTGTGCTCGCTCACGCGTCGTCCAGTCAGCATGTAATTCAGCAGGTCGGGCATAAACAGCAGCATCTCGGCCTCTTGCAGCGCCGGCGACGCCGCATCGATCATCGACATCAATTGAAAGATCGTGTTGAACGGCAAAAACTGGATGCCCGTAATCTCGTAAAGTCTGCCGCTGTCGATGCGGGCGTGCACCTTCTCGGCCATGCCCTCCGTCCGACGATCGCGGTAATGCGCCGGATGGCCCAACATCGATCCGTCGGCCCCCACCAGACCGAAATCCACGCCCCACGTGTCGACGCCCACGCCGTCGGCCTCGCCCCCGAAAGTCCGCGCAAACTCGGCAAGCCCCCGCTTAACCTCTCCGAACAGCCGTTGGATATCCCAGCAGAGCGTCTGATCGATTGTGATCGGCTCGTTGTCGAAGCGGTGCAACTCGTGCATCGCCAAGCCGCCTTCATCCAGAAGCCCGGCAAATACCCGCCCCGACGACGCCCCCAGATCCACGCCGATGAATCGTCCGTGTGCCTCGCCCATCGGTCTTGCGCCCCCCTACCGCACGCGCTCCCAGATCGGCGGCATACGGCCCTCGCCCGCCTCGCCCAGCACCACAGGGGTGATGCCCGTCATCTCGCACAGATCGATCAGCGAACGGCTCACGTCGCCCGCGACCGCCTGAGCGTGATTGCACGGAAACGTCGC
>CBFCZG010000189.1:0-8590 GCA_965602375.1 uncultured Phycisphaerae bacterium | reverse complement strand
GTGGCCCCAACCGCCGCGTGAGCGTAACGTATCCTGGCGCGGACGGCCAGCTTGCCCACCGGCGGATCGACCAGCCAGTTCACGCCTGTTGCCGTCAGGCCGTCGTGCAACAGTGCCTCGCGTGGCCCGAGCACGACCGTCTTCGTCTCGGCGTCGAGTTCTGTAACGTAGACCGGCGCGCCCAGTGCGACCCCCAGCCCTCGACGCTGGCCGATCGTGTAGTGGGCCAGACCCTCGTGCCGACCCAGCTCGCGCCCGTCGACGTGTCGAATCGGCCCCGGCTGAAACGCATCGGGGCGTTGCTGTCGCACGACACGCGCATAGTCGTCGTCGGGCACGAAGCAGATCTCCTGCGAGTCGGGCTTATCGTGCACGGGCAAATCGAGTTGGCGCGCATGCCGGCGGACCTGATCCTTGGTCAGGTCGCCCACGGGCAGCAGCATTCGATCCAACATCGGACGCCGCACGCTGAATAGCACATACGACTGATCCTTCTCCGCGTCGCGCCCGCGTGCCAGCGCTGCCCGGCCGCCGCGCCGCACGATGCGCGCGTGATGCCCGGTCGCGACGTGGTGGGCGCCGATCGCCTCGCCGTACTGCGCGAGCCTGCCAAACTTCAGTCGCTCGTTGCAGAGGATGCAGGGGTTGGGTGTTCGCCCTCGCGCGTATTCGTCGGCGAACTGCTGAATCAGGGCCTCGAACTGGTCTTTGAAGTTCAGCACGTACAGGCTGATGCCCAGCTTGGCGGCGATGGCGCGGGCGTCCGCAGCGTCGGCAGCGCCACAGCAGCCTCGTCGACGACCTGGCCCGGAAGCGTCGTCCGCCTCGGTGCCGGTCCGCATGAAAAGTCCGACCACCTCGTAGCCCTGCTCTCGCAGCAGCCATGCAGCCACGCCGCTGTCCACGCCGCCGCTCATCGCGACGACCACCTTGCCACGATTGGATACTGCCATCCGTTAAAGCGTCCTCGTATGCAAATTCTACCGCAGGCCGAAGCCCGGTCAAAACCGCACGTTCACGCCGCGTTGCGTCGCGCGAAGCGGCGCTATAGAGTCGAAGCGGCCGTCCGGGGGCTTCGGCGGCCAGTCGAACGTGCCCCCGGCGGCCGATGAGGTGAGGATCATGCTCAAAACGCTAGACGTGCCCAGCTCCAAACGTTGTGAGTTCGTCGATGTGACCGGCGAGGTGCAGTCGATGGTGGCCGACAGTGGCGTCAGCACCGGCTGCGTGATCTGCTATGTGCCGCACACAACGGCCGGTATTACGATTCAGGAAAACGCCGATCCGGACGTGACCGCCGACCTGGCCCGTCGGCTCGAAGCGCTGGCGCCTCACGGCCTGGCCGAATATCGCCACAGCGAGGGCAACTCCGACGCTCACATCAAGTCGTCGCTGCTGGGGGCGAGTGCATGCGTTCTGATCGACGGCGGGCGGCTGGTGTTGGGCACGTGGCAGGCGATCTACTTTGCCGAGTTCGATGGCCCTCGGCGGCGCACACTGCACGTGAAGGTCGTCGCCGACTGAGGTCCGGTATGCCTCTCCGCTGCGCGGGCGCCGCGCTGCACGCGACGGCCTTGTGTGCGGGACGGATTGGGTTTTTGCCTGCAACAGGAGTGTGGATATGAAAGCGATTGTCATCGGCGGATACGGTCACATCGGCCGGCACCTGGTACCCAAGCTGGTGGCTGACGGGTACGAGGTCGCCGTGGTCACGCGCGGACGCCAGTCCAAGCCCGACGCGGCATCGTGGCAGGGCCTGGGTGTCGAACATCTCACGTTTGATTACGCCGAACTGGTGGGCTCGTCCGCCGGTGCAAAAGCCCTCACCGAGCGTCAACCGGGCGTCGTGATCGATATACTCGGCCGCGATACGCCCGCGCTGATGGCATCCCTGCCGCCCAGTGTCGAGCATGTGGTGCTGTGCGGATCGTTGTGGATGTACGGTCCGCCCCGCCAGGTGCCTACCCCCGAGCGTACGCAGGGCCAGTGCCCGTTCGACGCCTACCGTAAGCGCTACCGGCAGTTGCAGCAGGTGCTGTCGCGAGGCGACGGCCCGACGGTGGCTGCCGTCATGCCCACCAACATCGCCGGGGCCGGCAAGATCCCTCTCGAACCGGCCGCCGGACGCAGCATTGACGTCCATCGGGCCATGGCCGGCGGCCAGGCCGTGACGCTGCCCGGCGACGGCTCCACGTTGGTCGACCCCGTCGACGCCGACGACGTGGCCGAAGTCTTTCGTCTCGTTCTCCGCCAGCCCGACCGGGCAAACGGTCAGATATACAACGCCGGGGCGGCCTATGCCGTGACCTTTACCGAGCTGGTGGCTGTTTACGGCGACATCTATGGCCACAAGCTTCCTGTCGAGCACTTGGATTGGCCTGCATTCGAAGTTCGCTTCAAGCCCGACCTGCCGACGCGTTACCACTTCGAGCAGCACATGTGTGCGGACATTACCAAAGCGCGGTTGGAGTTGGGATATCGGCCGCGCTATACTCCGCAAGACGCCCTGGCCCGTGCCGTACACTGGATGCGGCAAAGCAGGCTGCTGGCGTGAAGTGAGGCATCCACCCACTATGGATCAACAGGAGACTGGACCGCGACGCTTCTGCATGATCGCGTGCGACATCCTCTTCCGCGAGGTATGCCGTCTGGCGGCTGAAGCGCCCAACATTATCGATCTGGAGTTCGTCCGCAAAGGTCTCCATGACCTGCCGACTGACGACATGCAAGCCGACCTTCAGCGCCGCATCGATACGGCCGATCCGAACGTCTATGACGCCGTCCTGCTGGGCTACGCTCGGTGCAACGACGGCACGGTCGGCTTGCGGGCCCGCGATATCCCCCTGATCCTGCCCCGGGCGCACGACTGCATCACGCTGTTTCTCGGCAGCCGTCAGCGGTACCGGCAGTATCACGACGCGCATCCGGGCACCTACTTCCGCACCAGCGGCTGGATCGAGCGGAACTTCGCCGACGGCGACGGCACGATCATGAAGGGGCTCGGACTCAATAAAACCTTCGACGAATACGTGGCGAAGTACGGACGCGAAAACGCCGAGTATATCGCTCAATTCCTGGATTCGTGGAAGAGAAATTACGACCGCCTGGCGTTCATCGATACGGGCGTGGCCGGCCAACTCGGCTACAGCGAGCACACACGTCGCGAGGCCGACGAGCGTGGATGGACGTTCGACCAGGTTCCCGGCGACCTAAGCCTGCTGGCCGGGTTGATGGCTGGGCAGTGGGACAACTCCGATTTTGTGGTCGTGCCCCCGGGTTGGCGTATCACCGCCCGCAATGACGAACTGGTGTTGGATTCCACCCAGCCCGTCGACCCCGATGAAGACGCCGCCGGCTAGTCTGTAGATGTGGGCGGGACGTCCTTCCCTTCCTCCGGCGGCGGGTCGGCCTCGGGCGCGGGCAGCGGGTTCGGCAGGTTCCTCCGGGAGCAGATCTGGTCGATCATCTCATCGCAACGCTCGATCTTGTAGTTGTCCAGACGGACCTTCCCCCCGTCGGCAAGAGTAAGATCGACCCAGCCTCGCCGATCGTAATTCTCGAAGCCTTTCAACTGCTCCCAAGAGATGGTACGGCCGGCCAGGTGCAGTCCATCCTCGTCCAGAGCGAAGCGCTGCCGGCTGACGCGAACCACGTGGATGATCCCGACCAGCGTGGCGATGCCCATCCCCACAGCCAGGACCTTTTGCAGGTAAATACTTGAATCGCTGTGGGCGACCCTGCCCTCGGCCTGCTCACGTGGGTACTTGTGCCAACCGTCGTAGGCAAACCAGCCGGCAAAGACGGCGCAAACAATGATGACCAGAATGATGCGGTTTCTTCGCTGCTTGGTGGTTCCACATTCGATTCTCATGACGCTGGCTCTCCTTACTCAATCCGGCAAACCCTGGATTGCACCGCACGCCCGCAGCGAGGATAATGCGCTATAATATGGAGCTGGTAAACCCCGTGTCTGTAAAGAGGGCCGGAGTATGAGCTCGTTTTTCGGTACGGTTTGTGACGACTTCTCCGCCACAGTGCGGCTGTACCTCAAGCTCGACCTCGGGTTGGAGCGGGAGACGGTTCTTCACTTCTTCGATCGACTGCGCAAGGACTACCCGGCGTTGTCGCGCCTGCGACGGCGTGAAGACGACACCCTGCTGCTGGAGGAGGTGCCTCCGGCCGGCGACAGCCGGAGATGGATCCGGCTGAACCACGACGCCCTGCGGCTCGGGCATTTCGCCCCGCCGAACGTGGACGAAGTCAGGAAGTTCGGCCGTCTGGTGATGTCGCAGGCGCCCTTCCACCTGACCATGGGTGAGTTGGACTACGACTATCTGGAGGTGGCCTTTTGCTTCGACCTGGAGTTCGACGGCAATCACGATCAGTTGGTGGCTGACACCCTGTTCGCCGACCATCCCATATCCAGCTTCCTGATGGGCGATCAGGTGCGCCATGTTCTCGACGTCCAGCCGGTGTGGGCGATTTCGCTGACTCCCAACTGCGACACGCAGGCGCGCATCGAGGTGAAGTCACACAGTCATACGTACGAGGTCCGCACCGGTGAGTATGAGTCGCAGCCGGTCAGCGTGTATTTGACGGTTCGGCGCTACTGGGGTCACGCGCCCGCCGGCGATCTGGAGCAGGAGCTCGACGCCCTGTTCGAACGCGCCGAGCAACTCGCAGCGGAAAAGGCCGTACCGCTGGTGGTCCAGCCCTTGGCCCACGCGATCGCCAGTCGGTCCTGAACCACTGCCCGCCGGCGCACCGCGGGAGGCGCGTGCGTGCGGGTACGACCCAGCCAAGCTTACGCAGCAAGGGGTGGGCAGCCGTGCATCATGTCGAGCAGGCAGTTGAGTATCTGCACAGCCATAGGCAGGCGCTGATCGATTCGTGGTTGGAGCTTGTGCGCGTCCCGAGCGTTTCGGCCCAGCCCGAGCATGCCCGGGATATGGCCGCCGCCGCCCAATGGCTTGAGAGACGGCTCGCGCGTAGTGATTTCGACTGCCAGGTCCATCGGACCGCAGGGCATCCGGCGGTGTTCGCCCGACGATGTGAGTTGCCTGGAGCGCTCACAGTGTTGATCTACGGGCACTACGACGTTCAGCCGGCCGGCGAGCAGGATTTGTGGGACAGCCCACCGTTCGAGCCGGCCGTCCGCGATGGGGCTGTGTTCGGCCGGGGCGCCGCCGACGATAAGGGCCAGTTGCTGACGGCGGTGGCGGCCATCGAGGCATGGCACGCTGTGGCGGGCGCGCTGCCGGTAAACGTCAAGTTCCTGCTGGAGGGCGAGGAGGAGATCGGCTCGCCGAACCTGCCTTCGCTCATTGAGTCTCACCGGGAGGAGTTGGCCTGCGATGTGGTGCTCATCTGCGATACGGCCGCTTTCGGGTCCGGCGTGCCGGCCATCACATACGGCACGAAAGGTCTTGTCTATAAAGAAGTTACGCTGACTGGCCCCGACAGAGATCTGCACAGTGGCTCGTTCGGCGGCACGGTGGCCAATCCGGCCAATGTCCTAGCCGAGCTGATCACGTCACTCGAGGACGGCGATGGACGTGTGACGATCCCGGGTTTCTACGATCATGTGCAGCCTCTGGGTGATGCCGAGCGCAAGTCGCTGGCTACGCTTGGCTTTGACGAAGCTGCCTATCTGGCGAGGCTTGGCAGCCCCGCCCTGGCTGGAGAGGCCGGCTACACCACGCTGGAGCGGCGTTGGGCACGTCCCACCCTGGATGTGAACGGCCTTACGGCCGGGTACCAGGGGCAAGGCGCCAGCACGATCATCCCGGCCCGGGCAACTGCCAAGATCTCCATGCGACTGGTGCCGCAGCAGGATCCCGAGGCCGTTTCGGCCTCCTTCGACCGGCTGGTGCGGCAGATATGTGGCGATCGGGTGAAGGCTCACATCACCGAGCACGGGCTGTGCCGGGCGTACATGGCGCCGCTGGACAGCCCGTGGATGGCGGCGGCCCGCCGGGCGTTGGCGGCCGGGTTCGGCCGCGAGCCGGTGCTGATCCGCGAGGGCGGCACACTGCCGATTCTGCCCGTTTTTGGGGAGATGCTTGGGGCTGAATGCCTGCTTCTGGGGTACTGCCGGCCTGACTGTAATGCTCACGGCCCGAACGAGTTCTTTCATATCGATGATTTCGTGGCCGGGGCGGTCACGGGGATACGCCTGCTGGCCGAACTGGTTCGACCAGCGGGGTCGACATGATGCCCTTGCGCCTTGCCAACGCCGGTGGATCGGTCGATAAACCCTTATGGGTGAGGCAATTGCCCGCTGCGGACCGGCCGGAGTTGATTTGCCCGGCCATCCGCCTCAAAATGTGGTTTACCTAGGTGCTGGTGCCGATAATCTAACGTCAGGACGGAGGCAGTAGCTCATGGCTCAGTCACGCTGGGTCGCGGTATTCGCGGCCGTAGTAACGTTCGGCGCCGCCGCCAGCCCGGCTAAGGCGATGTTCTTTAGGGATGTGGCTCGATCGCTGCAATACGCCGGCTTCACTGTTCAGGGGCAAAGAAACATCATCACCAATGGCGCGGTGGTCAACATCTCCCAGCAGTTTACCGGCCAACCGCTCAATTTCGGCCAGACCGAGCTGATCCCCAGCGGTCAGTTGCGGGCGCAGGTCGGATGGGACCGAAGGCCGATTCCCGCCCTGCAATTCTTCATGGACACCGGCAACTCGTCGCTGAACTACCAGTTGAGGCGGAACTTCGGGATGCAGGACTTCCTGGCGACCGGAGAGCTCCAACTGAGCATTGGCACCGAGATCAACGCCCTCGGTTTCTACGACACGATCGTGGACATCAACAACACCGGCACGTTCGAGACGGAGGGCCTGTTCGGCGAGAACGACGGGCATATGGATTTCGACGTCGGTCCCATCGATATCAGCGGCAACGTGGTGGCCGACCTGCTGGCCGCGGTGTTCGACGCCCTGGCACCCGGCGAGGACAATCCATTCCGCGAGTTTTCACTCCGGTCGACGCGCGAGAAGAACGGTGTCGACTCTGAGGAAATCGCGCAGATCGAGGCGGCCCTGGCCGCCGGCGAACAGATTACGGATCGGCAGGCGTCGCTGCTGGCGACCGACAGCGTGATCCAGAACCTTTTCGGCCTGGGCGATCCAGAGGACGGGGTCATTCAGTTCACCGATGTGGCGAGTCCCGATGCAGCCGGCGTGCCCATGGCCACGCCCGAGCCGGTCACCGCCTTGCTGGTGGTGGCGGGGTTGGCCTGCATCGCGGGCCGCCGGCGCTGATTTACCATTTGAAGCAGGCACGGTTGTGTGGCAGTATCCGCCTTAGGCGGCACCACATGGGTGCGGCCGCATGGTATCATGTGGTGTTCGTCGAGTGCGGGCGGGTCGGTGTCTGTGCCCCTCGTGCCGCACGTATGAACCAGGAGTGAGCTGTAATGACTGCGTCCAATCAGGTGGTTGACCTCCGAAGCGACACGATCACCCGTCCCACGCCCGCGATGCGAAGGGCCATGGCTGAGGCGGAAGTGGGAGACGACGTCTTTGGCGAAGATTCCACGACCAACGCGCTTCAGCAACGTGTGGCCGATCTGCTGGGCAAGGAGGCGGCCATCTTCGTACCGTCTGGATCGATGGCCAATCAGACGTCCATCCGCGCACATACCAGTCCCGGCGACGAAATCATCTGCGACGTCAGCAGTCATGCGTATCTGTATGAGGGCGGTGCGCCGGCGGCGATCAGCGGGTGCAGCTATGCGTTCGTGCAAGGTGACCGAGGCGTCTTCACCGTTGAGCAGGTGAAAGCTTCGATCAAGCCGGCGGGCAACCACCACTTTGCCAACACTCGGCTGGTGTTGGTCGAGAACACGCACAACCGTGGCGGCGGCTCAATCTGGCCGGTGGAGGCGATGGCCGAGATCCATCGGTTTGCCCAGCAGGCGGGTCTGGCGGTTCACCTGGACGGAGCGCGGCTGATGAACGCATGCGTGGCCACGGGCAAGCCGCCAACCGAGTACACACGCCACGTCGACTCGTGCTCCATATGTTTCTCCAAGGGTCTGGGCGCCCCGGTCGGATCGGCGGTGGCGGGCACGCGGGCATTCATCGATCGCGTGCACCGGTTCCGCAAAATGTTCGGCGGCGGCATGCGGCAAACGGGCATCCTTGCGGCGGCCGCCCTCCACGCTCTTGACCACCACGTCGAACGGTTGGCCGAAGACCATGCTCACGCCAGGCGACTCGCAACCGCGATCGCCAACGTGACGGGAATTCGCCTCAATCCGGATCATGTGCAGACCAACATCGTGATTTTTGATCTGGACGATCGGCTCGCCCCGGCCGAGCGCTTCGTCGAGAAGCTCGGTGCCGCCGGCGTGCGGATGCTCGCGATCGGGCCGGCCCGCGTGCGGGCTGTTGCCAGTCTGGAAGTCGACCAGGCCGATATCGACCGGGCTATCAAGGTGATCCGCAAGGTCGCCGCATGAAGCTGCCCAAGCCGCTTCACCGCTGGACGGTTAGTCCCACCCAAGCCATCAGATTGCAGCGAGAGTTGGTAGAGACCGTGCGCATCGAGCCGCTGGTTCGGCAGGTACGCTTGGTGGCTGGGG
>CBFCZG010000188.1:0-8599 GCA_965602375.1 uncultured Phycisphaerae bacterium | reverse complement strand
TTGGCGGGGTTGGCGGATATTGGGGCCCTATTGTGAGGGTTTGTCAGGCGGGGCGGCGACCGCGGCGGCGCCTGGTCGATCGTGTGATGGCAAACGTACTGGCCTGATGGAGTGGGCGGTGTCATGCCGGCGCCGGACGGTTGGTTCATGCGGACAATTGCCTGCCGGACAACCGGGCCATTGCCCTCGGTCGTGCGTGCGGGATTGACGCTGTTGTCCTGGCCCTATCGCCTGGCGGTGTTGCTGCGCAATTACTACTACGAAACGTCGGGTGCGGTCACAGACGTGGGCGTGCCGGTCATCAGCGTGGGGAACATCACTACAGGCGGCACGGGCAAGACACCCTTCGTGGCTGCTCTTTTCCAGAAGCTCGTCGAGATGGATCGCCGCCCGGCCATTCTCCTCCGCGGATACAAGGCCGCCGCGGGCGAGTCGGCGGACGAGACAGTCGAGCTGGCGCTGGCGATCGACTGCGACCGCATCGTGCAGAATCCGGACCGCATTGCCGGGGCCGAGGAGGCGCTGCGCTGCTTCGAGGCCGACGCGCTCCTGCTGGACGACGGGTTCCAACACAGGCGGATCGCTCGCGACCTGGACATCGTCCTGGTCGACGCAACTCGCCCGTTCGGCTACGGTCACCTCTTGCCGAGGGGCCTGTTGCGGGAGCCGCCTTCCAGCCTGGCGCGCGCCGATTTGATTGCGGTCACACGGTGTGATCGGGTGCCGCCGACTGTGCTGGCTCACCTGCACGAGCGGCTGGGCCGTTTTGCCCCGGGCACGCCGGTGGTCGAAGGACGACATCGGCCGACTGCGTTGGTCGGCCTGGATGGCAGCGTCAGGCATCTGCCCGGTCCGGTGCCCGAGAGCGTGGTTTGCGTGGCGGGTATTGCCAATCCCGAGTCGTTCGCCGCTACCGTGAACGCGCTGGGCTCGCAAGTGGTGGCGACGCGATGGTGGCCCGACCACTACCGCTACACGCCGCGCGATCTGGCGGCACTCGGCGAACTGGCCCGTCAGCACGACGCCGAAGCCGTGATCACCACATGCAAGGACATGGTCAAATTGCGGGCGCTTTCGGTCGACTGCAAGCTGCCACTTTGGGCGCTGCGGGTTACCATCGACTTAAGTCCCGAAGCCGATAGAATGCTGACCGACTCATTGCGGCGGGTGGTCGGTCGTTTGGGGCGTGGATCCCCTGCAGCCGGCAAAGGTTGAGACACCATGGGTGGAAGGGCAATCTTCTTCAATCGCGACGGCACGGTCGTGCCGGATACCGATCCGTGCACCAGCCCCGAGCAGGTGCCGCTGGTGCCTGGCGTTGCGCTGGCCATCAAGCGGCTGCGACATGCGGGGTTCAAGGCTGTGATGGTGACGAACCAACCTGCCGTGGCCAGGGGACTGCTCGACGAACAGCAGCTTTCAGCCGTTCACGACCAGTTGCGAACGGTGCTCGCCGAGCAGGAGGCGGGGTTAGACGCGATCTATGCGTGTCCGTACTCGACCGGATCTGAGGCCGTCGTCGACCGGTATCGTCGGGACAGCGACCTGATCAAGCCCGGGGCGGGCATGCTGCGCCAAGCGGCCGCCGAGTTGGACCTGGACCTGTCGGCCTGCTGGATGGTGGGCAACAAGGTTCGCGATGTCGAAGCCGGGCGAGCGGCAGGCTGCCGTACGATTCTCATCGGTGATGCCCGCCAGACGCCGTCAGTCGCGTCTGACTTTGTGGCTGCCGACCTGGCCGGCGCGGTCGACGTCATTGTGAACCAGCAGCCGGGCGGGGCGACCGGGCCTGCCGAGTCGCGAGACACGCAGGATCGCATCGAACGCCAGTTGGCCACGGTCGCGCAACTACTGGAACAGCAGCAGCGCAGCCGCATGTACCAGGATTTCTCCCTGGCCAAGCTGACCGGCGCGATTGTGCAGATGGTGGCCATCGGCCTGTTCGGGTGGGGGATGCTGGCCACGGTGGACGGGCGAATCGACGCGGCGTTTGTACGTCTGCTGTCGGCCGTCTTTATGCAACTTCTTGCCACGACGCTATTTCTGCTCCATCGCCACCCTTGACCTGCCGTTGCGGCGTTGTCGGCTGTCGCTGGGGACGTTACCATGGTCCGCTTTGGGGGTCGAGGGATTAGCGTGGAGCCAGCCTGCATCCTTGTCGTGTTGCCCAGTTGGGTCGGTGACGTCGTGATGGCGACGCCGACGTTGACGTCCTTGAGGCGTCGTTTCCGCCAGTCGCACGTGATCTTCCTGGCTCGGCCGTACGTGGCCGATCTGCTGGACGGGGCGGACTGGATGGATGAGGTGCTCTTCTGGCCCGGGGGTAAAACCAGGAACACCCGCCGGGAGGGTTTTGCCCGCTTGGCGTGCGAACTGCGACGGCGCCGGATCGACCTTGCCGTGCTTCTGGCGAATTCCTTCCGGTCGGCGTTGCTGGCCTCGCTGGCGGGGGCCCGCCAGCGGGTGGGTTACGATCGGGACGGGCGAGGCTTGTTGCTGACCGACCGGTTGGTGGCGCAGCGGCTCGACGGAGACTTCGTTCCGGTGTCCCTCGTGCGTTACTACAACGCCATCGGGGCTTTTCTGGGTTGTCGCGAACTTCCCGATGTCCTGAGTCTGCCGGCCGGGGCGGAAGACGACCGGCGGTTCACCGAGATCTGCCGGCAATACGGGATCGACTCCAAGCGTCCGCTGGTGGTGATCAACCCGGGGGCGGCCTATGGACAGGCCAAATGCTGGCTGCCGGCTCGCTTCGCCGAGCTGTCGGACCGGCTGGTCGATACGCAGGCGGCTCAGGTGGTCGTGACGTGTGGGCCGGGAGAGGTATCTATTGCGCGGAGGATTGAGGCCGATCTGCAGCGTGAGGCGACCGTGTTGGCGGATGACCCGCTGTCGCTGCGCGAGCTGATGGCCTTGATACGCCGGTGCGATCTGCTGGTCACCAACGACAGCGGGCCGCGTCACATCGCAGCCGCCTATGGCGCGCCGGTGGTGAGCATTTTCGGGCCGACCGATCCGCGCTGGAGCGAGACCGGTTACTCGCTGGAGCGCAAGGTGATCGCCGATGTGGACTGCGCACACTGTATGAAGCGGGTATGTCCGACGGATCACCGGTGCATGCGGGCGCTGACGGTGGATATGGTGCTGCGCCCCGCGGCTGAACTTCTTGCCGCGCGTCGTACATCCCCGGTGAGGACGGGAACGCCAAACGATGGGCGAGCGGTTGACCACGCCGAGTAGGCAAGAGCTCGAGTACGCGATCGCTGCGCTGAGTGACGCGCGGGTCGGGGTCGTCGGCGACGTAATGGCCGACATCTACGTCTCCGGGCTGACGCAGCGTGTGTCGCGCGAGGCGCCGGTGGTGGTGGTCAAGCACGAGCGCGAGTGGTTGCTGCCCGGCGGTGCGGCGAACGTCGCAGCCAACGTGGCTTCGTTGGGCGCGACCGTCGAGATGGTGGGTATGGCGGGCGACGACGAGCCCGGCCGGGCCGTGCGGCACGTGCTCGCCGAGCGTCGCGTGGGTACCGAGGGGTTGTTACTGAGCAATCAGCACCAGACGATTACCAAGACGCGGTTCCTGGCCGGTGCGCTTCACACGTCGCGACAACAGGTATTGCGGCTCGATCGGGCCGCCGATGGCGTGCCTTTGGATTCGCTTCGCGCGCTGCTGCGGGAACGAGTCGAGCGCATCGACGAGCGGGTCGACGCCTGGGTGGTCAGTGACTACGGTTACGGCGTGTTCGATGCTCGGTTCAAGGATATGCTGAAGCAGTTTGCTCGCGTGAAGACGGTTGTCGTGGACTCGCGCTATGACGCACGGAGTTTCAGCGGTGTGACGGTCCTCAAACCGAATGAGGAGGAGGCGATCGACGCGACGTCGGCCACCGACGGCTCGGCCGAGCAGATGCGCATCGCGGCCAGGGAGCTTGTCGACCGCCTGGAGTTGCAGGCCGTACTCATCACCCTGGGCAACCAGGGCATGTTGCTGCAGGATCGCGAGGGTTCCTGCCGTCTGATTCGAGCGGTGGGGACGGACCAGATTGTCGATTTGACCGGGGCCGGTGACACGGTGGCGGCCGTTTTCTCCGCGGCGATGGCGGCTGGACGATCGGCGCTGGAAGCCGCACATCTGGCCAACGCAGCGGCCTCGATCGTCGTGATGCGTGAGGGCGTGGCCACGGTCAGTCCGGCCGAGTTGAGTCGCGTAATCCGCGAGACTGGCCTTGCCGCCGAGGTGGAGTGATGGCGGCTGACATCGTCACCGATATCGAACGGCTGCGGAAGGAGTTGGAGCGCCTCCGTGCCGAGGGCAAGACGATCGTATTGGCCAACGGCAACTTCGACCTGTGGCACGTGGGTCACACGCGGTATCTACAGGGCGCGGCGGCAGAGGGTGACGTGCTGGTGGTGGCGCTGAACTCGGACGAGTCGATTCGTGCCACGAAAGGTACGGACCGGCCGATTCATCCGCTCGCCGAGCGCATGGAGGTCGTGGCCGGCATGGAGGGGGTCGACTACGTTACCAGCTTCGATACGCCCACCTGCGACGCGTTGCTCGACACGCTCAGGCCGCACAAGCAGGCGAAAGGCCCCGACTATACGCCCGAGAACCTGCCCGAGCGCGCGACGCTCCGGCGCATTGGCGCCGAACTGGTGATCGTGGGTGATCCCAAGGACCATTCCAGCAGCGAGATTCTCGAACGGCTGCGCGCCCGATCGAGCCCGTGATGCCCGCCTATCGCGATACGCTTCATGTCGATCCGGAGTGCACCGCATGGCTGCACGAGCGGGGGCTGTCCACGGTGCAGGGGCTGCTCGGCTGTCTGGGTGATCAGGTGGTCGCGTGGAGTCGCAGCAGCGACACGATCCGGGTGCAGGTCGGTCAGCCGGCGGGGTGTCTGTACGTCAAGCGCTACCACTACGCGACGCGGGCGCGGCAAATGCGCGGGCTGCTGCGCGGCGTGCTCCTTGGAGCCAGCCGGGCGAGGCGGGAGTATGTTACGCTGCAGGCGATGCGGTCGGCGGGTATCCCGGCGGTGCGACCTGTCGCCTATGGCGAGCGGCGGCGCTTGGGCCTGCTGCACAGTTGCGCGCTCGTCACCGAGGGAATATCGAACGGTCAGAGCTTGATGGGGCTTCTGTGTGGCGCCCTGGCGGATGTCGGGATAGCCGAGGTGACCCGGACGCGGCGTCGCCTGACGCGAACGCTGGCCGAGCAGATCCGAGCCATGCACCAAATGGGCTTCGCTCACGGGGCCTTGTTCTGGCGGAATGTCGTCGTCTGCCCGGTTGAAGACGGCAGCTATGCGTGTCACTTCCTCGATCCGCGTGGACGTGGTCGCATGTGGCGGCGTGGGCCCGGCGGGCGTAAGGCGGTCGGTGATGTGGCCGCCCTTGTGGCGATGGCCCCCGGCGTGCTCAGCCGCACCGAGTGCCTCCGGTTCGCCAAATGGTATTGGGGGGCCCACCGCCTCGACGCGCCGGCGCGACGCTGGCTTGGCAAAGTCCTGAAGATGTCGGCACGCTACCGAGTTCACGAACTGTACCGCTGGCGGTTGGAGGCCCAACGCACCGGCCGCCGCGAAGATGCTCTGCCGGCGGTATGTAAGGCCAACGTGGCGGCCGGATGGTCCGCGCAATGAAGGATGGGGTCCGAGCACATCCGGATTTTTGCGAGTTGCTGCGCAGGAACGGCCTTGAAGCGTACGAGGACTTTATGGGTCGCAGGAGCGTCTGCGCAGGCAGCCCGGTGGGTGACGGCGGATCGATCGTCCTGACACTCGACGGATCGGACGGGCCGCGTGACTTGGTCCTCCATCGCGGTGCTCGGCTGGGTCTAAGGCAGGTGCTGGACGATCTGTGTCGGCTGCGGCTGCCGACGGCCCCGGTCGTTCGGCAGGCGCGGGTGGCCGAGGTCTGCCGCGAGTGCGGGATCGAGGCCGTTGCGGTGGCAGCACACGGGTGTCGCCGTCGATTCGGGCTCTGCTGGCAGGGCTTTCTGCTGACCGAGCGGGTCTCGTTTGGGTCCCCCGTGCCGCAAGTGCTGCGAGAGTGGCAAACCGGCATGCCACCGACGGCCCGGCAAAGTCACCGATTCTTCTACGAGTTGGGCCGGTTTGTCGGCGGTCTGCACCATAGTCACGTGGCTTTCGGTCGGCCGAACCTTGGTCGCATCCACGCCACACTGCAGCGGTTTGCCGGCGGCAGGAACCTGTGGCATTTCTGCCTGGTGGATTTTGAGGGAATGGTATTGACGTCCTCGCGACGTCACCATCGCAGCGACCTCCGCCGTCTCTTGCGGGCGGGTGTGGCTCTGTGTCCTGCCAGACGCGACCTGCTGCGCTTCGCGCTGGGCTACGCGACTGTTCGACGTGATCCACGCGTGCCGCTGCGCAAGGCGCTCGCGCACAGTTTCGCTTGGGCCAAGCGGGCGTGGCGCAGGGTCTCGGCTCGTCCGGCGCCGGCGAAGCTGGACGATTTCATCCGCATTGGTCGAGTTATCGTGCACGCCGCATACATGCCCTTGCTTCAGGAGAACGGCATCGGCAGTTTCCGCAACGTGTTCCAGTACAAGGGCGGCGTCCGTCTGGACAAGCCCGGGCTGGGCCGAAGAGAGCGCATTCGCGTGCAACTATCCGGTTCGGACGGACAGCCTGTCACGCTCTATCTGAAGCGATATCGCCGGCCCGGGCTGCGGGACCAGTGGCGGCGCATGCTCACTTGCCGGGCCGACCACTCTGCGGCGTGGTGGGAGTGGCAGCAGGTGCGCCGCCTGCGTCGCGGGGGTATTCCGACGCCCACGCCGGTGGCCTTCGGCGAGAAGATGGGTGGTTGGCGGGAGAAGTGCAGCTTCATCGTGTTGGCTTCGGCTCCGGGCGAATCGCTGGAGCGATGGGTGCCCCGCAACCTGACGGACGGACGCACGGCGGTCCGCGTCGAGCACAGGCGAAGGCTCGTTCGGCAGGTGGCTTTGTTGACTCGCGCACTGCACCAGGCGGGCTTCTGCCACCGCGATCTGTACCTGTCCCACGTGTTTGTGGATATGGCCGACCCGAGCACACCCGTGCTGACGCTTATCGACCTTCAGAGGGTGTTCCAGCCCAGGTGGCGTAAGCGCCGATGGCGCGTGAAGGACCTGGCGAGTCTGCACTTCTCGTGTCCCCGCCGGGCCGTGTCGGCCACCGACCGCCTGCGATTCGTCCTTGCGTATTTCGATGCCGATCGCCTCACGCCGGCGGGCAAACGACTTACTCGGCAGGTTGCCGCCAAGGCCGCCCGGATTGCCCGGCACAGCGAACGCAAGGCCGCAGCCGCGGCCGCCCAGCCGAACGCAAATGATTGACGGCACAAGAGCTTAGGCCATACCATGCCGGTTTGAGACGACCGCAGGAGCACACCGAATCGATGGCGCATACGCTGCAAGAGTTGGCTGAGCATTTGAAGGCGGGGGGCGTCGACTGTCAGGTGGTGGGTGACGGGGGGGGCGAGATTTCGGCGGTGGCCACCTTGGAGGACGCCCGCGAGGGGCAAATCAGCTTCCTGGCCAATCCCAAGTACGAGAAAATGCTGGCGACTACGCAGGCGTCGGCGGTGGTCGTCGGCCCGCGTGTCGACGTGCCCGAGGGGCTGAACCTGCTGCGGGTGGCGGACCCGTACGCGGCGATCACGCGGCTGATCGTCTGCATGCACGGCCAGCGGTCGCACCCCAAATGGGGCGTGAGCGAGTCGGCTGTGGTGTCGGACGGCGCCCGGATCGGGGCTCGGGCCAACATCGCTCCCCAGGTGGTTATCGCTGATGACGTCGTGATCGGCGACGACGTGACGATCTATCCCGGCTGCTTCGTGGGTCCGGGATGTCGGCTGGGCAACTCGGTGGCGCTGTTCCCCAACGTGGTGCTCTATGACGGAAGCATTCTGGGCGATCGCGTGACGATCCACGCCGGCACGGTCGTGGGCAACGACGGGCTGGGCTATGCCCCCGTGGGCGAGAAGTGGGAAAAGATCCCGCAGATCGGCTACGTAGAAATCGGCGACGACGTCGAGATCGGCAGCAACTGCTCGATCGATCGGGCTACGCTCGGCAAGACGATGATCGGCTCGGGCACGAAGTTCAGCAACCTGATCGCGATCGGCCACGGCGCCAAGATCGACCGGGATTGCATGTTCGTGGCACAGGTGGGTCTTGCCGGGTCGGTGACGGTGGGGCGGCACGTAACGATGGCCGGTCAGGTGGGCGTGGTGGGTCACGTGACCATCGGTGACAACGCTCAGGTTGGCGCCAAGTCGGGTGTAACCAACGATGTGGAGGCGGGCACGCGGGTGCTGGGCGCGCCGGCGGCACCGATATACGAGGCCAAACGGGTCTTCGCCGTCATGGGCCACCTGCCGGAGATGCGCGACCGGTTGAGGCAACTCGAAGCTGAAGTGGCCGAGCTTCGCAAACGGCTGACCGACAATGGGCGATCCGGTTGAGCACGGTGGGCAGGGGCGACCCGTCTTGGGCGTGTTGGCCGGGTCGGGACAGTTCCCGATGCTGGTGGCGAGGGGGGCCCGCCAGGCCGGCTGCCGGGTGGTGGTGATTGCCCTTCGGGGCGAGGCC
>CBFCZG010000187.1:0-8612 GCA_965602375.1 uncultured Phycisphaerae bacterium | reverse complement strand
CCCGCCGGCGTGGCAGGCATTTTCCTCGGCTACGGCGCCGCTATCGGCGCGGTCGGCTCGCTGTTGGGCGCGGTCGTCGGCACGCTGTTCGTCCGATACATCAACGAGCTTCAGGAATGGCTCGCCACCATCCACCCCAGTCTGCGAGTCTGGTCGGCCGAGGTCTACGTCTTCGACCGCATCCCCAACGAGGTCAAGCCGACCGATGTCGCGGTCATCGTCGTGGTCGCCGTTCTGGCCGCCGTCGTCGGAGCGGCTATCCCTGCTTGGCGGGCCGCTCGAACCTGGCCCGCTGAAACCTTGCGGTACGAATAAACCAGGTGTTCGCATGAATTCGGTCATCCTGGAAGCACGCTCGCTGCACAAGAGCTACTATCTCGGCCGAAACGAGCTGCACGTACTGCGAGGCTGCTCCCTGACCGTCAGGTCGGGTCAGTTCCTGGCTATACAAGGCTCCAGCGGCTCGGGCAAAAGCACGTTGCTGCACATACTCGGCGCCCTCGACGTACCCCAGCGCGGGCAGGTGTACTTCCGCGCCGAGCCCATCTTCGAGCCCGAGTCCTCGCGACACGTGCCCGGCCGACCGAACGACGGCGGCCGTAGCGGGCACCCCACCACCGGCGCCCGCTCCGACCGACTGCGGAACGAGGTCTTCGGCTTCGTCTTCCAGTTCTATCACCTGCTGCCAGAGTTCGACGTCCTTGAAAACGTCATGCTGCCGCGAATGGTCGGCGCTTCGGTGGGCACCTGGGTCGCCGGCCGCCAACAAGCCGAATCCGCCGCCCGGCAGGCCGTCGAGCTTGTCGGGCTCAGCCAGCGAATCCGGCACCGGCCCAATGAACTGTCCGGCGGCGAGCGCCAGCGGGTGGCCATTGCCCGCGCACTGGTCAACAACCCTACCATCTTGCTCGCCGATGAGCCCACCGGTAACCTTGACGCCCGTACCGGGCGAGAGATCCTGGCCGCCTTGCAGGAGCTCAACCGCAACGGCCAAACCATCGTCATGGTGACGCACGACCCGGCCGTAGCCGAGATCGCCGACACCACCGTCGAGTTGATTGATGGGAAGGTCAGCTCGCGCTAAACCCCGCGGCCCGGACGCCCGCCGGACCCCTCAGCGCGAGACTGCCAGCGTCGGAGGCAGCGATGAGTGACAATCCGTTCGCTCCCAGATCGGACCTGAAAGTCTTTCTCGACGGACAAATTGTGCCCGTCGACCAGGCCAAAATCAGTGTGTTCGACCACGGCCTGTTGTATGGCGACGGTGTGTTCGAAGGCATTCGCAGCTACAACGGCCGCGTCTTCGAGCTCGATGCCCACGTGCAGCGCCTCTTCGACTCGGCCAAAGCTATCCGCCTGACCATCCCCATGTCGGCTCAGCAGATCAAGGACGCCATCTATCAGACCATGGAAGCCAACGGGCTCAAAGACGCCTACATCCGCCTCGTGGTCACACGCGGCGTGGGATATCTGGGGCTGGCCCCCACCCGCACCGCCAACCCGTCGGTCTTCGTCATCACCGACCAGATCGAGCTCTATCCGCCCGAACTCTACCGCGAGGGCATGAACATCATCACCGTCAGCACCGTACGCAACCACCCCAACGCCTTGCCCCCGCCGATCAAATCGCTCAACTACCTCAACAACATCCTGGCCAAGATCGAGTGCGTCGACGCCGGCGTCCTGGAAGCCATCATGCTCAACGTCGACGGCCTGGTCGCCGAATGCACTGGTGACAACGTCTTCATCGTCCGACAAGGCCGGCTCCAAACCCCCTCCAGCGATGCGGGAATCCTGCCCGGTATCACCCGCGCCGTCGTCATGCGACTGGCCGCCGAACGCGGCATCGACGTGCAGGAAAAGCAGCTCCTGCGATACGACCTCTATGTGGCCGACGAGTGCTTACTTACAGGAACCGCCGCCGAAGTGGTGCCCATTACCCAGATCGACGGGCGACAGATCGGCGACGGCAAGCCCGGCCCGATCACGCAACACCTGATGGAAGACTTCAAAGCCGCCACCCGAGGCGAACGATAGCGCTTCGGCAAAACCAATCGCTGGGCACATGCCCGCTCATGTTACCAAAAAAAGAAAGGGCGACCTGCTGTCATGCAGGCCGCCCCACGTTTTCTAATCTGTCGTCAGGCTGCAGACTACGGGCAGACCGAAGTGGGTATCAGTGCGTCATAACCCAACGCTGTGAGCACCGCCTCATGATCCGGCAGGTAGAACAGCGTGCATAACTCAGGCCACTCTATCTCCTCCGGCTGCGCCGCCTCGTCCTCATCCGGCTCGTCGGGCATGTCCTCGCGGTCGACCTCGATGACCTGAATGCGCGTCTTCTCAACCGCGAACGCGAACACCGCCGGCGACACGTAGTGCGGCCCGAGAATGATCTCCGGCACGTCCTTGGTGATCGGCCGCCAGTTCGTCGTGAACGCGTTCAGTGGCGCCAGGATCATGTTCATGTCCTGGATGATATGATCGTCGTCACACACGAAGTTCGTCAGACGCACGACAAATGGTGTGGGCCTGCCCAGCAGCGGAATGTCCTCACTGACCACCCCTGTGACGGCCTCCGTATCACGAACGATCTCGTTCGTGATCGCAACAATCTCCTGCGTGCCCGGTTCGACCACTCGCCGTTCGATGAACTCGCCGTTCACCTCCACGTCGAAGGCGACAGCCGCACCAATGTGGTTCTGCCAGGCGAAAAGCAGGGCGAATGTGTAGGCCAACGGCTCGTTGTCCGGTCCGTATTCGATGTAGTTGGCCATCGCGGCCATCAGCGCCGCCCGATCGTACGCCAAATCCGAATCCGACGCCTGTTCCACTGTACTGGATGTTTCCTGTCCGGTAGTTTCGTTCGTGAGCTCACGCGTGCCGCAGCTCGCGGTCAGCGCCATCACCGTCAAGCCCACCAGCAGTGCCGTCATCGTCGAACATCGAAACCACATACCTATCCGCGTGTCGTGCTTGGTCATCACAAACTCCCGACCATGTCCGGGGTCTCGGGTTACGTCGCCGCCCGCCCAACCGCGGCAGACGGTCTCTACTTCAATAGGGTTATCGGTGTACCCCCGCGGTTACTTTACGCCTGCTGACCGCAGTGGCGCCACCCACCGCCCGCGCCAGCCGTGCCGGCGCTCCGTTGGCCGGCAACGTCCGAGAAAAACCAGCCAATCACGTTCATTCGGGCCGTTGTGACCAGCGGTGCGCGAGCACCGTGTCCAGCAGAATTTGAAGAATATGGAACACGATGCAGGGCACGATCGCCGCCGGACGGTCACCGAACGCCTGGGCCACCACAAACGCACTGACCGGAAGAGTCTTCTGGCTCGCTACGATCGTCAGCGCCTTGCTCGCGGCCAGGTCCAGACGCAACGCCCCCGCGCCCAGACGGTTGACCCCCAGCATCGCCACGTGCAGGGCGACCGACGCCACCGCAACCACCGTCAGATCGGTCGCCTGCTCACGAATCCTCGCGCTGCCCGAACTGACCAGCATAAACACGATGATCACGATGGCCAGACTGGGCACAAACGCAATCACCTGCCGGTGGCGGTCCGCCAGATCCGTCCGCAACGCCCGCAGCAACTGCCCGACAAACGTCGGCAGCACGATCAGGTAGAACAGCTTGGCCAGCATGCTCAGAACCGGCAGCTCGATCGAAGTGGTAAGACTCAGAGCCAAACCCAGTCCCACCGGCATCAGGACGACCGCCGAAATGTTCCCCGCAATCGTTAACAGAATCGCCAGCGCCGTCGAGCCACCCGCCAGCGCGGTGATGATGATCCCGCTGGCCAGCGTCGGCGGCGCCGTCGCAATCACCAAAAGACCGATAAAAGCATCTCCCTCGATCCTCAGCACCTTCGCCAACACGAGAGCTACCAGCGGAAACGTCACGTTCACCGAAACCAGGGCAAACATCACCGCTCGCGCGTTGCGCAACTCCTTCAGAAACGACCCTGTATGCATCTGGAGCCCGCTACAGACGAAAATCACCGCGATCAGGACCGGCACCAGGCCCGTATCCTTCAACGCGCTGCCAGGCCCCGGCCACAGCAGGCCCGTGCAGCCGCCCACCACAATCCCGATCAACAGAAAATTCTTCAGCAGGAACCGAATCAAACCTGCCCCTTAGCCGGACAGGCCACGCCCTCCGGCCCGCACCGCCCGACAGCACTGTTATCGGACACGCGATCCTAAACTACCGCCCGCCCGGGCAGCCGTCAAACCGACCCTCTTCCGCCCGACCCCACCACTATGGGGCGACTCCAACTGAATGTGGGGTCTCGTTGTGGCCGATAGACCTTAAGCAAACGGTTCATGCGATCTGAACCGCTCGTGAGGGGCCTGCTTGACGGAACACGCGGGCCAAAGAAGTAGGAGTGATCAGCATGTCAAAACTTGGACGTAGAATGTCTGCTTGCCTCATCCTGATCAGTATGATGATGTCGGGCGTGGTCCTACAGGGCGGCTGCACCGGCGACGTGTCGGACACGTTCCGGGCCGCTGCCACCGACTCGATGGCCTCGGGCCTGAAGACGCTGACGGGAGGCCTGATTGATGGGCTGTTTGCCCTCTTCTACCCCGACAGCGGCTCCGCCAGCGAAGAGGGCTCGGCCAGCGCCTCCGAATAGGCACACAAACGCGCGATCCCACTCGCCTTGGGGCGCCGTGCCCAAACGGCGAGTTTCGCACAGGCAGAACGTTCCTCAACGTGGCGAGCGTGTCCGGCGTCGGCATAGGCGATGGCCGTCGGACACGCTCGCACCCCATTTGCACTCGATTCCTCGACGGAATCCCATCTATCCGTCCGCGCCGGCGCCGTCACTACTCAGGTCCAGCGCCATCCGCAGCAGGCGGTGCCGCCTGCCAGTCGTCTCGAAATGCCGACGCTCGTGCCCCCGCATGCTGAACCCCTCCTGCTGATAGCACCGAATCGCTGCTGCGTTGTCCGGGAAGACCACCAGCAGCAGCCGCTTGGCCGCGTGCCGACGCCTCGCCGCCCGCGCCAGCAGCCCCACAAACTGCCGCCCGAAACCCCGACCCCGATGCGACGGCGCAATCAAGCAATGGCCAAGCCACATCTGGCCCGGCTCGCCCGGCATCACACCCAGCTCCGCATAGCCGATGGGCCGATCCGCCTCGCCCAGCCAAAGCAGATACGCGTGCCGGTCCTCCCGCACCCAGCCCAAGACCTTCTCAACCGTCAAAGGAGGCGCCGTCGCCGGCGCCAGCCAGAACAACTCCCGATCCGACTGCACCCAACGCACGATCGCCGGCGCCCACTCCTTCGCAAAGCGCACCAGGTGACACGCTCGCCGGCTCTCGTCGGACCCCCGTTCAGATCGTACACCCGCAGCCACAGTCAGCGCCTTCTGCGTGTATAACCCAGGCCGTCTACCCCGCCACCAACGCCAGCGCCTCCGCCAGGTCAACCGTCTGCTCGTAGAGGGCGCGTCCGATCACCACGCCCGCCACGTCGGTCCCTATCAACTCGCGCACGTGCTCCAGCGTGCCCACGCCTCCTGCCGCGATCACCGGTATGGATGTCGCCGCCGCCAACTCCGTCGTCGCCGCCACGTTGGGACCACTCAACATCCCGTCCCGCTCGATGTCCGTGTACACAATGGCCGACAGCGGGCAGCCCGTCAGAGACCTCGCCACGTCCACCGCCCTGCGGCTTGTCGTCTCCGTCCAGCCCTTCACCGCAAGCATTCCCCCTCGGGCGTCCAACGACAGAGCAATCCGATCCTCATACTCGCGCCTGCCAACCAGCTCGACGAACCACGACCAATTCTCCAGCGCCGCCGTGCCGATGAACGCCCGCCGCGCACCACAGCCCAACACCTCCGACACCGCCTCGTCCGTCCGCAGCCCTCCGCCTACCTGCACAGGCAAGCGAGTCGCTTCCACGATCTTTCTGATCACCTCCCGGTTCTTCGGCCGACCTTCCTTGGCCGCGTCAAGGTCGATCACGTGCAGCCATTTCGCGCCGATCTCGGCGAACCCAACTGCCACCGCCACCGGATCGTCGGCATAGTCCAACTGCCGGCCGTAGTCGCCCTGAATCAGCCGCACACACTTGCCGTCGCGAATGTCAATCGCCGGATAGATGTCCATCTCACACCCCCCTCCTCACAGCGCCGCAAAGTTCGCCAGCAAATGCAGACCGTCACGCTGGCTCTTCTCCGGGTGAAACTGCGTTGCGAAAACCTGATCTCGCCAGGCCATCGCCGCGAATCGAATACCGTACTCGCAAAGGGCGCGGTTCACGTGCGGATCCGTCGGCCGGGCATAGTACGAGTGCACAAAGTAGAAGTACGTGCCCGAGTCCAACCCCTTAAGCAGCGGACACGCACGATCCCACCAAAGCTGGTTCCATCCCATGTGCGGCACCTTCAGGTCCGCAGCCTCCGGCAGCCCCGAAAAGTCGAATCGCACAATGTCGCCGGCAAAGACCCCAAGCCCCGTGTGCTCGCCTTCCTCACTGCTGCGATCGAAAAGAAGCTGATAGCCCAGGCAAATGCCCAGGAAAGGGCGGCCGGTCTCGATGAACCGCCGGATCGGCTCGACCAGCCCCGCCGTCCGCAAATGGTCGGTCGCCTCGCCGAATCCCCCCACGCCCGGCAATACCAGCTTGTCCGCCGACCGGATCGACTCGGCGGTGTCGACGATCTCACACACCGCCCCTACCTTCTCCAGGCCCTTCTGGACACTGCGAAGGTTGCCCATTCCGTAGTCAACGATGCCAATCATTACGCGTGCGATACAGTCTGCGACGGCACGGCGCTACCCGCCCCCGCCGAACGATCTGCTGACGGCGAACACCTCGACCCGCCTATTGCGGCTCTTGCCCGCGGCACTGCTGTTGTCGGCCACGGGGCGATGCTCCCCGCACCCGGCCGCCACCACCCGGCTTGCCGGCACGCCCTGCTTGATCAGGTAACGCGCCACCGACAACGAACGCTGGCAACTCAACTCATAGTTGTCATCCCAGCCGCTGACCTTGATTGGATCGGTGTCCGTGTGCCCGATCACAAACACGTCACGCCCGCCGTACTGCGAGCTGATCTGCCCGGCGATTCGGTTCAGCCTCGTTTTGGAGGCGCCTTTCAACTTGGCCTTGCCCGAGTCGAACAACACGCTGCCCGGCAGCGACAACCACGCCAGACCCGGCCCCAGCACCGTGAACTCGCCCTCCTTCGTGCCCCCCGTACCGGCCTTGGCCAGCGCGTCCTGAAGCTCGGCGATCCGCGTCTGATACCCCGCCGAAGACGCCTGCGCCTGATCCAGTTGGTCCTGCGCCTGCGCGAGCTCCGCACGAAGCCCGTCCATCTCGCTCATGAGCCGGTCGTTCTCCTCCCGGCATAGCTTCAGGTCTTCCTCGCACTTGCATCCGACCGCCAGCATAGCGCATCCCGCTATGACCAGTCGTGTGCCCAATTGCAGCGATCGTCTCATCGTCGATTCCTCCTTCCGCTTACCGGTCACACTACCATGCAAGACACCGGGACGCCCCGGGCCGGTCAGTCGCCCTCTTCTTTCTCAATGGCCTCACGCAGCTTGCGGTCGATCTCGCGTTCCTTGCGCTCGACCCGCTCCAGCCTCTCGCGCTGCCGCGCCTGCGACGCCTGAGTCTGCTCGTCTCGCCGAAGCTGCCTCAGCTCACGCCACGTCCGCCACACCTTCGACACGATCCAGAACCCAACGATCGACCCACACGCCGTCACCACGAGCAGCCACAGCACGTTGACCTCTTCGAACGTGCCGAAAAACCAGACCGAAGCCGTCTTGTTGCGGTTCAGCAACACCACCAGAATCACGACCAACACCACCGCAACAATGGCCGTCAGCTTAGCGTATATCTTGATTCGTCGAACTGCAAGACCCATCGTCAGTCGCCTGTCATCCGGCCCCCCAGACCAAAACCGTCTCGCCCGACGTCGCAAACGGCGCCACCCAGCCCACGATCCGATCATGATACAGCGCCGCAATCCATACGCCCAGGCTCAACCACGGGCCGAACGGAATCGCCCGGCTCCGCTTGCGGACCAGCAGGATCAGCACCCCCGCCAGAGCCAGCGGCGAGGCCAGAAAGAACCCTATCAGCACCGTCGGCCACCCGACCACCGCTCCCGCCGCCGCCATCAGGTGTACGTCCCCCATCCCGAACGCCTCCTTGCCCAGCGCCAGCGTGAACACGATCCGCACCCCCCATCCGATCGCCCCCCCCGCCGCGAAGCCCGACAGACTCGTGCACATCCCCAGTACCGGCTGCCAAGACCCCACCGGCGCCCAATCCAATGCACCCGACCACCAGTGATCCACAGCCGCCGACCACCCCATCAGCACAGCCGCCACCGCCGCCAGAACGATAGCCGGGCCAAGCATCGCCAGCTCTCTTAACACGCGCCGGCGAACGTCGTGCCGTTCCTGTTCGATCGCCTCGACGATCTCCTGGTCCGCTTGGCGCCACGTCATCCCCGCCCCCACGATGGCCGCAAACCCCAAGACCACGCTGAGCAGCGCGCGGATCCCAAAGTCCGCACCCGCCCGACCCGTCGCCGCCGTCATCGCCCGGCTTGCCGCCGGCGGTCACCTTG
>CBFCZG010000186.1:0-8636 GCA_965602375.1 uncultured Phycisphaerae bacterium | reverse complement strand
CCAGAAACCCGAGAGTCCGTCGCGACCTCGGAGGGCTTGAAACGATGCGAGTAGCGATCGTGGCACATAACCTGCGGGTTGCGGGGGGGCTCTCCGTCGGCAAGAACGTTGTGAGTGCGCTCGGGCGCGTCGCCGACGAGCACGATTACCTTTTGATTCTGCCTGGCGGCGTCGGCTATGAGGACGTTCCCAAGCCCAGCCGTGCGACGTGTTACTTCTGCCGTTGGCGGGGAGGGCTTGCCGGGCAACTCTTCTTCGAGCAGTGGCGTCTTCCGCGCGTCGTCCGGCGGTTCAAGCCCGACCTGGTATGGGGGCTGGGAAACTTCGGTCTGCGACGACCGGGCGCGCCGCAGGCCGTGCTGCTCCAGCAGGCGTATTTCGTCTACGACCCAGGCGAGCAGGTGCGCCCTATCTGGCGAAGCGGACTAAAGGTGCAGGTAACGAAGCGAAGGCTTCGGCAATCATTGCCGGCAACTCAACTGGTCTTCTGCCAGACGAAGACGATGAGTAGGAGGTTCGCAGAGACATTCGGCTACACGGGGCAACTTGCATTGCTGCCGAATGCCGTGTCGCACGCTACAGAGACGGGCAATTCGGACCGACCGGCCATCTTCGAGGGTCTTCAAGGCAAGTTTGCCCTGCTTTGTCTTACGCGGTACTACCTGCACAAGAATCTCGAGATACTCCTCGACGTTTTTCGCAGGCACCATAGCGAACTCGGCAACGTTGCTTTGCTAGTCACCTTCGCCAGCGAGCAACACCCTCGGGCGCATCGCTTCCTAGCGCAGTTGCACGACTCCGTACTGGAGAATCACATCATCAACGTCGGACCGGTGGAGCAAGCCGACCTAGCCGGCTATCTCACACACTGCGATGCGCTGCTGCTTCCTACGGTCCTGGAGTCGTTCAGCGGAACGTACCTGGAGGCGATGCAGTTCGGTCTTCCGATCCTCACCAGCGACCTTGATTTTGCCCGAGACATCTGTGGCCAGGCAGCGGTATACTTCGATCCGTATCGGACTGCCTCGATTCGCGACGCGATTCTCAGCGTGAAGGACTCTCAGGCGAAGAGAGCCGAACTGGTTGAGGCCGGTCGACAGCAGTTTGAGTCGTTTGTGAAAGATTGGGACTCGATCGTGTACGATGCAGTGCAGAAGCTGGAATCCATTGTGCAGTCAGCGGACGAGCGGGGCCACCGGAGATAAACGGACGTCGACAGATGGCCGACCACATCAGATTAGTGTTTCTTGGCGATGTCTTCCTCGGACCAGACCCAGGTGCGTCGCTGTCGCCCGAAGTCGCCGGTGTGGTACGCACGGCCGATCTGGGCGTCGCCAATCAGGAAGGTCCGATCACCCGATGCGACCAGCCTGTCGCCGATAAATGCTCACTCCGGTCGCATCCCGATGCAGCAGGGGTGCTCCGCTCGTGGGGCGTCGACGTCGTAACCCTGGCCAACAACCATATGTTCGACTTCGGCTGGGAGGGCTTTGTCCAGACCCGAGAGGCGCTGCAGGCCGCCGGAATCCGCTATCTTGGTGCCGGTGCAAACTTGCCCGAAGCGACCGCGCCGCTCGTCGTAGACGTCGACGGTTTTGCCTTGGGACTGCTCACCTATTCGTGGGGGTTCGTGCAGACCACGTGCGCGACCGACACCACCGCCGGATGCGCCCCGTTGGATCCCGAGCTGATGGTCGAGGCCACGCGGCGGCTGGCGGACGAGGTCGATGCGGTCGTGGTCCAACCTCACTGGGGCTACTGCGACTATGTGTACCCGCTTCCCGAACAGATTGAACTGGCTCAGAGCCTTCTTGAGGCTGGCGCGACGGCCGTGGTAGGGCATCACAGCCACGTCGTTCAGGGAGTCGTGGGCGACCAGGACCGGTTGGTCGCATACAGCCTGGGCAACTTTTTCTTTGCTGATTACACCGACCGAGGACGCCCTGTGCGCCAAACTCGCGACAATCACCAAGGGCTGGTCCTGTCGATGCAGTTGTCTCGCCAGCGCGTCGAGTCGTACCAAGCCGTTCCGACCGTCGTACGCGGTGGCGTCGTCTGCATGGACGATCAGGCCCGACGACATCGCGTCATGGCACGGCGGACCAGACCGCTACTGCGAGACAACTACACGCGTCACTGGCGGCGGTACGTGCGATGGCGTATGGTCAGGCGACTGCTGTACTGGGCAAACCTATTCCATTGGCGGAAGATGCACCGTGGGACGCTGGTCAGTGGATGGTTGATGCTCAAAGGCGCCATCGGCGGGCGGGCGCCATCGCCGACCGCTTCGGCCCGGGAGGCAGCAAAAGGGCAACAGGACACTTAGGATCTTCCGCAGACTCGGAACGAGCATGGCTATCGAGGATCTCTTCCATCCTTTCAAGACGGTTTACCGCAGTAGCCCAGCATGGTTCAAGCGGTCGATCGGGCAGATCTATGCACTCCTGCCGATGCGCGTGCGCTACGGCAAGCTGTTGGCGCAGGCCCGCCGCCAACTCGATAGCAGCCAATGGTGGTCGCCGGAGCAGCACAAGCAGTACCAATGGCAGCAGATGAAGGCTTTGCTGCAACACGCCTACGAGCACGTTCCCTACTACCGTCGGCTGCTGGACGAGGGAGGCGTGCATCCGGATCGGGTGCGATCGATCGAAGACTGGCAGCGGCTGCCTCTGCTGGACAAGGAGTTGATCCGGGCCCACAAGGAGGAGATGGTCGCCACCAATATGCAACACAGGAGGCTGCCCTTCAATACCGGCGGCAGCACGGGCCGCCCACTCGAGTTCTACTGGGAGCGAGGGCGGACCCGCACTCTGGAACGAGCGTTCATGTGGCGGCAATGGTCGTGGGCCGGCTTCGACTTTGGCCAGCGTACCGCGGTAATCCGTGGCCAGACGGTCCGCGAAGGACTGTGGCACTATGACCCCATCGACAAGCACCTGTTCGTCAGCGCCTACAATCTGTCCGACGCCGCCACGCGGCGAGTCATTGGCAAACTCCGCCATTACAAACCGGTGTCGATCCAGGCATATCCCTCGACACTGACGCTGTTGGCCACGTGGATGAAACACCACAACGAACCGCCCATCGAGGGCGTCAGAGTCTTGCTATGCGGGTCGGAGAACCTCTACCCCGCGCAGAAGTCACTGTTTGCCGAGGTATTCGACGCCCGCGTCTACAGTTGGTACGGTCACGCCGAATCCTGTTGCCTGGCTGGCTATTGTGAACGCAGCGATCTTTACCACACGTACAGCGAGTACAGCTTTGTGGAGCTGGTCGACGATGCCGGGCGTGTCGTTCCGTGGGAGCCCGGGATGCGGGGCGAGATCGTCGGCACGAGTTTTCTCAACAACACGATGCCGTTTATTCGATACCGCACGGGCGACATCGCCACCGTGGGTCCGCAGTCTTGCTCGTGCGGGCGCAACTATCCTCTAATCGCCAAAATCGAAGGGCGCAAGCAGGAGTATGTCATCACCGCCGACGGGCGGGCCATCACGCTGACCGGCTTGATCTTCGGCCAACATTGGCACGCCTTCGCAAAAATGCGGCAGGTTCAGTTGGTGCAGGATCAACCCGGCAGGATTACAGTGCGCCTGGTCAGGACCGAGCAGTTCCACTCGTCCGACGAGCAGGAGATCCGCGACAAGATTGCCGGCTGCGTCGGAAGCGGGCTGGACATCGACTTCGATTACGTCGATTACATCGAACCGACCGAGCGAGGCAAGCACGTCTTCGTCAAACAGTCACTGCCGCTGCCGTCGGCCTTTGCCGGCGATGTCGGCTCGGCTGACGGGCAGTTGGTCCGAGAGTAGGCGCGCACGCGGGCCTCAAGCCGGCCGATCACTGGACGCACGCGCCCGCCATCAACTGCACGCCCATTGACGTTCGCCAAGTCGTGAAACGGCCCTTCACACCTGACGAATGCGTCCCCACTTACCACTGGTAGCCCATCTGATTCATGGTAGGCTCCATGATGGGCCTGATGTCTTCAAGTGTTGCCGTCGGCAGTTCATCGCGCCAGCTTTGTATTCGGTCCTGCTTGGCGCTGCTCTCGAAGAACGATACTACGTCCTGGGGCGCCTTCACCTCGAGGAACTCCATCAGAGGGCACATGACCTCACGTGTAGATCGGATGACATCCTCGTAACGGATGATCCTGTAGCTTTCGTCGTCGAGGGCCGCCAGATCCCTCAGTGAACACTTCATGATGCCAACCCACTGCTTGGCAACCACGTGATTGGGCGTCTCCCGCCGAACCCACTCGCGCCAGCCGGGCGGCTTGGCACCCCAGATTGCCGGCGGCTTGCCGAGCAATTTGCGCACGCCCACCGAAAGCCTGGAAAGATATGCTGGCATCTCTACGACTCGTGTCGCGCGAAGTTTGTGCCCAAAAAAGAAGCGAACATACTCCTTTGTCGCCGCGTTCTTGACCTGCTCAGTCGAGCGAAAAACCGATCGCCCATCGCGAACAATGAGGACGATACGCGCGTCAGGAAAGACGGCCTTGACGAACGGAATACGCAGTGCGTTGCTGGGCGTCTTCTCGCACAGCCGCTCTTTGCCTGCCCTGCGGACCGCTGCCGCAAAGCGGCGACGAATGTACCGAACCACTGCCGGCCTGGCGTCCTTCGCCGTCAACACGTCGTCCCGCCTGAACCAATTGCCATACACCCAGATGGCCCGAGGCTCGCCCAGACAGGCGAGTTCCGGCGATTGCCTGAACCCTTGAAGAAGCCAGCTCGTACCGGACCTGTGGGCCCCTATGATAACGATCGGCTTCCGCACGAAATGGTCATATGTGGACTTGTGCTGCATGACGCTGCTCCGCTCCTCAGGTCCGTTGCTGGACAGCGCAGCCAGAATCCGCGAGTTCTAACCCTGGCGAAGGACGGACACAACTGCGTCGCATATTCAGCATTGCTCCCTAATACTCCCCAATTATCAGAGAATTCGGTCAGCATGCAAACTTGCGAGAGGAGCCGGTCACTCTTCAAGGCTCTTCGGGGCGTCTGGCGGTACAGACCGACCGCTACTCGCACGCCGTCGACTCACCCAACAGGGAACCCATCTGGGTATGAGCCGGCACGCCGCGCCCATCCTACTAAGCTGGCCCGCCGTCGGTGGGCCGCAGCCAGTTACCCATCTTCGCTTCTCGCGCTCCGTCCCAATTCCGACTTCACTTTCAGTCAGCCATGCCGCGAGCATGGCCCCACCTTTGCCGATCAAGCCGTCAGACGGGCAGCCGCAGTTGGCAACCCTCCCGCGCGGCAGTAAGCTAACAATCTGTCTGCGGCGGGTTTGCGCTCGCCGGCAGCGCGAGTCCGATAAGGAGTTGGCGCGTTGAAACAAGTCCTCCAACACCTCCGCACCGGCCAGCTCGAACTGGCCGACGTGCCCTGCCCGGTTGCCCGGCCGGGACATCTGCTGATCCGCACCGCCCGAAGCCTCATCTCAGCCGGCACCGAGCGAATGCTCGTCGAGTTCAGCCGGGCCAGCCTGCTCGCCAAGGCCCGCTCGCAGCCCGACCGGGTCAAACAAGTGCTCGACAAAATCAAGGCCGACGGCCTACTGCCCACGTTGGAGGCCGTCTTCACCCGCCTCGACGAGCCGCTGCCGCTGGGCTACTGCAACGCCGGCGTGGTGCTCGAGGTGGGCCCGGGCGTAACCGGGTTTGCCCCGGGCGATCGCGTGGCCAGCAACGGCCGACACGCCGAGATCGTCAGCGTGCCGGTCAACCTGTGTGCCCGCATCCCCGATCAGGTCACCGACGAGCAGGCCGCCTTCACCGTACTCTCGTCAATCGCCCTCCAGGGCGTGCGACTTATCGGACCCACGCTCGGCGAGACGATCGTGGTCACCGGCCTGGGGCTGATCGGTCTGATCGCCGTCCAACTGCTGCGGGCGTCGGGCTGCCGCGTGATCGGCATCGACGTCGACCCGGCCCGGGCGGCATTGGCCCAGTCCTTCGGCGCCGAGACGATCGACGTGTCCGGCGGGCTCGACCCGGTCGGTGCAGCCACGTCCATGTCGCGACAGCGCGGGGTGGACGGCGTGCTCATCGCCGCATCGGCCAAGAGCGACGACATCGTCCGCCAAGCCGCCCAGATGTGCCGCAAGCGCGGGCGGATCGTACTGGTGGGCGTGGTCGGCCTGCACCTGAACCGGGCGGACTTCTACGAGAAGGAGATCTCGTTCCAGGTCTCGTGCTCCTACGGTCCCGGCCGCTACGACTCGGCCTACGAAGACCGCGGGCAAGACTACCCCTTCGGCTTCGTCCGCTGGACCGAGCAGCGAAACTTCGAAGCCGTGCTCGACATGCTGGCGACCGACCGGCTTCAGGTCGACTCGCTGGTCTCGCACCGATTCACCCACGCCGATGCAGCCGACGCTTACCAAGTGCTAACCGACGACCGCAACGCACTGGGCATCGTCCTGACGTATCCCGAGCAGGAGGTCACCCGCGACACCGTACTGGTTGTGCCGCGGGCTGAACCGACCGACCGCCCAGCCGCCGGCGGCGTCACGGTGGGCGTGATCGGGGCGGGTCAGTTCGCGCGGGGTGTGGGCCTGCCGTCCTTGGCGCAAACGAGCGCCCGGCTGGCCTGGGTCGCCGACCTTGATAATGTGGCCGCCAGACATGCGGCCCGGAAATTTGGCTTCGAAAAAACCACCACCGACTACACGCAGCTTCTGGCCGACCCCGACGTCAACACGGTGCTCTGCTATACGCCGCACCACCTACACGCCCGCTTCATCGTCGAGGCCCTGCAGGCCGGCAAGCACGTCTTTGTCGAAAAGCCGCTTGCCATCGATCAGGAAAGTCTCGAACAGGTGCGAAAGGCCGTGGCCGACCATCCCGACCTGCACGTGATGGTGGGCTTCAACCGGCGTTTTGCGCCGCATGCGGCGAAGGTTCACCAACTCGTGTCGGCTCGCTCGCAGCCGGTGGCCCTACACATGATGGTCAACGCCGGCGCCATCCCCGCCGATCATTGGACGCAGGACCCCGCCGTCGGAGGCGGGCGTATCATCGGCGAGGGCTGTCACTTCATCGACCTGCTGATGTTCATCGTAGGCCACCCGATCGTCAGCGTGCAGGCAGCCATGTTCGGCCCGCAGGCCGGTCCCCTCCGCGAGGACAAGATGAGCATCGTGATGACCTATGCAGACGGTTCGATCGGCACGGTGCACTACTGGGCCAACGGTCCCAAGGCGTATCCCAAGGAACGGCTCGAGGTCTTCAGCGAGGGGCGCATCCTCGCGATCGAGAACTGGCGAAGGCTCAGCGCCTATCAGTGGCCCGGCGTACCGCGGATGAAGATGCGGCAGGACAAGGGTCACAAGGCCGAGATGGCTGAGTTCATCGCGCGCGTGGCGGCGGGGGGCGAGCCGCCGATCGGCTTCGATCAACTCGACCTGGTCACCCAGGCAAGCTTCGCGGCGGTCCGCTCGGCGGCCGAAGGGGTGACGCTGAGCCTCTCGCAACACCGCCAGCCGTAACACGTACGACCCACGGCGCCCGGCAACCATGAATCCGCTTACCAAGGCCTGCTACATCCTGCGATACCTGGGCCCGCGGCTCGTCTGTCTGCGCGCCGGCGTGCATGTCCGGCGTCGGCTCGGTCTGACGCGCCGCCGATTCGCCCCACAGCCTTGGGACCAAATTGCTCTGGACAACATCACTCAAAACGGCACACCCACCGACCCGCAGGGCTATGCCCGCTTCAAGCGCGAGTTGCCTCCGCCGTTCCTCTTCCCGCTCGGTGAGCCGCCGCAGGTACCACAGGACCTCTGCCCCGCCGTTGGGGACCGCAGCCCCGACCTGCCTGAGCGGCTGAGACTATTGGACGGCGACCGCTGCGTGTACTTCTTCGATTCACCCTCACCCAAGCCGATTGACTGGTACGCCAACCCGTTTGACGATAAGCGCAGCGAGCCTGCCGAAATCTGGTGCGATATCCCCGACTATGTGCCCGAACAGGGCGACATTCGCACCCTCTGGGAGCCGGGCCGGGCAGCGTGGGCGATCGATTTGGCTCGCGCGAGGGCCCGCGGCCATGCGGCGGATGCAGCCGGCCTGTTATGGCGATGGGTTGACTCGTGGATGGACGTGTGTCCGCCCTTTATGGGCGTCCACTGGCAGAACGGACAGGAGTGTGCGGTTCGGGCTATGGCCGTCGCGCTGGGCTTCTGGTCGCTGGCGGACGACCCGACAACGACCCACGGAAGATGGGTGCAATTGGCCAAGCTTGCATGGGCCAGCGGCTACCGCATCTTTCATGACATCCAGTACGCCGTATCGCAGAAGAATAACCACGCCATCTCGGAGGCTTGTGGGCTGCTGCTGTTGGGGCAACTGTTCCCGGAGTTTGACCACGCGCCGGCATGGCGGAACCGGACTCGGACTCGCCACCGTGCTCGGGGTGTTGGGGGTGTTTGCGAGCTTCGGCATCTTCTACATCGGCAAGACGATCTACCACCTCGACAACGAGACGCTGCGGACGCTGATGTATCTCAAGCTCTCGGTGGCCGGACACCTGACGATCTTCATCACGCGGACGCGCGGACCGTTCTGGTCGGACCGTCCGTCGTGGATCCTTCTGGGTGCGGTGGTGGGGACGCAGCTCGTCGCGACG
>CBFCZG010000185.1:0-8691 GCA_965602375.1 uncultured Phycisphaerae bacterium | reverse complement strand
CCATGACACGATTGGCTTGACGAATTCTCGAATCAGCACGCCGGCGCTCGACCGTCTCGGGCGAGAAGGGGTGCTGTTCGATCGCGCCTATTGCAGCAACCCCGTCTGCTCCCCGTCGCGATCGACGATCAACACGGGCCTGTACCCGGCGTGGCATCACTGCTGGACCATCGGCGTGAAGCTGCCCGAGGACGTCCCCACACTGGGCGACGGCCTGCGCGAGGCGGGCTACTCGACCACACTCGTCGGCAAGGCGCATTTCCAACCGCTGGGCTCGACGCCCGAGAGCGAGTCGATCGAGTGCCACCCCAAGCTGCGTGACCTCGATTTCTGGCGCGGGTTCCATGGGCCCTGGTACGGATTCGAGCACATGGAGACGGCCAGAATGCACGCCGACGAAAACCTGGTCGGCCAACACTACGCGATCTGGATGGAACAGAAGGGGCTGGCCAACTGGCGCGACTACTTCGTGCCCTATCCGCGGGATCCAGGCGCGCCGCCCAGACGGCATAGTTGGGACCTCCCGCAGGAGCTGCACCACACCGCATGGGTCGGCGAGCGAACCGTGGCCAACATCGAGCGAGCGGCCGGGCAGGGCAAGCCGTTCTTTCTGTGGTCGAGTTTTTTCGATCCGCATCCGCAGTACCTGGTTCCCGAGCCGTGGGCGAGCATGTACCGCCCGGAGGACATACAGCCCGGCAAGCTCACGCCCGGCGAGATGGATCGCCTGCCGCCGCATTTCCGCAAGACGCAGGAGACCTCGCCCGACTTCTCGATGTATCTCGAGGGCTACGCCAACCACGGGTTCCACTCGCACCGGATCGACGAGCAGGCTCTCCGCAAGAATATCGCGGTGTATTACGGCATGGTCAGCTTCATCGACCAGCAGGTCGGGCGCATCCTGGAAACGCTCGATCGGCTGGGCATCGCCGAGAATACGATCGTACTGTTCACGACCGACCACGGCCACTTTCTGGGCCAGCACGGTCTGATCGCCAAGGGTGCGTTCCACTTCGACGATCTGATCAGGATCCCGATGCTCGTGCGCTATCCGGCCCGCGTGCCGGCTGGGCAGACCCGTTCGGCGTTACAGTCGCAGGTGGACTTCGCCCCGACGTTCCTGACGGCCGCGGGTGCTGCGGTGCCCGGCCTGATGCAGGGCTTCGACCAGATGCCCGTTTGGTGCGGCGGTTCCGGATCGGTTCGCGACCACGTCATCGTGGAGAATCGCCACCAGCCAACGCTCGTCCATCTGCGGACCTACATCGACCGGCGCTACAAGATCACCGTCTACCGCAACGCCGACTACGGCGAGATGTTCGACCTGCAAGACGACCCGGGCGAGACCCGCAACCTGTGGGACGATCCCCAGCACACCCAGCTCAAGGCCCAGCTTCTGCATCGCTTCGTCCAGGCCGAGATCCAGCGCGAGCCCACGCGCATGCCGCGCGTGGCCAATGCCTGAGGTTTCGTTATTCGCTACCCGGTGACGAGGGGTTCTGCTGCGTGCTCAACTCGCTGCGCAGCGCCTCCAGACGCCGGCGGGCGCCTTCAAAATCGGGTCGCAGGCGGATCGCCTCCAAGAAGTGGAACATCGCCTCGTCTGTCCGCCCGAGTGTAGCGAGCGCAACGGCGAGGTTGTCGTGGGCCTCGGCGTAGTCGGGCTTTATCGCCAGCGCCTTGCGGTATGGCTCGATCGCCTCTTCCGTTCGTCCCCCACTGAGTAGGGCGTTGCCCAGAAAGCGCCAGCCGACCGGCCAATTCGAGTCGATCAGGGTGACCTGCCGGAACTGCTCAGCCGCGCCGGAAAAGTCGTTCTGTCTGGCCAAAGCCAGGCCCAGGTTCTGGTGGGCTTCCCGATGACGGGGGGTAAGCGCGAGCGCTTTGCGGAAGTGGTCGATCCCCTCGCCGTTTTGCCCCTGTTCAACGAGAAGCTGACCCAAATTGACATGGGCGTCGGCGTAGTCGGGATCGATACGCAAAGCCTCGCGATAGTGCTGCAAGGCCTGGTCGCGCCGGCCGCGGCGCTGTAGGGCGATGCCGAGGTCGTTGTGCACGTCGGGCGCCTCGGGGTCGGCCTCGAGGGCGAGGCGGTAGCGGGCGACGGCCAGGTCGAGCTTGCCTTGCTTGGCGTAGGCTACACCCAGGTTGTGGTGGGCTGAGACATGGTGGGGTTTGAGGCGGATCGCCGTTTGGTATTCGGCGACGGCATCATCGGTCCTGCCCGCGTGTTCCAAGGCCAGCGCACGCCTGTAGTGCCATTCCGATTCGTCGGGCTCATAGCCCGCGAAATTGATCGAGCAGACAGCAAACGCAAGGCACCCGCCGGCCAAGGTGACGAGCGCCAGCGCATAGCGGCGTGTCCACGCGAGATGCCCCAGCCGATACAGGCCGAACGCACCCAGTAGCAGCAGGAACGGTATGACCGGCTGGCGATACAACGCCGTCACGAAAAAGGGCAGGAACGCACCGGCGTAACAGACCACAAACAGTACGAGCAGCACAGCGACCTGCTTTTGTTGTTCGAGGGTGATCGTCTCGGTCGGCGGGTCGCTCTCTCCTGTTGAGGTTGCTGATCTGAGATGCAAACCCAGCAATACCAGTCCGACTATTGCCAGCGCCATCGCCATAGCGAAGTTGTTCGGCAGCGGCGTCAGGACGCGCGACTGCGAGCGGTCGAAGTGGGGCATCTCGCTGAGCGAAATCTCCTGCGGGCCCCAGAACAGCAATAGCTTGCAGCCCAGCAGTGTCACTGTTCGCAGCGGATGCTGTCGCATATAGGCAAGGGCCTTGCCGGCGAAGTAGTCTGAGACCTGCGAGTCGCGCAGCAGACGACCGACTTGCTCCTCGACCCGCCGGGCAAGAATCGGCAGGTCGAAGCAGGTGTTGATATTCAGCATCTCGGGGAAGTTGTCGGTAAAGTGTCCCCTGGCTGCGGGGTTGTTGCCTATGTAAAGATTGATTCCACCGTTGGAGGAAATCAGAACGAAGTCTCGCGCCACCAGGTAGTTGCGGATGGTGGCCGGCGCGATCGTCAGCGCGATGGCGGCCACGTAGGCCATGGCGGGAAGCACAAAGACTCTAACCTGCCCTTGTCGCCGCGCAACCCACAGTCCCCAGAGCAGGACGACGGCGGCGAACGGCAATATCGTCGGACGCACCAGCGCGAACAGGCCCACCAGCACGCCTGCGGCGATCGCCCGCCGGATCGTGATCCGTTCTGCCCACAGGGCAAGCGCGTTGAGAAGCGCCATCGCCAGAAAGATCAGCAGGGCGGCCGCGTGCAGCTTGGTTTCGTAGTAGATGAAGCTCCAGTACGTGCCCATCAACAGCGCGAACAGCAGGCCGACGCCCTGGCCGAACCAGCGTCTCGCCAACAGGTACCCCAGCAGGCAACTGGCCAGGCCGAGCATCATCTGGGCGATGATCGAGGCGTATGGGCTCGTACCGGCGACGCGGTAGATACCCGCCAGGGAATAAGGGTACCCCGGCGGGCGAAGGTACGGCCGCTGCTGGATCAGCGGGTCGCGATATTGCGGCGGTGGGGTCCAATCGTCGGTGACCAGCCCGCGTGCCCAGTAGTCGTGGAAATGTGCGTCAACGGTGTGAAAGCCAAAGCCGGGCGATCGGGCGATTTCAGTGAGGTACGACCCGCGGATCAGCGCCGCAACGATGAGAATGGTGCCAAGCGGCCACCAGGCTCGTACGTAGGCAAGGCTTCGGCGACGCCTATCGGACTTGGCGCGGACATGCTTTGCCAAAGCGTCTGAGAACCTCCTGCCGTGGCTCGGACGGCAGGTTTTGGGGTCGGTCTATCCGTGGCCGACAGGGCCTCTATCGGCCAGCGGCCTCCAGTGCCCTCTGCCTCGTAACGACTTCCACAAAACCCACCACGTCGCCCAGGCTGTCGCGGATCGGGGCGAGCACCACGACGTGGTCGCGTGGAGGCTTGGCCCGTACGAACACGCGCTCGCCTTTCTCCAGCACGCGCGTCATCTCCGGCGTGGGCTCGGAAGCCTGCATCCCCCAGGTGTAGAACTGGCTCCAACCCGGGTTCTGCCTAATGACAATATGCACCAGATCGGGCTGGCCTTTGCATCGCATCCAGAGGTTGCAGTTGACGGGGAAGTCCACCAGACCTTCGAGCCGGATCAGCAGTTTCTTGGTCTGCATGAACGGCTCGAAGTTGACGTCGTAGTTGTCCGGGCCGGCGTACGGGTCGTTCGGGTCCTTGCGGAACATCAGCTTGGCGGCGCGGTCGGTGACGATGTCGCTGGCCAACTCGCCGTCGACCAGGGCCGAGGCGATACGCCCCACTTCGTCGAGTTGCGACTCGACGGTCTTGACCGGCTTGGGCTGCGTTGTGGCGGCCGGCTGGGTCCGCTCGCCGCGAGCGGCCAGAAGTAGTCCCATGCTGCCCGCCAGCGCGATTGCGATCAGGGCCGAACGTCTCATTGGCTCACCTCCTGTACGGCTTTGAGGGCGTACTCGCGTACGGCCAGCCACCATCGCCCGTCGAGTTTCTGGCGCTGGTGGACAGGTTCCTTGGCTGCTTCCCGCAGCATCGAGTTGCTCCATTCATACGGCGGCAGTTTCTTGACCGGCGCGTCCGGATTCCACCAATCCGCAGGCTTCAGGCCCCCCGCCAGCGATGCCACCTTGGTTCGGACGAGCTGCTTGCCGTCCTCGCCCTTCCTGGCGGCCACCACATCGAGCAGCGCCAGGTCCTGAAGGAAGTTGCGCTGAATCTTCAGACGCAAACTGGGTATGGGCCCGTCGACACCAAACGGCTCGCCCGGAAACATCATGCAGGTCTTGCCACCTTCGAAGCCGAACCAGGGATCGCTGCCGGGGTTGGTCACCAGCCAGAGGATGTATCCGTCGATGCCGAACATCCACGTCTTCAGGGGCAGTTCGAGGATGGACGCGGTGGTCTCAAACGCGCTGGCGGCGCTGCCGTAAATCCACACCTTGTCGCCGCGAGCCTTCAGCAGGGCAGGTGCCTCGGGGTAGAAAGCGAATATGCCGCTGCCGCACACCCAGAAGTCGACCAGCCCGGCCAGTTCGTGGAACTGGTTCCACATCAGCCAGGATGCATCGTGCCGGAACACGAAGCGCACCGGGCTGTCCGGCGGCACGGCCTTATGCAGCAGTCGCCCAAACTCCCTGAAGAACATATTGTCCTTCTCGAATCGCGTTTCGTCGCCGTCCCAGCAGAAGCTGCGGTAGCGCTTCTTGTGGTTGAAGAACATCTCGAAGTCGGTGTGCGTCCAGCCCTTCTGGCGGAAGTGCTGTTCCATCTGCGAAACCACGCGGACGAACTCGGTCTCGTATCCCCTCTGGCCCCACCAGAGGTAAGACGCCGGCCAGTCCGGCGTAATCGTCAGATACACGCTGTCGATCGGTCGAGGTGCTCGCCGCGTGCCCGCCATCGCCGATCCGTCCAACAAGGGACCGAAGTGCCGGTCGAAGACCTCCCAGCTTTTGACGCGCTTCGTCCGACCCGCGCCGGTCAGCTCCGGCGCGAAGTGGCTGCTGACCGAACCGGTATGGCTGGTTCCCAATTGGTGAAACGAGCCGCGGTGCTCGTAATAGAACCGGTGTGCTTCGTGGATGGCCTTGAAGAATTCGTTGCTGCCGGTGAAGTTGCGCCCCTCCGAGGTGACGCTCTTGGCACGCTCTGGGAAGAACACGCTGACCCATCCGACCCCGTAGCAGTTGTGATCGGCGGTAATGGCGTCTTCGTCGGGCAGGACCGCATCCAGAATGTGGAGTTTGATCGGCAGCACGACCGGCGCACCTCCGGTGCTCAACTCCAATCGAAGCTGGCTCGATCCGGGCGTGGCTTTGCCGGAGATCCACACGTCGATCCAGATTGCGACGGCTTTCTGGCCCTCGATCTTCATCTCGGGGTCGGGCAGGACAAGCACCTCACCTTTGCCGATCGGGACCAATGCATCGGGGTAGTACTTGCCGTCCTCACTGTTGCGGTGGAACCACTCACGAAACAGGTCCACTTCCACCCCGGGCGCGGCGTCGACCGCCACCTCGAACCGCCCGCCGGCAGGGTCCGAAACCACCAGATGGCAGGAGACGTAGGCGTTTCGCGGGCTGGTCAACGTGACCGTCCCGTCGGGTCCGGCCAGCAAGTCCGGCACGGGTTTGCCCGGCACTTGGTCGACCGCCACGAGTCCACCGAATGGATCGGGCCGGTAGAACTCAGGCAGCGCCTGCAACTGCCAGGCACCGGCCTCGGCTGCCAGCAGCAAATGCAGCGCCCCGAACGCGCCGAGCAGCGCGCCCTGCACACCCCACAGCGCGAGGCGACGCGGGCTTGCCGAGCCGGCCGGCTGCCCGGCTGAGCCGGACTTTGCGGAGAACGGCAACGCGAACATGGACAGCTCCTCACAAAAGGCAGGTTCACCGAACCGATGGCAGCGCCCGCGCGCAGCCAGGGAAGCGCGGCTACCAGTGTGCTGGGTTCCCCCGTCCTGATCAAGGGCTCGGCGGCTGGGCGGGAGGGCGGCCATTGCGGCTTCGCGGAGCAAGAGACGGGCGAATCGAGTATTCGCAGATGAGTGGCGCGAACCGGCCTACAGTAGCCATGTTGCGGTAACCCGTTTCCTGACATACGTTTGCGAGCCCGTCCCTGCCGTGGAGGCTGGGATATATGTAGTGGATTTTCCTTGACAGAGGTGGTGGCCATTCGGTGTAATACGTGGCGGTTGAAGCCTCGGCCATGTCTTCAAATCGCCCGGGCATAGGCATTTGAGTTGCACGTCGGCCGTGGGGAGCAGTCGCTTTTCTATGCCTTGCAGGAGATGTCGTAATGGCTAAGGGTAAAATCAAGTGGTTTAACGACCAGAAGGGCTTCGGTTTCATCCAGTCCGACGACGGGGGTGAAGATGTCTTCGTCCACCATAGCGTTATCCAGATGGATGGGTACCGCACGCTCCAGGAAGGACAACCGGTGGAGTTCGAGGTCGAAAACGGTGCCAAGGGTCTGAAGGCGACTTCGGTGAAAGCCGTCTAACGTCGGACCACACGGAGGCGACAGCTCCCGCCGGTGCAGACACTCACTCGGCGGGGGCTTTTTTTTTTGCGCCGGTCGGCCGTTCTGCACTTAAGGCGGAAGGCAGTGGATAGCGCTCGAAATGACGTATAATCACGCTGTGGCAACTCAAGCTGGACTGGTGTACGATCCGCGCTACCTCGCACACGAGACGGGCCCCGACCACTGTGAGAGTCCGGATCGGCTGGAAGCGATCATGTCGGCTCTTGATCGGGCGGGCGTGCTTGCGCGCGTCCAACGCATTCAGCCACGACCAGCCACACCCAGGGAAGTGTGCCTGGTCCACTCGGCGTCGCATCTGGAACGCCTGGCCCGGGCCTGTCGCGACGGGCAGGCGTACATGGACGTGCCTGACTGTGCGATCTGCCCGGCCAGTTTCGACGTCGCCCTTCTGGCCGTCGGCGGGGTTCTGGCAGCCAGCGACGCCGTCATGCAGGGGCAAGTTGCGCGAGCTTTCTGTGCCGTCCGGCCGCCCGGGCATCATGCCGAACGGGAACGGTCGCTGGGATTTTGCCTGCTCAACAACGTGGCGATCGCCGCGCGGTATCTCCAGCAGCGGTGGGGCCTGGAGCGCGTGCTGATCGTAGACTGGGACGCACATCATGGCAACGGAACGCAGGAGATCTTCCAGGACGATCCGGACGTGCTGTACTGCTCGCTCCACGAGCATCCAGTGTGGATTTTTCCCGGTACGGGTTGGGACAGCGACGTCGGCAGGGGCGGCGGAACGGGGGCGTCGGTGAATATCCCCATGCTTCCCGGTTCGGGGGATACGCAATATCGGCACGCTTTCGAGAAGCGAGTGCTGCCCGCGGCCGAGCGTTTCTGCCCCGAGTTCGTGCTCGTCTCGGCCGGCTTTGACGGCCACCGCTGCGACCCCTTGACCCACATTGAACTGGAGGACGAAAGCTTCGATTGGATGCTGACGGCGCTGATTGGTCTGGCCGAGAGGTGCTGCCATGGTCGGTTGATCAGCGTGTTGGAGGGAGGGTACGACCCGGGGGTGCTGCGGCGGTGCGTCAGCGCCCATGTACGGCTGTTGACCGGCCAGTGACGGGTTGTCAGGACTGGCCCAAAGCGCCGCGACACGGGTCCTTTGGGCTTTGCTCGACCGTCCCACGTGGCGCGCGGTCAGGGCGGTCGAGGTGAAGCCGCCAGGTGGCTCGCCGACTGGTGAATCCGCGGTATAATACCGGTTTGTAGTGTCGGCTCTGCAAGGTGTAGATAGGAGCTTCAATGGCGACCGAACCGGGACAGATTCGCGATGTCCGCATCACGACGGAGATGCAGGACTCTTACCTGATCTACGCGATCAGCACATTGATGGACCGGGCTCTGCCGGATGTGCGCGACGGTCTGAAACCTTCGCAACGGCGGATTCTGGTGGCGATGAACGACCTTCGCCTGGGTCCGCGCAGCAAACAGCGTAAGTGCGCGAAGATTGCGGGCGACACGTCGGGCAATTACCACCCGCACGGCGAGCAGGTGATTTACCCCACGCTGGTGCGGATGGCGCAGCCGTGGGTGATGCGCTATCCGCTGATCGACGGCCAGGGCAACTTCGGCAGCATCGACGGCGACCCGCCCGCAGCGATGCGTTACACCGAAGCGCGAATGAC
>CBFCZG010000184.1:0-8729 GCA_965602375.1 uncultured Phycisphaerae bacterium | reverse complement strand
AGTTGTGTGGTAGAATTTAGTTAGGTGGTGGACAAGGGGTATCGCCCGCCACAATTGGTTTGAGGGAAGAGAGAGACGCTTTCGGGCGTGCTCTCTTTTTTCGTTGGCCGGCTCGGATGGCCGGGTGGCGTGGGACACGTCTATGGGGAATCGGGGGTGAGACAAAAGGAGGCGGTTCATGTGTCGGATGCTGCTGGCAGTGATGTTGGCGGGTGCCCTGACGGCTGGGGCGAGTGGGTCGACGGTGCAGTTTGCGGTCGGCGGGGTACCGGTCGGCGCGGGTGAGGTGATCGAGGTCGAGCCGAGCGACGACCTGTTGGTGGGTATTTACGTCACGCCCGACGAGCCGATCGAGAATATGTGGGTCGATTTTCTTGCGACTGGCCCGTGGCCTGGCCCGCCGGTGTGGCCGGAAGATATCGTGCTGCTGCCTCCGTGGGAGGGGTGCTGGCCCACTTACGACCCTGACCTCGGTGTATACTCGATCGGCGGGCTTGCGAGTGAGTTGTGGGCCGGTCCCGGTGCTGTGGCGGAATTTCTCGTTCACATCCCCGACGTGCCGGTCTCGACCACTCTGAACCTCGAGTATGACTACGCCGAGGTCGGAGCCGGTGGCGTTGATATGCTGCCACTGGTGCTGCACGTCACGCCGGAGCCGGTGTCGTTGGGTCTGCTGGCACTTGGCGGCCTGGTGGCGCTGCGTCGGCGACTGACTTAGGGTCGGCCGTTATCCGGACTTAAGTTCGCGTCGGAGGCGACTCGATGGGTCGACGCGCGGCCCGACCGACCGTTGCGATATCGCGGAGAGGTATGTGCCGCTGGCGTGAGGCATCGTGGCGTTAGCACCGTTACGAGCCGCACGGCTGATGCGTTTGGGGGTAGTTTCTGTAACCACCTGTCGCGATTCGGGTTAGCCAACGACTTGCACGACGCTGGGGCGTCTGGCTGCGAGGCATGCCGCTTGCTTCGATGGCAAGGTGTGGAGGGTCACAGAAGCATGTCACGCATGGCATTTGCGATGGTCGTGGTGGGGATGGTCGTAACGGTTGGCTGTAGCCAGCACCGCAGTCGGTGCTGCTTGGGTGATGACGCGCCCGAGGACACCAGCGCAACGTTGGACGGAGCAATCGCGACTTCACAGCCGGTATTCTGCAGCGCATCACGTAGGCTCACGCCGTGGCTGCTGTTTGATCGGATTCCTCACGGCTTTGAGGCCGGCGCCTTTGCGTTTCGCAGCGACTGGCCTGCTGCGACGGGTCGCTATCAGGGTGGGGAAATCACCTACTACCGCGAGTGGTCGGTTGACTACTTCGGCCAAGACCGTGGCGGCGGGGATTTCGGTCGGCTTCACCGTCGCTTTGAGACATATCGCGTGGGCACGCAATATCGGTGAGTAATCGGGGGCGTTCTGCACTGTGGCTCGGGCGCGGTTGGCGCGGATCGTCGGGCTCCGCGGCAGCTTACATAACCACTTGCTGGCAAAATCTTTATCGCGTTTGGGCGGGCCTGCGAAGGCTCTCCTGATGCGTGTCTGAATGTAAATCCTTTTCAAAAAAGGGCTTACAGCAAAATCGTCCAGTGCTTGCAGCGAGGCGGCGGTCTGTGGAGAACAGGCTTGCGTGCGGGAACTGTCTGCTGTACTATGACTTGCGTGCGTCCGGGTCCGAGGCCCCGGTTTTTGGGCGCTCGGGCTGGTCGGGGGATTGGACGGGTTGGAAAATGGGTCCGGCGGCTCGGGGGCCGCAGCTCTTGAGGGACAGGGGTAGCCCATGAGTACCGTCACGAAGAAGGAACTGATCGATCGCATTGCGGAGAAGACCTCCAGCAAGCGAGTGGTCGTGAAGCGCATCGTCCAGAAGTTCCTTGACGAGATCATCGACGAGCTCGGGCAAGGTAACCGACTGGAATTCCGCGACTTCGGCGTGTTTGAGAGCAAGCAGCGGGCGGCGCGGATCGCGCAGAATCCTAAGACGCTGGAGCGTGTGCAAGTTCCGAGCAAGCGGACGGTGAAGTTCAAGGTGGGGCGGCTGATGAAAGCTCGCCTGTGCGGCGAGCCGGAGAGGCCGGCTGCTCCGTTACGGGCGAATCCGCCACGGGAACCGGGTGCTCGCCCGATGTAACTGGGGCGGGCTGTGCTGGATTGATGATTGATCTGCGCCGGTACGAGGCCGGCGCGTTTTTTTTGCGCAGATGCTGCTCGGCTATGGGTTTAGCGAGAGTCGGTGCGGTAGGATGGAGCAGATGTCGTCGAGCGACTACGCACGTGAGTTGGCTGATTTGAGGTTGGCGGGTCTGCTGCGCAGCCGGCGGACGGTATCGTCGGCGCAGGGTCGGACGCTGGTGGTTGCCGGCCGGGAGGTTGTGTGCTTCGCCAGCAACAACTACCTCGGGCTCGCCGGGGACGAGCGGGTGCTGACGGCGGCGAAGAGGGCGTTGGATCGGTGGGGGTGGGGGTCGGGCGCGTCGGCACTGGTAAGCGGGGCGAGCGAGCCGCTGAGGCGGCTGGAGCAGCGTCTGGCGACGTTTGAGGGCTCGCAAGCGGCGTTGGTTCTGGGCAGCGGATATCTGGCGAATCTTGCCGCTATTCGGGCGGCAGTGGGCGTAGGGGACGTGGTGTTTCTGGATAAGCTGAATCACGCCAGCATTATCGATGCGGCCAGGGCCAGCGGCGCGCGGGTGAGGGTGTTTGCGCATCGCGACTACGACCGGTTGGCGGTGTTGCTTGGTCGCAGCGCGGGCGCCAAGCGCCGCCTGATTGTGACGGACAGTCTGTTCAGCATGGATGGGGACATTGCCGATCTGCCGCGACTGGTGGAACTGAAGCGGCGATACGAGGCGACGTTGATGATCGACGAGGCACACGCAACGGGCGTGATGGGTGAACGCGGTCGTGGTGTGGCCGAGCAGGCGGGCGTCGAGGGTGAGATCGACATCACGGTGGGGACTTTGAGCAAGGCGCTGGGTGGTGTCGGCGGGTTCGTGTGCGGGTCGGCGGGGTTGGTGGACTATCTGGTGAACACGGCGCGGAGCTACGTGTACACGACGGCGCTGCCGGCTGCGGCGTGTGCGGCCGCTGAGGCGGCGGTGGAGATCGTCGAACAGGAGCCGCAGCGCCGTCAGCGGCTGACGGAATCGTCGGCGTGGCTGCGGCGCGAGCTGCGGGAAAAGCTCGGCTTGGGGACGGGCGATTCATGCAGCCAGATCATCCCGGTGATGCTGGGCTCGGCGGAGCGTGCGGTGGCGGTGTCGGAGGCGCTTCTGGCGCGGGGGTTCCTGGTGCCGGCGATTCGTCCGCCCACGGTACCGGCCGACAGCTCGCGCCTGCGGGTGAGTGTGATGGCGGTGCACAGCCGAGAGGATTTGACCGGGCTGGTCGGCGCGCTGGCGGAGGTTGTGGGCAATACCTGATTGGGCGATAGCGGGGCGCCAGTCGCGGGGAACGGCATGGCGGTCGGCGGCGTTTTGCAGGCGGCGGCGGGGGTGGTAGGATGACGGGGGTTAAGGGGTCGAGATCGCGACCATGCGACTTTCACTTATAGGACCTCCGCAGTCGGGTAAGACGAGCGTATTCTGCGCGATCACGGGGCAGGTGCCGGATCCGGCGGCCGCGGTGCAGGAGCGGGTGGCGGTGGTGTCGGTGCCGGACGAGCGCGTGGGGTGGGTGGCGCGGCTGGACGGCTCGAAGAAGACGACGCCGGCGACGCTGGAGTTTGTGGACGTGCCGGGCTTTTCGCTGGCGACGGCGCACGACCGGGCGGAGTTTCATCGGCACATGCCGACGATGCGGAACTGCGACGGTCTGGTGGCGGTGGTTCGGGGGTTTGAGGACGAGTCGACACCGGCGTATCGCAACCGGATCGATCCGGCGGCCGATCTGGAGGAGTTGCAGAGCGAGTTGCTGTTCGGCGATCTGGAGCAGATCACCAATCGGATCGAGCGTCTGGAGGCGACGCTGAGCAAGCCGATTCCGACGAAGGAGAAGGAAGCGGGCCATCGGGAGTTGGGGGTGGCCCGGCGGTGCAAAGAGGCGCTGGAGCAGGAGAATCCGGTTTCGACGGTTCTGGATAACGAGGAGGAAGCGAAGCTTGTTCGCAGCCTTGCGCTGCTGACGGAAAAGCCGCTGGTAGCGGTGCTGAACGTGTCAGAGGATTCGGCTGGGGATCCGCCGGCGCTGGCCTATGGCGGCAGTGCGGTCAACGTGTCGCTCTGCGCGAAGATAGAGGCCGAGCTGGCCGAGTTGGGTGCGGAGGACCGGTCGGCGTTTCTGGCGGACTTGGGCATCGCCGAACCGGCGAGGCCGCGATTGATTCGCGCGTGCTATGAGGCGTTGGGGCTGGTTTCGTTTTTGACGGGCGGCCCGGAGGAGGCCCGTGCGTGGTCGGTGCCGCGGGGGACGACGGCGTTGGAGGCGGCTGGTAAAATCCACACGGACATAGCCAAGGGTTTTATCCGGGCCGAGACGGTGGCCTTTCCGGATCTCGATGCGGCGGGGAGCATGAAGCAGGCCAAGACGGCGGGTAAGGTGCGACTGGAGGGCAAGGGGTACGTGGTGCAGGACGGGGATGTGATTCTGTTTCGTTTTAACGTATAAAGGACGGGGCTGGCCGTTGCGGGATGAGGGCCACGGTGCGGGCAGGGAAACGGGTCGTGTAGCTGTCATGACGAAGGAGGATCGGGTATGCGGGTCGGAGTTGTGCGTTTTTTTCTTGTCGTCGGGCCGCTGATCGGCCTGGCGGGTTGTCAGACGGGGCCGAAGGTTGGCGAGATGGCGCCGGACTTTGCAGCCAAGACAGCCAGCGGCGAGACATTCCGACTGAGCGAGCATCTGTCGAAGGGTCCGCTGGCGTTGTACTTCCATCCGGACTACGAAGTGCCGGGATGCTTCACGCGGGACTGCTCATTTCGGGATCGGCTGCGCGGGCTGCAGGAGAAGCATTACGACATAGTGGGCATTGGTTACGCGACGCCGGAGCGCGAAGAGACCTTCCCGGGCAAGGGGAGTCTGCAATATACGCCGATCGTGGACCCGGACGGCGCGATCGCCAGGCAGTATGGGGTGGCTGTGCGCAACAAGCCGGACGGCGCGGGGGTGTATCTGCTGAAGCGTCGGACGTATTTGATTGGGGAGGACGGTCGTATCGAATCGCGGTTGGAAGTTGGCCCGCCGTGCAAGTGCGGACCGAAGCTGGCGCAGTGATCGGGCGTGCCGGCCGGCATGGGCGGTATTGGGCATGAAACCCAACGCGAGCGGCCCACCCTGTGTCGGATGGGCCGCTGTTCTATAGACGCGGCAGCGCGGCTCCTTGGGCGCTGCCGCTGAAATCGTCCTTTGAGACGGCTGCGCCTTACGCGCCGCCGTCATCGCCGGGATCGGCCACCGACGTCTGCTATGGCTTGACCGGCGCCCGCTCGCTCATATGACTCTTGACCACCGAGTAGTCGGCGGTCGTCACCCGCCCGCTGCCGTTCAGGTCCTCGCGACCGTCGGTGTATATGGGGAGGTTCGCCTTCACGCAGCTGTAATCGGCGGTGGTGACGCGGCCGCTACCGTTGCAGTCGCCCACCAGCGTGCACACATCCAATGTGAACGGCTCGACGACGAAGCCCGTTGCCGGCGTGATCTGGTACCACGTCTGGTTGGTCAGGACGGTTGCCTGCTCGACGGCCTTGAGCGTCACGCCGTCCGTTTCGACGGAGTAGTCGAACGATGCGCCCACGTCGGCCCCGCCGCCCATCGGCACGATGCCGAGCGCCGGGCCGGCCGGCAGTGCGATGGTGTCCGAGAACGTCAGCGTGATCACGTTGTTCTGCGTCTTCGGCAGCGTACCGTCGGCCGGCGGCTCACTGGCGACCAACACCGTGCCGACGCTGCGCGGGCTTTCGGCCGGGCCGTCGCCTGCTGGCGTGTAGCTGCTGCTGGTGGTCAGAAGCAGTCGGTCGATGGCTGCGCCCGCCTCGCGCATCCACACGTCCAAGGTGTGAGTTCCCGGCGCAGGAACGTTCAAGGTCAGCCGCACGTGGGTGGGCGTCTGGCTGTACCACGCGAACGAGGTGGTGCCTTCAACCTGCGCGCAGTCGTCAAAGATGCTGGTGGCGCTGACCCCGTCCAGGCCGTAGTGGAAGCTGTCGCTACCGGAGTCGGGTCCCAGTGCCCGCGACCAGACATAGTAGGTGCCGGCCGTGTTGAAGTTCACCGTGTAGCTGAGTCGTGGTGAGGTGGTCTCGATATTCGGTGTGTTGATGTTCGTGCCGTCGTTCGGGCCGGACTCGACGTATCCGTCGCCCACCGAGTTGAGCCCTGTCAGTGTCGACCACGAATGGCCCAGCGTGCCGGGCGTGTGGCTGTGGAAGTGTTCGGCCTCGACCACGAGCAGTCCATCCTGCTCGATGAAGCCCGGCAAAGTTGGCGGCACGTAGACCTGCCAGCTCTCGGTGTCGCTGCCGACATCGTCGCCGGCCTCGACTTCGAAGTCGAAGGTTGTGCCGATGTCGGCCGCGTCGGGTGTCCAACCGCTTACCAGCCCGTTCTGATCGACATTCGCGCCGGCCGGACCGGTCAGCAGGGTCCACGTGACGCCGGTTCCCGCGCCCTGTGACAGTACGAGTTGTTTGACGTACTCGTTGCCGGCCATCACGCTGTCGGGGTCGGGGGTGACCTCTTCGATTACGGGGGTCGGCGGTGCGGCCACGGTTACTTGCCAGCTCTCGGTGTCGCTGTCGACGTCGTTGCTGGCCTGTGCCTCGAAGTCGAACGTGGTGCCGACGGCCGCCAGGTCGGGCGTCCAACCACTAACCAGTCCGTCCTGGTCGATCGTTGCCCCGGCCGGGGCGTTAAGCAGCGTCCAGGTGATCGGTGCGGTGCCGGCGGTCAGCGTGAGCTGGCGGGTGTACTGCTGGGTCGCGGTCGCCGAGTCCGGGTCGGGCGTGACCTCGGCGATGACCGGCGCTTCGGGCACGATCGGGCCCAGTTGCTTGAAGTCTTCGGTGATCTGCCAGCCGGGGTTGCCGTTGGGGTCGTACACGTAGGCGCCCACGTCGAGGTCGCCGTTGCGTGGCGTGGCGTTAAAGTCGTCTGCGGCGACGTAGGTGGCGTCGCCCGCGTCCAGCAGGGCCGAGGTCGGCGTGGGGTAGAAGTTGAGGTTGGGCACATCGACAAAGTCGGCCGCCAGGCCGGCGCTTTCGACGTTGCCCGCCAGAGTCACGCCGGCCGCGAAGATGGCCAGATCGCTGCCGGTGGTGTAAATGGCGTTGTTGGCCACCACCACGGGTCCGCTGAGCACGCCGCCGACCGGGTTGCTGATGCGAATGCCCGTTCTGCCGTACTGGGAGACCACCGTATTGTGGACGATGTTCAAGTTGCCGACGACGGCATCCTGGTGGTCGCTGCTGGAGATGTTGTTGGCCGACGAGTTCAGCACGATGTTGTTGCGGACGATGGCGTCGGCGGCGGCCTGGATGCCGTTGTCGCCCGAGTTCCAGATCACGTTGCGCTCGACGACGTTCCGTTCGTGGCCGTTGGTGCCATAGACGAGGACGCCGGGGTAGTTGACGTCGTGGACGACATTGTCGCGGACGACGTTGTTGTAGCTGCCGTCCTTGATCTCGATGCCGTCGCCCTGGTAGTAGCCGTTGAGGGTGTCGACCAGGTGGTGGATGTAATTGCTCTCCACGAGGCCGTCGTAAAACGTTGCGGTGTTATAGTTGCCGCCCAGATAGAAGGCCTCTCCGTGGCCGTCGGTGTCGTGGATATGATTGCGTCGAAAAATCAGCCCTTCGTAGAACTCGCCGGTATGGTTGGCGGTGATGGCGTTGCCGCCGGTGTCGTGGATGTAGCAGTCCTCGATGATGACGTACTTGGCCAGGTAGCCGCCGCCCGAATAAATCCGGATGGCCGCGCTGCCGCCGGTGAACTCCAGACCCCGCAACGTGAGGTATTGGGGCCCGGACATTTCGAAGATGTTGTGGCCACTGTCGTGGGTGAAGACTACCTGCGCGCCGTCTTCGGCACGAATGACGATGGGGTCCTGGGCGGTGCCGCGGTGGCTGATATAGATATTGGACGAGCGGGTGTAGGTGCCGGCCGCCAGCACGACCTCATCGCCGGGGCTGAGGCCGGCGCCGCCGACGACGGCGTACCAGTCGTCAAGCGGGGTGAGGTAGTAAACCGTCGCCAGCGCGGCCGTCGGGAAGATCGAGATGCAAACAGTCAACACAAAACAAAGGGCCGTCACACGCATTACACACCTCAGTAAGAATCTTTTCGTCTCCCACGGCGCCGGCGGTCTCCGCCGGCGGTGGTACCCACAACCATTGCCTACTACACGAGCGCTATGGCTTGAGCGGCGCCCGTTCGCCCATATGGTCCTTCACCACTGAATAGTCGGCGGTAGTCACGCGGGCGCTGCCGTTGAGATCCTCACGCACGTCACCACGCTGACCCAGCGCCGCCTTTACGCAACTGTAATCGGCGGTGGTTACGCGGCCGCTGTCGTTGCAGTCGCCGATCAGCGTGCAGACGTCCAAGGCAAACGGCCGTACGTTCAAGCCGGCGGCCGGCGTAACCTGGTACCACGTCTGGTTGGTCAAAACCGTTGCCTGCTCGACGGCCTTGAGTGTGACCCCGTCGGGCTCGATCGAGTAGTCGAACGACGCGCCCACGTCGGCGCCGCCGGCTAGCGGCACGACGCTCAGTGCCGGGCCGCCCGGCAGTGCGATCGCGCCCGAGAACG
>CBFCZG010000183.1:0-8764 GCA_965602375.1 uncultured Phycisphaerae bacterium | reverse complement strand
GCCCTGCGAGTCGACCACTCGCCCCTGCGGCGAACCGATCAGCACTTCGGCGCCGCCCTGGGTGCTCGTCGACACTGCGGAGATCGCCGGCGGCAGAACGTAACCAGGGAGATACCCACAGGCCACGTCGTGCCCGATACGCCCGGCGTTGGGATCGGGGCTGTTGGGGTCCTGATAGATCTCCACATAGTTGCCAAGCGGTGGAACGATCTGATTCGTCCAGATCGGCGCATAAGCGTCGTTCGGGTCGTACACCCAGCCGCCGCCGAAGAGGACGAACACGCGGCCGTGGTCGCCGTACTGACTGGCCCCGATCACGAGGTCATCATCCAAGTCATCGTTCACGTCGCCGGCCGCCAGCGACCCGATCGCGCCGCCGTCGCGATCGCCCAGCACCCGATGCAACTCCCACTCGTACCACCGACCCTCCATAAGCTGCATCTGCCCATACGGCTCGACGGTCAGCGTGATGGGCCCGCCCGTCGAAATCACCGGCGCGTTCACACCGTCGTCGATCACCGCGTGGACGTACCAGAGCGTACCCATGCTCAGCCCGAACGTGTCAAAGTCCACCCGGTCGGGGCCGGTGGCCTGGTCGATGGGCGACGGGTTGATCAGCCCCTCCTGCGTGCCGCCGCCCAGCTCGTTGCTGTCGCTGTACCAGACGTTGATCTGGGCCGAGCCCAGGTCGTCGCCGTCGACCCACCGCACCACCACAACACGGTCGACCTGCACGAACAGCGGACCGTCCGGATGCGACAGATCGATGAAGGGCGGCTCGTTGACCGGCGGTTCGCCAATCACGATCGAAACCGTCGCAACGTTCGATTGACTCTGTCCGTCGTCTGCCTGGAACGTAAAGCTGTCGGGCCCCTCGTATTCGACGGGCGGCCAATAGGTCACGGCGTCGTCGCCGTCCTCATGATCGGCCAGGGAGCCAAGCAGCGGCTCGTCCACGATCGAGAACGTCAGTGGATCGCTGTCGGGGTCACTCGCCTGCAAGGTAATCTGCGTCGGACCGCCGGGCTCGGCCGACACCTCTACGTCGAACGCCGTGGGCGGCCGGTTCCGCTCCACTCCGTCGAGGTGCAGGCGGACCTCCAACACGTCACCGTCCTGAAAGTCTGCACCCGACGAAAAAACCAGAGGGCCAAACGACTGGGGCGCCTGGGGAACGCGCGCACTATCCGGCTCGTCGAAAAGGAACACTCCGTCCACGACGACGATGTCGGCCTCATCGGGACCCACATCAGAACTGCTGGTCGCGTCGGGCGCGGCGCCGAGCAGCGCGGTGGCGTGATGGACCGTTTCCTCCTCGATCAGGTAGACCACACGCACGTCGGCGGGCACCCGGGCCTCGTTGATCACGCGGGTCGTCACCAACGCGGCAGCCGGCAGACGATCGGCAGGCAGCTCCTGCCCGGCAGGAGGCTGCTCGCCACCCGAACCGTCGAACAGATCGGGAAGCTGCTCGAACACCCCACAGCCGGACAGGATTCCCACGCTTGCGATCAATCCGCAAACCGAGAGACTCTTGCGCACGCCGTCCCCATTCCGACCGGCAATCCGTACGAGAACAGTCATCTGCCTGATCCTTTTTATGACGTTTCCAGTATGGTTAGTCGCACCCGATCGTTAGGCCTGTATCGACGGGTCGTCCCCTACGGTCTGACCGAATAGAGGTACGGTCATCTACCACGTGAATTCCAGACTATCCAACCCAGCCTTCCACGTCAACCTGCAAGGGGCTCTTGCGGACCTTTACACGCGGCATGGCCACGCGCAGAACGTGCATACTATTGCGCGCAGTCGCGCGTCGCGCTGCGCAGGCCGACTATTCCGCCTCACTCAGGCAGAACCACGGGCACGGCCCGAGGAGACGTCAGCGGCAGGCGGTGCAGGACCACAAGCAGGATCAGACCCAATGGGACCAAGACGACGCTGACCGCCTGGGCATTGGTGAAAATCCATATATCGTGCGGCTCGGTGCGGATCTGCTCCAGAATGAAGCGGGATATCCCGTAGAGGATGAACATCCAACTCACCAGAATGCCGTGCCGCCGGCGCCGCGTGAACAGGATCGACAGAATCAAGGAGATCATCAGTGCGTTGATGCAGCTGTAGAGCTGTGTCGGCTGAACCGGCAGCGACCGATAATGTAACGCGAACTCGGCAAGCTCCGCCGGCGTCATCTCGTAACGGCGCGCCTGTTCCAGCAGACCGGCAAACGGGGCCAGCTTCCTGGCGCGCTTCCTCGGATTCTCGATTGCTTTAAGCTGCTCGATCTGCTGGGTGGTCGGCGGATCGTAGACCGCCTCTCGGTTGATGACGCTGCCCCAGCCCACCTCGCTTACCACCACCAACTCCTTGGGCAGCTCGGTTTGCAGACGCTGCCACTGAAAGTGGTGGGCCGGACTGCCATACGGAAACGTGACGGCCCACGGCAAGCGGGCATGGCCTTCCCGATCCGCACACACGTCGCCGAAGCAACAGCCGTTGAGGAAACATCCTATGCGGCCGAACGCCAGACCCAGGACCAGTGACGGCGCCAGAATATCCAGATACAACCTCAACGAAACCCGCTTGATCAGCAGGTACACCAGGATGCCCCCCAAACCACCCAGAAAGCCGCCATAGAACGTCAGGCCGCCGCCCGCACAATCGAAGTACGCCGACAGCAGCGGCCGGTGGGCGAAGCGTTCGGAATAGTACTGCACGAAATACCAGAGCCTCGCGCCGACCACGCCGCAGATCAACGCAACGAAGCCGACGTTCAGAACGATGTCGGGATCGGCTTTGCACTTCATCGCGCGGCGAGAGGCCAGCCAGACGGCCAACAGAAAGCCGATCATCAACATCAGGCCATAGCCTTTGACCGTCCAACCCACAAAGGGTATCTCGAACAGAAACGGGTTCATGTCTGCTCCGATCCTGATGGTGCAATCCGACACGATCCGACGCTACGTGACCGGCCGGTTCCCGTCGTCTCGTGCCGCGCCGCGCGAGACCCGTAGCTCACAGGGCCTCGCCCGTTGGTCGTACCACACCATTGTTGCCGACGGCACCGCCGGCGTCCACCAGCAGATTATCGATCAGCCGGGTTGAGCCTATACGGACGGCCACAGCCACCAGCGCCGGGGCGGTCACGCGCTCGACGGGCTGCAACGTCTCGGGATCGACGATACTGACGTAGTCGATCTTGCACGAACCCGCCGCTTGCAGGTCGGCGGTGATCCGCTCGATGAGCGTCGCCACGTTCCGTTCGCCGCGCGCAACTTGCTCGGCCGCCGCCGCCAGCGCCGCATAGATCGCCGCGGCCTGCGCTCGCTGGTCGCCGGACAGATACGCATTCCGGCTGCTCACGGCCAGACCGTCGTCCTCCCGGACCGTGGGGCAGACGACGATCTCAACCGGGAAGAACAGCTCAGCCGTCATCCGCTTGATCACCACCGCCTGCTGGGCATCCTTCTGCCCGAAGTACGCCGCGTCGGGCTGCACGATGTTGAACAGCTTGGCGACGACCGTGGTCACCCCGTCGAAGTGCCCGGGCCGATGGAATCCGCACAGCACGTCGGTCAGTTTGGCCACGTGCACCTTGGTCAGGGGCTCACCAGCATACATCACGTCCACCGCCGGCGCGAAGACCAGATCGACCTTCTCTCGGCGACAGGCCTGCACGTCGGCGTCCAACGTCCGGGGATACTTCTCGTAGTCCTCACCGGGCGCGAACTGCGTGGGATTGACGAACAGACTCACCACCACGAAAGAGCAGTCGACTCGCGCCGCGCGAATCAGCGAAAGGTGCCCCGCGTGCAGAGCACCCATGGTCGGCACAAGCCCGACCTTTCGCCCCGCCTGCCTCGCCCGGGCTACGGCCTCGCGAACCTCGTCAACACTCGTTGTTACCTTCAGCAACATCTTCCGGTAGGTCCCGTAGTATCTCGTTGGCCGATCGGCCGAGCACCGGATGCATCACGTCCGGGGCAATTTCGGCCAGCGGCTCCATGACAAAACGGCGCCGGTGCATTCTCGGGTGCGGAACGACCAGATCCTCCTCATCAATCATCTGCTGGTCATACAACAGCAAGTCGAGGTCGATGGTCCGCGGGCCCCATCGCTCGACCCGACGCCGGCCAAGCTGCTGCTCGATCCGCCGCAACGTATCCAGCAACGGGCGCGGTCCCAATGTGGTGAGGATCGCAACCACGGCGTTGAAATAATCTCGCTGGGCGGCCGGACCACCCACGGGTCGGCTCTGCTGCACCGACGACACGGCCACCACGTCGATACCCGCCGCGCCGCCCAACGCACGCACGGCCGCGTGGATGTTCGCCTGCCGATCGCCCATGTTCGAACCAACACCGATGTACGCCGTGTACGTCGCACACCCCCGTGAGGCCATCACCATTTGATGCGGGCAATCCGATCGAGGGCTTCCCGCATGCGGTCGACCGGTGCGGTCAGCGCCGCGCGAATGTAGTCTCGACCCGGCTCGCCGAATCCGACCCCGGGAACCATGTTCACGTCGGCCTCGTCCAGCAACCGCCCCGCCGCCTCCATACTCGAAAGGCCCTTCGGACAGCGAGCCCACACGTAGAACGTGGCCTCGGGCTTGCTGACCGCAAAGCCCGAATCGGCCAGCCCCGGCACCAGCACGTCGCGCCGCTCGCGATAGATGTCGAGCACGGCCTTGACCTCGACGTGGTCGGCCTGCGCCAGCGCCTCGGCCGCCGCCGCCTGAATCGCGTTGAACTGGCCCGAGTCGACGTTTGCCTTCACCGCCGCCAATGCCGCCAACACCTCGGCGTTGCCCGCGGCAAACCCGATCCGCCAGCCGGTCATATTGAACGTCTTGCTGAGCGAATGAATCTCGACGGCCACATCCATCGCGCCGGGAATCTCCAGGATGCTGGGCGGGCGCGTATCGAAGTAGACCTCGCTGTAGGCCGCATCCTGCACCACGATGACGTCATGCTTGCGGGCAAAATCCACCACGCGGCGATAGAAACGCTCGTCGGCTACGGCGGCCGTCGGGTTGTTCGGGTAGTTCAAGTACATCAGCCGGGCTTTGCGGCAGACGTCAACGGGCACTGCATCGAGATCGGGCAGCCACCCATTCTTCTCGCTCAGCGCCATCCTGTACGGCTCAGCCCCTGCGAAGACCGTGGCCGCGTAGTAAACCGTGTAGCCCAAGTCCGGCACGAGCACGGTCTGGCCCGGGTTCACCACCGCCAGCGGCAGATGGGCCAACGCCTCCTTGCTGCCGATCACCGCCACGACCTGCGTCTGCGGGTCGAGCGTCACGCCGAATCGATGCTGCATGAATCCAGCCGCATTCTGCCGAAATGCGGGGACCCCAACCTCCAGAGGGTAGCGGTGGTTGGCCGGATCCTCGATCGCCCGCGCCATACGCTCGCGGATGAACTTCGGCGTGGGCTTGTCCGGGTCGCCGATGCCCAGATCGATCACGTCACGCCCGGCTTCGATGGCCCGACGCTTCTTACGGTCGATCTCGACAAAGAGATACGGCGGCAACACCTGCAATCGCTGTGATCGCACCTCGCCCATTCACACCTCCCATGAAGCCGACACCGTCGGCGCGAGAACGTGGCGGGATTCTACGCGGCCGGGGCGCAAGCGTCAACGACGACGACGGCCTCCACGCCACCGCCCGGCGCGGAACAACCTCGCGATGGAATGTCAAGGGCGCCCGAGGCACGTGGCGCAGCATCGGAGAATAGCCTATTGATTCCAACGCCAAAATGTGCAACCATAAAGCATAGAGAAAAGCCTCTGCTGTGTTCGACGGAGAGGATCCTTTGATACGAACCTATGATATGAACCCAGGGAGGCTGGACAGGCTAAGTGCTAGGCGTACCTCGGCTTCGAGGCGGCCCGGGCGAGTCGACAGCCACCCACGTTGAGGAAGGGTTCAATCAAAGCCCTCTCACCGGCACTCAAGCGGAGCTTTTCTCTACTACCAATCAGGGGCGCGTCTGGCATGGGCTGGACGCGCCCTCTATAATGTCGCCCCTGAAACCAACATCGGGAGGTCGGAGAATGGATCAAGTGGTCATTTTTGAGGACTCGGGTTATCGAAACCTTCTGCCGCTGGTCTACTGGCGGGCCTGCTGTGAGCTGCGGTGCGGCTATACGTCGCTGCTGGACAAGCAGCAACGCACCTGGACCGAATCGTCCGTAAGCCTGTCGGTACGGCCCGAGATCGCCGACGTGGTGGCCGAACGGCTTGCCCTGCCGGTCAACCGGGCGCCCAATGGTGCAGCGGTGTTCGTCAACGGGCGCCTGCTCAAAGGACTTTCACCCGACCAAATCAAGCCGGGCACATACGGCGTCGACAACGGCGATGTGGTCTACATCGCAGGCGACGCGGCGACGGCCGCCAAGCTGACGCCCGACATGCTGCTCGATGCCGAAAAGCTCACAGCCGCCCTCGGCGCACTCAAGAAAGTCGAATGCAAGCTGCCCAAGCACGGGTTGATGAGATACCCGTGGGATCTGGTGCACGCCAACGAAGAGGAACTCGTCGAGGACTGGAAGCGATCGGGCGGGGCCGCGATCGAGGGGCGGCTTTGCGATGGCGCCTACATGCTCAACCAGTCGGCCGTGTACGTCGGCAAGGGAAGCGTGATCAAGCCCTGCTCGGTGCTCGACGCCGAGGACGGGCCCATCTACATCGACGACGACGTCACTATCTCTCCGAACGTCACCGTTCAGGGGCCCTGCTACATTGGGCGCAAGTGCCTGATCCAGCCGACGGCAATGATCCGCGAGGGCACGTCGCTGGGCGAGGTGTGCAAGGTCGGTGGCGAGATCGAGTGCTCGATCATCCACGGCTACTCCAACAAGCAACACACCGGCTTTCTGGGCCATGCTTACATCTGCGAGTGGATCAACCTCGGCGCCGGCTGCACCAACTCGGACCTGAAGAACACCTACGGCTCGGTGCGCGTGCCGCTCAACGGCCAGAAGGAGATCGACAGCGGCGAGACATTCGTCGGCATGATGGTGGGCGACCACAGCAAGACGGGCATCAACACCGCGTTTGCCACCGGCTCGGTCCTGGGAACCTGCTGCAACGTGTTCGTCAGCTCGCATCCGGCCAAGTTCACACCGTCGTTCAGTTGGCATACCGACAAGGGTCTGGCCGAGTACGACGCCAAGCGCGGTCTGGAGGTGGCCCGCAAGGTGATGGGCCGCCGCAAGAAGGAGGTCACCCCGGCACTGGCGAAGCTGTTCCTGTCCTTGCCTCAGATCGCCAAGCAGCACGAGGCACCTTCCAGGTAGACTCGGCCCGGTCCGGCGGACATCGGTCGTCAAGACCATTCACCCCTTGCCACCCGCGCCAAACGCCATGCGGCAAGGGCCTGTTTTTGCACCTGGCCACTTCAGACAAGCTTTTGGAGCCATCCCCCTCGGGTGCCACTGGCGGCTCGTCCGCCAGTGCCTTGGTCAAGCGATTACGCGCTTGTCTTCGCTTCAAACGTTGCGCCGTAAGGTCTTTTCCTGCGCCAAACCGTCCCGACAGACGTTTGGGAGCCCGCTGTCGCGCGCGGTACAGTATCCAGGAGAAGGGATGATTGGCGAGCATGGGCGAGCAGCCTTCGCATCCCGACTACCAGGCCGTGCTTAGCACGCTGGCAACGGTCGACCGTCGCCGACGGCGGGTGCACCTACTGGCCGGCCTGTTGGCTACCGTGGCCCTTACGATAGGGGTGACACTGGCCGTCTGTTGGGTCGCCGCCACGGCCATCGTCTCGACCACCTAATGGATCATCCGCCGCGCTGTCGGTCGCCACGAACCTGGCCGAGGGCAACGGCCGGTTCATCAAAGCCAGCCGGAAGCACTTCTTTACTATCGCGCGGGGCTCGGCGCAGGATTGCGTCCCGCTACTGGAGATCGCCCACCGGAGGGGATTCGTCGACCACACTCGGCGCCGCGAGCTTCGCAAGACTCTGGAAGAGATCGCCAAGATGCTCTCCGGCCTGATCAACGGTTTGGCCAATCGAGCGAATTGACCGTTCGGCCGGCGGGGGAAGAAACCGGGACGTCGCTTGTTTCCGGATTCGCATCCCGAAAGACCCAGTCTCACGCAAAGGCGCCAAGAGAATCAAAGACAACGGTCTTCTTTGCGCCTTCGCGTGACCCTTTCGTCTGGTTCTTCCCGGCCCGCGACTCTCGCATCAGAAACTAGCTGCGTCCCCGTTCTCGTCCCCGTTCTTCTCGTGCGTTCTTGTCCTAGTCCGGTTGCGCCTGCTGGGCCGTCCGCCGAGTCTTCGGCGGCTTTTTGCGCGGGCGGAAGCGGGTTACGATACAGCGCCATGGACGACCCATTCGTAGAGCATTCCGGCGACCCGACTGGGCACCGCCGCCGATCGCCTTGGTCGCCGAACTGCTCGAGGGGCTCACCGTCCCGTGGTGGATCGCCGGCGGCTGCGCGATCGACCTGTTCGTCGGCCGGCAACTGCGTCCGCACGGCGACACCGACGTGCTGATCCGCCGCGATGACCAGTTGCGCCTCCAGGATCACCTCGCCGGCTGGGACCTGCACCGCGCGACCTACCCGGGTCTTGAGCCGTGGGGCACAGGCGAGTACTTGGCGGGCCGATACCGCGACATCTGGTGCCGCCACACGCCGGATGCGGCGTGGTGTCTGCAGGTCATGCTGCTGGACACCGAGGATGACCACTGGGTCTTCAAGCGCGACCCGACGATCCGCGGACCGCTGGCCGACCTCGGCCGGGT
>CBFCZG010000182.1:0-8978 GCA_965602375.1 uncultured Phycisphaerae bacterium | reverse complement strand
ACCAAACAGTTCGGCCCCAGGCAGCGGTTCAATTCGATCATCACCGACGCCGAGCTGACACCCGATCCGCTCGTCACCGAGCCGATATGCCTGCGGGATAAGTGTCGGCTCTGCCTCGAAGCCTGCATCATGGACTGCATCTGCCTGCGGGACGATCGGTCGGCCATCGACTATCGCTCGGTCGAACAGGTCGAACGCGGCAAGATCTTCATCGACACGCCCGCCAAGACCGACCCCACCTTGTGTCGGCGCAGACGCAAAGGCAAGCCCGAATCACCCATCCGCGGTGACTGCGCACGCATCTGCCCCGTCCCGGCCCCACCGAAGCATCTGACCGAGCGGCTCAAGCGGCTCGTGGATCGATGCGGCTGGCCCTCAGAAGACGCCACCGGCTAGGCACGACGTCGCCATCGCCACGGTCATGTAGACGCCTCAATCGAACAGCGCATCAATACCCACGGTGCTTCGGTAAATCGAGTTGTTGCTGAATCGGCAGTCGTCGTTATTCAGGTTCTCATCCATCAGGATATCCGGATCGTAGGTGACGATGAGCTGGTAGTGCTGAACCGGCGGAAACTCAGACTCTGTGTCCCAGCTTCGCTCCTCCTCGACGGTTACCTGCTGGTCGACGACCAGATCCTCAAAAGGCGTAATGGCAACCATCACGCCGTCCGCCCAGAGTTGCACGCTCTGTTGGTTCGGGTCCGACAGGAAATCTGCAAGCCCGATATTCTGCACCACCCCTTTGACGAGAACCGTCCCCTCCGTCTCGCTCGTCTGGCTCAACAGAGAGTACTCGATCGCCATGCACGCCGGGTCGGCGCCCTGGCACCGTGACGGCTCGCCGTCCGTCGGCACAGTGCATCCGTTGGCGTACACGGTTTGGCCGGCGGGCGTGTCCTGACACTCGTCACAGCCGTCGGCCACGCCGTCTCCGTCGCTGTCGCTGGGGCAGCCGTTCTCGTCCACCGTCGCGCAGAGAGGCGTATTCTCGCACAGATCGTCGGCGTCCGCCACGCCGTCGAAGTCCGCGTCACAACCCGCTCCTACGCACAGAACGGCCGCCACTACCGTTACCAGTCCTAGCGTCCTGTACATGGTCAACTCCTCCATACGCTTACCGGGCATAGAACCGTACAACTGCATCGGAATCGACGGAAACGTGCCGGGTGATTCACCTCTTGCAAAACTGCGTCGCAACGTGCACACGCCGCCCCACGCCTAACGTACAAAAAGATGGCAAGAGCCGGACAGCACCACGAGTTCATATCTCCCGATAACCCGAACGTTCATGGTAGCCTACCCAGCCGGACGGCTCGCCGTCAACCCGAAGCGGCCCGATTTGCCCCGAAATCCGTCTACTCGATCCGGTTAGCCTAGGCTGTTGGCAAGGCTGCTCCTAACGTGACGCGCCTCCGCAGAGCCCAAGTCAGGGCCCCACCCCATGCCACAGAGTGGGCAACCAGCGACCAACACCCGCCAGAAAATGACTTCGAAAACCGCCAATGAGGCGAGGTTATTGAAAGCCCATGCATTCTGACTCGTACTCGTCCCATTCTGAGGGTCGAGAGCTCGATGGCGGAATTTCTGCACCCAGTAGTATTCCCATGGTGGCGAAATGTGAAGTTTGCCGGTATAGTATCAGGCAGGTAATCTGTAAGTGGGAGGAGGTACCCCTTATGACTCGTTCAAAATCCACGATCTACGCCTTACTGGCTGTGCTGGAGGCCGCTCAGCGTCGCAAGGCCGGGGACGATACCCCCCTCAAAGCCGCTGAGTTCGCGCGACAATACCGGCTGCCACGCGCATATGCGGGCAAGATGATCAGCCAGCTCGTCCAGTCCAAAATTCTGGCTTCGCTGCGCGGCCCCAACGGTGGGTTCCTGCTTGGACGGCAGCCCAGACAGATCACGCTGGCGCAGGTCGTGGAAGCCGTGCAAGGTTTGGAGCAGAACTACGCCAAGGCCATGCCGGCCGGCACGCCCAGGGCTTTTCGCCGCGGCATCCTGGCTGTGATGGAAAATGCCACACAGCGGGCCCATAAGTCTTTCGGCTCGATGACTGTGGATAACTTCCTGAGGCGGACCGCGCGGCGCTAGACCTGCCCTCCGGCCTCTTCGGCGCCGGCGACATGGCCAACCGCAGTGCCGCTGCGCGCCGTCGATGCTGGTTCCACCTTGATGACCATGTCCTGCGCGCGTAACTATGGTGCCAAGGGCAACGGCTGCCGCGAGGGTGAAAAGGCCGAGCGTCGCAAGGCAGACATGTGACGCCGTGAGTCGGCGTTGCGTAGCGCTGGACCGCGTCGACCTCCTCGCCGACAGGGGCTGGACATTCACGGCGCCGCGGCAATGATCTGGTCATGTGGTCGATTCATGATCGTGACCTCGGGCTGCCAGGGCGCCGAGCTGCGGCCCTGTTGGCAGCATTCCTGGGCCTTGCGGTGACGCTGGACTCACCCAAAGCGAACGGCTCGCCCGCCCCCGCGGGCGGACCCGCGTATCCGACGCACCGCGCCTATCCCATCGCGCTGGTCGAGACGCTGCCCGACCCGAACGCCGCTTCCGACTCGGCTGCTTGGCAGCCGGCGCACGTCGGCTCCGCTATTCGAGAACGGGTTGCCCGAACCGCCGGCCCGCCGCACCACGTTTAGAATGCTGTGCACGCAAGACCGGCTGGTGATCGGGATCGACTGCCGCGACCACCAGCCCGGCAGAATCCACTTCCAGTCCGACGCCATTGATATCTGGCGGGACGACTCGGTCGAGATACTGATCGCTCAACAGGCCAAGCCGGACTTCCCTTACGTGCATATCCAAATCAGCCCGGGCGGAGCGCTTACCGTCGACCGGATCCCCGCCTACTTCGCCGCGCCCCACCTCAACCAGGCCAAGCCACTGCCCACCGAGCTGGTCCAAACATCCACGCGCCTGCACAAGAACGGGTGGACCGCCTTCGTCTCGCTGTCGGTCTCGAAGCTCGGCATCCCGGAAAATGGCTTCTACTTCAACCTCGTGCGCAACCGGCACGCCGACGACTCCAACTTCGCCTGGTGCGATCTGTGGAAGGGCAACACACATCGGCCGGAACTTTTCGGCCGCGCCGACGTGGTGACCTCGCCCCTCCAGCCGGCACCGCAGCTTGCCGCGCCGGCACGCCTGGCCGTCGGCGCCAATGCCCTGCGGCTCGACACGCCTGAACCCGGCGACAAGCTCCGCGTTGGAGGCGCTGAGTATGCCTGCGACCCAGCGGGGAGTTTCTCGGTGCCGTTATCGCACCACGGGCCGGTTGATCTGGAATTGATCGACGCGACGGGACGAGTCGCGGGGACCTACCACACCGACGTACCCCGGCCACTGCTCATCGAAGCAGCCGAGCCATTCGTCGCAGAAGACGCCGAACAGGCCCAAGTCGACCTCGTGGTGACAACCGCCAATGATGTAAAGGACGTAACGATTACAGCCACCCGCGGCGAACGCCAGACCGAGCAGCGCCACACACAAGTCGCGCCCGGCATGCACCGACTGACGGTGGACATTCCCCCCGGCGACACCGACGAGGTGCACCTCGAAGCCCGCGCCACCGTCACCACCCCGCAGCGCCCGGTGACGCTCCGTGCGGTTCACTGGTTCGTCGTCGGCCGCGAGCGAGCTCATTTCGATCGATACCGACCAAAGATCCGCCAACTGCCCACCGGCCGACTGTACTGGGCAGCTCTGGCCGATGCCTGCGCCTACTACCGGCTGCTCCAGCGCGGGGACGGCGCCTACCGCACCGTCGGTCGCGGCGGCCGCTGGCGCTTTAATCCTTGGTATCAGGGCATGGTCTATCCGTTCGCACTGCTCTATGCTACGTCCAACCAGGACAACCCGCACCACGGCGACCGGCGACTGCTCGAGTCGGCTGTGCTGGGTATGGAATATGCCCTCGACCCGGAGCGCCGCCATCCGGAGCATCAGCGGCCCGACAACCGCAGTTTGCAGGCATACCTGCTGGCGTATGAACTGCTCCGCGATCGTGTCGAACCCCAACAGAGAGAATACTGGGCCGCTGAACTTAGCCATCGCATAGAGGGCACCATCAGGCAGTGGATCCATCCGGCCTTAGACAAGGCCGCCCTCCACAGCGAGCAGGTCGGCACCGGTACCAACCACTGGGCCTACCATCTGGCCAACGTCTACCTCGCCGGCGAGGTGCTCGACAGGCCCGACTGGCGCCGGCTCGGGCGCGACCTCATGCGCCGCCTGGCCGAACACGGCGCCGAAGGCCACTTCCCCGAGCGAAAGGACGTGCCCACAAGCCATTACACGTGGCTCACGATGAATGCCGTGGGGCAGTACCTGTGGCGCAGCGGCGACAACCAGGTGGCAGGAGTGCTCGAGCGCTGCGCCGAATTCTGCTGTCACAACGCCACCCCCGAAGGCGGGGTCCTCGTGCTGCACGACGGACGCAATTCGCATCACCCGCCGTTCTGGTTCGGCGATTTTGTGCTGTCGCTCACCCCACACGGAAGGGCACTGGCCCGCACCCGGATGTTGCGAACCATGCGCTCCCGACCGTCGAACGTCAGCCCCGAGTACTGGTTCCGATGCGCCGAGAACGCCCGCTATTTCCGCGAGGGACCCGCCCAACCGCTGGGATACGACGATCACGAACTGCTCTTTAGCGCCGGTGTGCTCGCGCGGCGGCACGGGTTTCAGTATGGCCTGTCGACCATCGCCGTGGAACCAATCGTAGGCCACTACCGCCTCGACCCCCAGAACGCCGTCGAGCTTTTCCATCAGCAGGCCGGCTGCATCCTCCACGGCGGCAACTCGCAGGCCCAGCCCGAGGCCGGCTCGTTCTTCCTCCGCCGCGGCGACCAGGTCGACTTTCTACCGCAGTCGGGACGCGTCGAACGCACCGAGCAAGGCCACCGGGTCGATCTGACGTTCCGCAGCTTCCGTGCCTCGGTCCAGATCCAGGTCGCCCGCGCACAAAGCGCCCGGCTCACCGTCCGCGTCGAAGAGTCGTCAGACGACCAGCCGGTTACGTTCAACTTCTTCCCGGGCGTCGGAAGGCAGGGCGACATCGACGCCACACCGCGCGAGTTGAGCTTTCGCAATGTCCGCATCACCGCCGATCGCGACATCCGGATTCAGCGCGACGTCAGAACGATTGACCCCTACAGCCTCAGGTACAGCCAGACAGGCAAGCCAGTCCGCGCCTACGTCGACCTTCGACCCGGACAGACACTCACGCTCAACGTGGAAATCGACAGCCCGTGACTGACGTGCCCCCCAAGAACGAGTCCAGAAGGAATGTTAGGATAACATTCCTTCTGGACGCAGATGGGAGGCAGCTCGATGAAGAAGAGACATTCGGCTGAGCAGATCGTCGCCAAGCTTCGGGAGGCGGAGGTCGAACTGGCCAAGGGGCGCAAGGTGCCCGAGGTTGTCCGCAAGCTGGGGATCACCGAACAGACCTACTATCGCTGGCGGAAGGAATACGGAGGCCTGCGGAGCGATCAGGCCCGGCGGTTCAAGGAACTCGAGCGTGAGAACGCCCGACTCAAGAAGCTGGTGGCCGATCTGTCGCTGGACAACGCCATTCTCAAGGAGGCCGCCTACCCAAACTCCTGAGCCCGCCCAGGCGACGCCAGGCGGTGGATCGCGCACGCGAGAAGCTGGGCGTCTCCCAGCGGCGGGCCTGTCGAGTACTGCGTCAACCCCGTTCGACGCAGCGGCGTGCGTTGTACGTGCCGGACGACCAGCCGGCCCTGGTGCAGCAGATGGTGGAGTTGGCAACCCAGTACGGCCGCTACGGCTACCGGAGGATTACCGCTATGCTGCGAACTGAGGGCTGGCATGTGAATCACAAGCGTGTGGAACGACTCTGGCGACGGGAGGGCCTCAAGGTGCCCAGCAAACAGCCCAAACGTGGACGATTGTGGCTTAACGACGGCTCCTGCATACGATTACGGGCCCAGCGCAAAGACCACGTCTGGGCCTATGACATCGTGCATGATCGGACCTGGGACGGCAGGCCGCTGCGGATGCTGACGCTGGTGGATGAGTACACGCGGGAGTGCCTGGCGATCGACGTGGCCCGTCGGATGAGTTCGGAGGACGTGCTCGAACGCCTCACTGACCTGTTCATCCGGCGTGGTGTGCCCGATCATATCCGCTCGGACAACGGCGGTGAGTTTACCGCCACGGCGGTACGGAGCTGGCTGGAACGGATGGAGGTCCGTACATTGTTCATCGAGCCGGGCAGCCCTTGGGAGAACGGCTACGTCGAGTCGTTCAACGGGAAGCTGCGGGATGAACTGCTCAACGGCGAGATCTTCTACACCCTGCGGGAGGCCAAGGTGCTGATCGAAAGGTGGCGTGAGCACTACAATCGCATCCGACCGCACACCTCGCTGGGCTACCGACCGCCGGCGCCAGAAGTGATCGCCGTGCCGGCGATCGCTGATCCTTTAAGCCTTGGGGGCTCCGCCCCCGACCCCGACTTCTTTCCCCTCGCAGGAAGAAAATGGCCCATCCTTCTCGCAAGGAGACTGGCTAGAACTGGATCATGGACTAACATAGGAACTGGTATCATCGGTGGGGGCAGGTCACTCTCGGATGGCTTTATAACAGATCAGGAATTCTGACATGTCTCGACAAGCATTGCGATTATCAAGAAAGACATATCTGCTCTTGGGCGGAACAGTCATCGTGTTTGGTTTGGAGGCTGCAGGTCTTGTGCTCAAACTGGTGCATCGTAATGAAGTTGGTTGGTTGGATGGGCTATCCGCGATGATATTGGTATTAGCGCTCGTTGCAGTAATGGCGTGTAAACGGCCTTCAGAGGATTCCGATAGGCAAGGCCCACGGTTCACACGGGTCATAACGGTTCTGTGTGGAGTGGCAATCGTTGCTGGTATGGCGTCTGTTGTGACTATGCTTGCGGTGTCGGGAAATAAGGGGATCCCTCATGCCACCGAGCCTATATTGGCGAAGCTGCCACAGTACGAACTTTTCAGCCATGGGAGAATTACGCAGGTCAGTCGGCCTGTGTACATCACAGTAGCTGTGTGCCTGTGGACACTGAAATCTTTGCTTGAAGTCAGTTTTATGTTAGGGCTTATCCTTCGAGTGACCCGCCCCCAAGAACGAGTCCATAAGGAAGGTTAGGATAACATTCCTTCTGGGCCCAGATGGGCGACAGATCGATGAAGAAGAGACATTCGGCATTAGACCTCTGGAGCGTCTGGGCTATTGCTTCGTCAACCGCACCCAGTGACACGTCATTCGTGTTCTCCATGTGCAGCTCCGTTCGTCAACAGAACGTGACTACGTGACTAAGGCCCATGGAAGGCAGTCGAGTGTCCGGCGGACGACTTCGAGCACCGGCTCTTCGACGTCGGTAGGCTTATCCGCTTCGGCGAATTGGCCGTAGTGCGGGTCGATGGTGACGATACCGTCGAAGCCGCTGCGGGTGAGCGCAGCGAGCAGTTCGGCGTGAGGCACGTCGTCCTGGCTGGGAACGGCCATCCCGGTGAACGAGGCGTCCGGTGCGGCGCGGGCGACTTTGACGTGCCCGTGGACGACGTGGCCGGCGATCTGATCGAACACGCCCGGCGCCCTGGCGCAGCTCACCCGCGCGCCAGCCGTTGACGATGTCCCAGTTAATCTTGAGTGACTCGTGTGCAGGCCGGCGCATCAGGTCGGCCGGCTCGGCGCAAGTGGCTTCAAACAGTCCCGGAAAATGTATGAACAGGGATTGCCTCGATGACAACAGAAGGCCGGCGATGATTGCCACCGCTGAAGTGACCATCAGGTGGACCCGCCACCGTCTGGCGGCAACAGCTTCTTTGCGTTTCTCCTCTGTCGCCGACCGGCGGGCCTCTTCTTCGGCGGCTTTCCTGATTCGCTTCTTCCTGTCAATTTCGTCGACGATCGCATGCAGCATTATGAAGGGGCCGTCGAGATATCCCGAGCGGGCCAAACGCCTGTACAACCTCACCATGGTCCCTCGATCGGGGCCTTCTAGGACGTACGGGGCCGGCGTCGCCGCGACCCTTCCGCCGCTCTCTGCTCGCGCAAAAAGCTGAGACGGCCGGCGGGGATGGCGCGCCGACCGCCTCGGGTTCGATCCACAATCGCCGCACTTACAGAAGCGGCAGGTAGGTCTTCAACTCGTAGTCGTGCACCTGGGTGCGATAGCGGTCCCACTCGATCTTTTTGCTCTTGACGAACGCGTCGAAGATGTGATCGCCCAACGCCTTGCGAACGACGGGGCTGGCCTCGGCGAACTCGACAGCCTGGGCCAGCGAGCTGGGCATCGACTGGATGTCCAGCGCCGCCAACTCGCCCTCGGACATGTCGAAGACGTCCTTCTCGACCGGGTCGGGCAGCTTGTACTTGCCCTCGACCCCGGCCATGCCGGCCGTCAGCATCGCCGAAAACGCCAGATAAGGATTGCACGCCGGATCGGGTGCACGGAACTCCAGGCGCGTGGCCTTCTCCTTGCCGGGCTTGTACATCGGCACGCGAACCATGGCCGACCGATTGCGCCGCGCCCAGCAGATGTAGGCCGGCGCCTCGTACCCGGGCACCAGCCGCTTGTACGAATTGACCCATTGACACACCACCGCACAGATCTCCTGCGCGTGCTTGAGAACGCCGGCCATGTACTGCTTCGCCGTGGCCGACAGGTGGTACTCATCCTTCGCGTCGAAGAAGGCGTTGTGCTCGCCCTTGAACAACGACTGATGCGTGTGCATGCCCGAACCGTTGTGCCCATACAAAGGCTTGGGCATGAACGTGGCATAGACCCCGTACTTCATGGCGATTTCTTTGACCACCAACCGATAGGTCATGCAGTTGTCGGCCATGCGCAGGGCGTCGGTGTACTGCAGGTCGATCTCGTGCTGGCTGGGTCCGACCTCGTGGTGGCTGTACTCGACCTCGATCCCCATCTCGTTGAGAGTCTCAATCGTGTCTTGCCGC
>CBFCZG010000181.1:0-9006 GCA_965602375.1 uncultured Phycisphaerae bacterium | reverse complement strand
GCGCCCAGCGAGCCGATACTCTGGTCAAACCCGAGGACCGCGTTGTCCAGAGCGAACACAACGTCTCTATCGATGGGGCCGTCGGGCACCACCGGAACGGCCTGGGCCGTCGAAGCCAGCACGATCAGTACCAGACCACATGCCCCCGTCGCAACGATGCGCCGCACAACACTCATTGGCTAATCCCCTTCTGTATTGGCCGACAGCAACAAGCGATGGAAATACCTGGCCACGCGTATCGCCTGCCAAGATATCCGGTTCGCTCGCTCATCCTTCCTCTCACCCGGCACCGCCGCTACGGCTGGCCGCATGGCGACTGCCACGAATAACCGAAATTCCTCATCCACAACTCATAGTCCGACATATCGACCAAGCCGTCCTGATCGAAATCGGCCCGGTCGTCATACCTCTCATCGCCAACCATCGTCCCGTTGGCGCGACTCCAGATGATGTAGTCGGCGAACGCCACACGACCGTCCCAATCGGCATCACCAGGCACCACGGGCGGGCCGATCCCCGGACCGCTGCCGGGATTACGGACCAGCCGCATGAGCGGGTCGCCCACCACGACGCCGGCCCAGCTGACAAAAGGCATGGCCGTATACGCTGCCTCGACAAACGTCAGATCACCCCGCCCGTCACCGTCGCGATCCCGCAGGTAGTTGTACAGCAGCAGATCGACATCAACGGCCGACGAGGAAAGCGGCTCGAAGGCATAGCCGATCGCGCCGCTGCCGCCAATCGTCAGCCAGTCGGCCACCTTCGCCTGTGACGTGGCTGCGTCGCTGAAGAATGTGACGGCACTAAAGCTCTCGTGAGAATGGAACAACGACCCGTATACCGGGCTCACCAGCCGAGAGCCCTCCGGCCCGCCAGCAAGCAAGTAGTCGCTTTCCCTATTGTCGTCGGCGTTCACGCCGAACGTAGCCAGAGCAACGATCCCCGTGCAGGGCGGCAGATACGCAACCAGGCTCGCCTCGGAGAGGATCATCAAAGTCGGGTCGAACACAGCCCAGCCACCAAGCAGATCGTCTCCCATCTGGGCCAACAACGGCTGCTCAATATCCAGCCCCGGTAAGAAGTCGACCAACGAGCGGTACGCATACCTCAGGTCATCGCGGTAGCTGCCGCTGCTATACACGTTGGGCGGCGTGGGGCAGTCGGCAGACTGCAGGTACCTCTCGGGGGTAAATCTCGCGGAGATCGCGCCGCCGGCGTTCAGCCACTGGTTCTGATCCAGATTGGCCGGATCATCATCCAACGCCACCACCGAACACCACGGATCGTAACCGTGAAAGGCCCCGCTGCTCGCGTCGCCCACACGAGCCGCCGCCTCCAGCATGCGCCGAATGGCACCCAACGGCAGCACGTCCTGAGTTCTAGGCCCGTCCAGGCGGGCTACCAGGTAAAGGTCGCCCGCACAGAAGCTCCGCCCACCGACCGGCCGCGACAGATACCATTCGGTCCCTTCAAAGACCACCGACAGATCCGCAAGAGGAACATCAAAGTAAAACTGGCCTCGCCGGCTGACGACGCTTCGCCGCTGCTCCGAGGCAAACTCCTCAAACGGACTGATGTACCCGTGATAGGGGTTGACGATCCTGCCGGCCGTTGGCGCACGCTGAGGCCGATCAAGGGCCGGGTCAATCTGAAACAGAACACTAAGCTCAGATTCCACCGACGCCGCATCCACCAGATGACGATTCGCGCCGACGGTGCCGGCGTCGGACGCAGCGGGCAACACAACCTGAGCCAGATTCGTATCCGCGATGCGATAAGGCATACCAGCAGTGGTAATGAGCACCCAGGCCACGTCGGCCAACTCGCGCTCAATCAGGTGCTGCCGAATCGGTTCGGCGATGAAGGCTTCGAAGTCAGCGCGCGAGATGATCTCGCCGGCAGGAGCCTGAACATCAGGCAGGCCGCTCAGGTAAACAACCTGATCATCGGAGACCCCGGGGTGGTATTGACGGTACATCCGGGCGACATGCTGGCTGACGGGAGACGAGGAGTTGACGATGAGGAGGACATGGTCCTCGCTGATCGCGGCGAGTCCCGGTGCTCCAAAAACACTTGAGAGAGCGATCATCTTTAGCAGGTGCCTGAACATCCCAATTGGGGCCGCTACCCAACACACTCGGCCGTCAAGGCTCGAAGCCTGGCACGCTTCGCTCTCTCTCTCCCGACTAACTATCTGCCAGCCTCTCCTTACGGGCCGTCCTCAGAACCATCCCTTCCCACGCGCGCAGGGCCTGAACGCCCGGCGCACACGCCACCACAGCGTGTAAAGCCGCAAACCTCATGCCATAAATCGCCCAGCCGCCCCCAGTACGAATCCCTAACATAAGTACCATCAAAGAAGGGGTTTACACCAACATATGGACCCGCTGCCCTCACAGGGTTTGTGCGTTAGGCTCGACATGTTGCCCTGGATCACCAAGCCGCGCTGCGGCAAACGTCCTGGGTGGCACAACCCATTTACCTGCAACGTGTTAAGTCGCGTTGTTTTGCCGCAACGGACACGCTCAACTCTTTTGCATCGTAATCGGTTATGCTAAAAGGGTTTACGGCATCAAGGGTCAGTGGGAACGGTGCGGGCGGGCCGCTCGGTGCGCCGACCGCAGACATCTTTGGCACTCAACGCGATTGGGCGATAAACCGTTCGAGGTCGATCGAATGGGTGAATTTCACCCCGACGTTGTGCAGATCGCCCTCGGCTGCCCGACAGTGCGCGACGACGGCGTCGACATGTTCTTCCTGCCCCTCGGCGTCCACCAGCCGTACGCGGCATGCCGTGCCTTCGGGAACGGGCCCACCGAGGAGGAACCCCAGCCCGTTCGCGCTCAGGTTCCTACCGGAGACGATCAAGGTGGCATCCTGACCGTTCTGGGTCAGAACCATGGAGATGGCCGGAACCCGGTAGCAGCAGCGTTCTTGCCGGCGACTGCTCGGCAGCAAACGTTCCTGACACTGGCTCTGGAACTCGAGTTGGTCGATGAGTCGGTCGACCTCGGCTCGATCGAGCTTGCCTTTGATACGCAGTGCTTTGCTGAAGGGCCAAGCCATCGTTGGTCACCTGGCACTCGGGTAACATTACCCCCTGCGGTATATCGACGCCGGGACGGGCCGACTTTCCCCCCGATATCGCGGACAGCCCGGCCGAACGGCACGTTATCGGTACCACCCAATGTTATTGTAGGCCGCTTGGGACTCGTGGCGGTCAGACGGGTGCAACTTCGATGCTTCGGCCCAGTTCGGCCGAGCGGGCGGCGGCTTCGGCCACCGCCGTGGCGGCGACGCCGTCGTCGATGCCCACCGGTACCTCTCGGCCGTCCCTGATGGAGCCGATGAAACCGGCCATTTGGCGGGGCCAGCCCTGCGGTCCCGGCGGGGGTGGCAGCTGTTGCCGTTCGGTACGGTCCACCCCGTCGGGCCCGATCGAGCCGAGAATGAGTTCGACGGGTTTGGCGTAGTCGATGATGATCGTGCCGCCCTCCCCGTAGATCTCCAGTCCGGTGAAGCCCGGGCAACTGGTCCACCCCACCTCGACGTACCCAAACGCCCGTTTCGGAGCGAAATCGAGGCTCAGCACGGCATTGTCATCCACTTCGATGTCCTTGCGCAGGGTGCCGACCAGCGCCGACACCGACGCGACAGGCCCGAGCATGTAGCGGCAAATGTCCATGGCGTGGATGCCCATGTCGAGCAGAGCTCCCCCGCCGGACTTGGCACGACGGTAGAACCAGTCGCTCATGGCCCAGCCGGGTTGCGGGCCCTTGTGGGCAAACCGTACGCGTATCATGAACGGCTCGCCGATTGCGCCGTCGCGTATTAGTTGCCTGGCCTGCTCGTTGCCGTGATAGAACCGGTGGGTGAAGCCCACCATGCACTGCACGCCGGCGGCGCGCACGGCCTGCCGAATGGCCACCGCATCGGTCACGGACAGGGCCACCGGTTTCTCCAGCAGCAGATGGACCCCTCGTCGGGCCACAGCCTCGGCCATTTCATGATGCAGATAGTTCGGGGTGCAGACCGAGACCATATCCAGTTCCTCGCGCTCGAGCATCTGGCGGTAATCCTGGTAGGTTCTGGGCACGCCGAAGTGCTCGGCCGCCCGGGCCGCACGCGAAGGGTCGATTTCCGCCAGGGCAACGAGTTGGCAGTCCGAATGCTGCTGGTAGCCGGGCAGGTGACAGTGGTGTGCGATGGCGCCTGCGCCGATGACCGCCGCCTTGAGTGTGGCCATAGTCAACACGCTCCCGAGTAGGCCTGTGTTGGCTTCTTGAACCGGTGTTTGCCGACCGGCATTGTACAGCGGCGGCCGTACCCATTGACAGGGCAAAGAGGATGGTGGAGCCTCTGGCGGGAGCGGACCGCTGTCGGAGAGGACGGGCGTCGTGTCGCTGGCTTTCGACGTGATCAATATCGGCTGTCTAAGCCGCAATCGCTTCTGGAACGAGCAGCAGGCCAAGCGTGCGGCGCACGCTACTTGCGTGCTGATTCGCCACGAGAGCAACAGCGTCCTGGTGGATCCATCCCTGCCGGCTGAGCTGTTGAACCATCGACTCGACGAGCGCGCGGGGTTGGCGGCGGACGATATTGATTGCGTGTTCCTGACGTGCTTTCGGCCCGTACACCGAAGGGGCCTGTCGCTGTTTGATCGGGCGGATTGGCTCATGGGCGGCGGCGAAATCGAGGCGATGCGCGCTCACCTGGAGGCGTTGACCGAGTCGGCCCGTCAGCGCGGCGAGGCCGGCGACCCGCTCGTGCGCGAGGAACTGGCGTTGCTGGGACGGATTCGGCCCGCGCCCGATCGGATCACCCGGTCGATTCATCTGTTCCCGGCGGCAGGAGCGACTCCGGGCAATTGCTGCCTGCTCGTGGCCCTGGCGACGGCAACGATGGTGGTCGCCGGCGACGCGGTGGTAAGCCGCAACCACTACGAACACGGTCAGGTGCTGGAGCAGTCTTTCGACCTGGCGCAAGCGCGCGCCTCTCTTGCCGAGTTGGCTGAGGTGACCGACCAGTTGATTCCCGGTCACGACAATCTGTTTGTCCCGGTTTCGGCTTACTGAGCCACCCTTTGGCGCCACTCGGTATAATACTGTCGGCTCGGGAGGGAGTTTTTGCGTGGCGGAGGGGTGTCTGGAGTCTGCTCGTGCCTGACCATCTTTGGTTCTGGGTGCTTCTGCTGGTGCTGCTGGTCGCATCGGGTCTGGTGTCGGGCAGCGAGACGGCGCTGTTCAGCCTTTCTCGGCACGACCTGTATCAGCTCAGCAGATCATCACGCCCTCTGCGGCGGCTGGCCGCGCACCTGATGCACCACCCCCGCCGTGTGCTGCTGACGATCCTGATTGCCAACACGCTGGTCAACGTGCTGATCTTCGCAGTCAGTTACGTGTCGTTCGGTCGTGAGGCGGGCGAGGGCGAGCGATCGACGTTGTGGGCCTCGCTGGGCAGCGTCGGGGCGCTGGTGGGGGTGATTGTCTTCGGCGAAGTGGTGCCCAAGGGGGCGGCGATGGGTCGGGCGCGTCAACTTGCGCCGCTGGCCGCCCCGCTGGTCAGCGGCCTGAGCTATGTGCTGGCCCCGCTTCGCGTTCTGCTTGACGGGATGATCGTCGAGCCCCTGACCCGGCTGCTGGCCCCCGCTCGGACTGAGCCCGCGCTGGTCACGACGCAGGAGTTACACCTGCTGGTCGAGGTCAGCCAGCGCCGTGGCGTGATCGACGACGATGAAAGCGCATTGCTGCAAGAGGTGCTGGAACTGGGCCGGCGCAAGGTGCGCGACGCGATGGTTCCCCGTGTCGACTTGAAGGCCTTCGATATCGACAGCCACCCGGAAGACCTGCGGCGCTTCATGCAGGAGCATCGGCTCAAGAAGGTACCCGTGTACAGGGGCGACATTGACCACATTGTGGGCCTGATTTACGCCAAGAGCCTCTTTCTGCACGAGCAGCAGGATCTGAGGCGACTGCTGCGGCCCGTTCGCTACGTGCCGGAGCAAATGCGCCTGGACCAACTCCTTGAACATTTCCGGCACACGAAAACCCAGATAGCAATCGTGGTCGACGAGTTCGGCGGGACGGCGGGGCTGGTCACGCTCGAGGACGCGTTGGAGAGCGTCGTCGGCGAGATCGAGCCGCCGGAGCGGGCGCCCTCGGTGCCGTCGGTTGAGCAGATCGACGATCGAACGTTCCTGGTGGCGGGCGGTCTGAGCCTTCGCGAATGGGCGGACGCGCTGGGACGGCGGTTGCGTGATCCGAGCGTCGCCACGCTGGCAGGTTTGGTCTTGGCCGAGCTGGGCAGGGTGCCTCAGCCGGGAGATGTGGTGCGGATCGGCAACGTGCAATTGACGGTTCATCAAATGCGCGGACGGCGGGTCGAGCGACTCAAGATCGAGTTGATCGACGTGCCGTCGGCGCCCGGGCAGAGCGCAACATGATCGCGCCTTGGATCATTCTGGCGGTCGCGTTCATTGTGGCCAGCGGCTTCTACTCCGGCTCGGAGACCGGCGCGTACTGCATCAATCGGATCCGCCTTCGCCTGCGGGCCGACACCGGCGATCGCCGTGCCGTTATGCTCCGCCGCCTCCTGGCCGACGAACAAGGTCTGTTGGTTTCGGTGCTGATCGGCACCAATCTGGCGAACTATATGACGACCGTATGCGTCGCCTATATCTTCACAGCGCACTACTACGCCGAGGCCCGGGCCGAGTTATACACAACGCTCATCGTGGCGCCGGTCATCTTCGTCTTCGGTGAGGTGCTGCCGAAGAACCTGTACCAGCGACATGCCGACAGCCTTGTACGCGGCTCGACTTGGCCGCTGGTCGGAAGTTACTTCGTCTGTCGGGGCCTGGGTTTGATCAGGGTGCTCAAGGGGATCAGCGGTGTCGTCATCCGGGCTTTGAGCCCATCGGAGGCGGACGAAACCGAATTGGTGCATCCCCGGCAGGAAGTGGTAGCTCTGCTTCGCGAAGGCCTGGGCCACGGCGTGCTGTCGGAGCAGCAGTCGCTCTCGGTCGAGCGCGTGATGCGGTTACAGCACGTCCGGGTGGGGCACGCGATGATCCCGCGCTCGCGAACAGCCGTCGTGCAGCTCGACGCCGGCCGGGAGCGAGTGCTGGAGTTGATCGGACAGCACGATTTCTCGCGATTGCCGGTCTGCACGGCCGATCCACGTCAGATCGTGGGGGTCCTCAACGTCTACGACGTGCTCCAGGCCGACGCCCAGGCCACGGTCGAGCAGTTGATGCACCCGCCGCTGCGTGCTCGGCCGGAGGAGTCGGTGATGGGCTGCCTGGTGCGCATGCAGCGGGCCCGCCAGCCCATGGCCGTGGTCGAAACCGGGGGCGGTCGTGCCGTCGGCATCGTAACCATCAAGGACCTGGTGGAAGAGATCGTGGGCGAGCTCGCCGCCTGGTAGTGTCCTTCGCCGCCCCGGCGGGGCCCGAACCTAACGTGCCATCTCGTTTCGACCGATAACTACCGACAGGAGTACGTGCGCGCATGGCCGGCTTGCCAATCGTCTACAATCTGTTGGCCGACAGCGAGGACATCGCCGCCGACCACGCCCTGCTGGACGGTTTGGCTGCCGGCGAAGCCGAGTACGCGCCCCTGATCGTCGAGTCCCTGTTGACCCGCGCTCGTCCAGAAGCCATGGCTTCGCTGATCGGCCTGTTTCACCAATTGGACGAGCAGCTTCAATTGCGCCTGGTCGACGGGTCGGCGGGGGTCTTCTCCTCCATGCGCGGCTGTATCCGCGCCGATCAGATCCAGACTCGCCTCAACACGATTGAACTGATCCGCCGAGGTCGAAACGTCCGGGCCAGTTACCTTCTGTCGCTGGCGCTGCGCGATACCGCTTCGCGCGTCCGGCACGAAGCCGCTGCCGCCCTGCGCGACCTGGTCGCCGCAGTGCTGGAGGCGAGCGAGGAATTGTCAGCCAGGCTGGCGGCCGACCCGGCACGATCGCTCGAGTCGGCTCGCGACTATGCGCGGCAGTTGACCGTGCTGGCCGAGGAACGCGGGTACCTGGTGGCCAGCGTGCTCGAAGCGGCTGAGGCGTATGACCTGCACAACCGTGCCGAAGTGGCGGAGGTGGCGGCATGGCTGGCGACAGATATGCCCGAGTCCTACTGGAGCCTGTTGGGCCAGAAGCCCGGCAAACTGGCCTACGCGACATTCGAACGTCTTGCCACAGGGACGGACCCTCGCATGGTGCCGTTCGTCTGTCGAGCCCTGATGTATGCTGAACTACGGCCCAAGGCGGCCGGCGCCATCGCGAACAGTCGCAGCGAAGCGTTCATGCGCCGGCTCGTCCAGGACGCCTGGCTGGTGCACGACGTGCGCATTCGACGTGGCCTGGCGTGGGTCAAGGAGTTGAAGTGGTTGACGGAGGGCAGCGCGCCGCTGCTGGAGTTGCCGGCCGAAGACTTCGTGCGTGCGGTGCAGTTTCTTGAGGCATGCGGGGTGACCTCCGCACGGAAGGCTGATCTCTACGGCGACATGCTGTTGCTGGGGCCTCGGCCCGCCCAGCGGGCTGCTCTATGGGCACTCGTCAACGTGCGAAACGAGCGGTCAGACCGCCTCCTGCGGACCGTGTTGGGCTGGGATGACCCGGAGCTGTCGCCGGTGGCCCGGCATGAGCTTGCCGCGCGCCGCCCCGACACCATGCCTGTGACCGCACTGGCGCAAGAGGCGGCGTGGCTCGACGCGGCGTCGGCTCCCGACACGGAAGAGCCTGCTCTTCGACGTCCCGAACATGCCGAACCCGGCGCCGGCCAGGCGCCGCCGCACGACGCCGACGTAGGTGCTAGGACGCCTGCGATCGGCGTGCTCGCCCGCTTGCGGGTAATCCTTTCGTCGGCACGTCCCTCGGGGCGGCTCCGCGGGCTGAGGTCGGTCAACTCACTGGGGTTGGCGCGTGAGCTTCAGGACGAGGTGGCTAGGCTGGCGGTCGACGCCGATCCCACCTCGAACCTGGCCGAGGCCCTCGGGGTCGAGT
>CBFCZG010000180.1:0-9033 GCA_965602375.1 uncultured Phycisphaerae bacterium | reverse complement strand
GAACAGGTCGGGTCGGTCGAGGGGTACCAGATCCTTGTAGGGGGCACGCAGGAGCACTTCGGGCAACTCGTGGGCGAGTACAAGAAGGCCGACTGCGTGCGGGTCGTGGCTGCGCTGCTTGACACCTTTTTGGCGATGACGCCGAGGAACCCGGGCTCCGAGACGTTGGCCGATCACGTGCGGCGCGCGGGGGTCGATCCTTATCTGGATGCCGTGCGTGCTTTGGGCATCGAGTACGACGTGGCCGCGAAGCCGGAGGAGTTCTCGATCGTCACGGGGTGCGCGCAGAGCCCGCTGGACTTCAAGACGATAGCCAAGGACATTCCCTGCCAGGAGGCATGTCCGGCCAAGACCAACGTTCCCGAGTACATCCGCCAGATCGCTCTGGAGCGTTTCGAAGAGGCCTATCGAATCAATCAGGAGGACAACGTGTTTCCGGGCGTGCTCGGCCGCATCTGCACGCGGCCCTGCGAGCCGGCGTGCCGGCACATGTGGACCAACACGCAGGGCGCGGTGCGCATCTGCCACCTAAAGCGGTCGGCCGCTGAACGCAAGAATGGGTCGGCTCGGCCGCTGGCGCCGTGGTTCGAGTCGTCGGGCCTGCGTGTGGCGGTCATCGGCGGGGGACCGGCGGGTCTGGCGGCTGCGCGGGAGCTGAAACGGTACGGCCATGAGGTGTGCCTATGGGAGCGCGAACGGCAACCTGGTGGGATGATGCAGATGGGCATCCCCACGTTCCGGTTGCCGCGGAATGTCGTCGAGGAAGAGATGGCGGCCATCGTTGACAGTGGCGTCGAGGTGCGGACCGGCATGCACGTGGATGCCGAACGACTGGCGAAGATCGCCGGCGAGTTCGATGCGACACTCGTTGCCGCCGGCGCCGTTCAACCCATCCGCCTGACGCTGGACGGGCTGCCCGAGGGGGTCGCGCTGGAAGGTCTGGAGTTCATGAAGCGCTACAACCGGGGCGATCCGATGGCCCTGTCCGGTGACGTGGTGGTCATTGGCGGAGGCTTCACGGCCGTCGACTGCGCACGGTCGGCGCGTCGCCTGCTGGGCCCGTCGGCCCATATATCGGCCATCATGTATCGTCGCGGCGAGGAGCAGATGTCGGCCAGTCCGGCTGAGTTAGTGGAGCTGCGAGCGGAAGATGTGCGCGTGGAGACACTTGTCACGCCGCTGGCCGCCGTGGTCCGGGACGGCAAGCTGACGGGCGTGAGGTTCCGCCGGAACGTTCTGGGCGAGGCGCCGAAGGGCGAGAAGCCGGCGATGATCCCCGTACCCGACAGCGAGTTTGAGGTGCCCTGCGACAAGCTGATCGTGGCGATCGGCCAGACGCGAACGATGGAGATCTTGCCCGAGGGCGTATCGCTGACGGAGGGACATGGGACCACGCGGCGCGACCTGTTCGTTGCGGGCGACTTCGCCTATGGCAGCCTGGACGTCATCCACGCGGTTGCCGATGGCAAGGCGGCCGCCGACCACATCGACCGGTTTCTCACCGGGGTCACGCGGCGGGACCATCGCGTCCGGATCGATTGGGCCGACGATACGGGGCGTGTTCGCGACCATGACCTGGCTTCTCCGCCTAGCATGCCGGTGCTGCCGCAGGATCGGCGGACGATGCACGCCGAGGTGGAGACAGGCTTCGGACCCAAGGCGACCGACGTGAACGCATGGCGGTGCTATCTGTGCGATTATAAGTACGAAATTGACGAGTCAAAATGTATACACTGCGACTGGTGTATCAAGGTGTCGCCTCGCACGTGCATCCGGCGTCTGAGTAAGTTGGAACGCGACAGCGACGGTGCGGTCGTGAGTTTCGTCGAGACGCCGGCCGCCGAACCCGAGAAGGCGACGTTCATTTGGATTGACAGTGACAACTGCATCCGCTGCGGCAATTGCATCCGCATCTGTCCCACCGATGCAATCTCGCTGAGAAAGGCGGATCGCGAAGACCATATGGTTTCAAGTGACCAGGGCGGAGGTCGCGCGTAGCTCAGCGGGCCAAAGGCGAGACGGACATGGTGCTACGCGTGGCGGGGCAGTCGGCATTGCAGGGCGGCCCCAGGCAGATATGCTCTGAGCACGTCAGCCTGCGTTGCGGGTAGTGACCGCGGCGGCCGGACTTCGCCAGCGGGGGGGGGAAGCCTTGGGTTGGGCGACACGGTCAGCCGGCCCGATGCGGGCGCGCGGCGCTGACGAACCCCTTCTGCGATCAAGTGTAATCTGGCCGAACAAGCCGATGCGCGGTAAGATCCGAACGGCAACGGTTGCGTGACCAGCGAGGAGTTCTCCGTCGCGAAAAACTTTGCACCTTATTGCAGGCCTTCAGACTTGCTGAGCGGCCTGGAAGGAGACAGCATTGCGTGCCATAGGACTGTCGTTCCTGATCTGGGGTATGAGTTCGATCGTCCTGACCGGCTGTGTTCCGCCCGAGATCCAGGACGACGTGGGCGGGCTTACGGCCGGCGATTTCGAGTGCATATCGCTCAATGGGTTCGACCCCGAGGACAACGCGGTCGACATCAACGACTACGCGTGGTCGATGGAATACTTCCAGGCCGACGAGGCCGAACGCGGCTACGTCTACGTCGGCACGGGCAACGACATGATCGGGCTGATCTATCAGGGCATCAGTGCGGTGATGGGTATGGCCGAGTTGGGCGACGTGTCGGCCCGGCCGCCGGAGATCCGCCGCTATCGCGACGACATCTTTCGCCTGGCCTGGGAACCCGTGCTCGACTACCGCGACGTGGAAGACGACCCCGACTTCGAGACGATCGGCTTCCGGTACATGAAGACGTATCGCGCGCTGTCCGACGGGGTCAACTACCTGTACGCCGCCACCATGGGGCGCGAGGCGATCTTGTGGCGCACGGCCACGGGCGAGCCCGGCTCCTGGCAGATCATCTGGGAGAGCGGTCAGGTCGGTTCGGTCCGGATGCTGACCGAGCACAATGGCCTGCTCTATGTGGCGCTGGCCAACGAGGTGCCAGTGGGCGAACAGATCGGCAAGATCTTTGTTACCGACGGCGATCAGTTCTGGCCGGTGGTCGAAGACGGGTTCGGCAATCCCGAGAACCTGGGGGTGATGTGCCTGGCGTCCTACAACGACTGGCTGTATGCGGGCACGCTGAACAAGACGACGGGCTATGAGATCTGGAAGCTGGCCGGACCGAACGGAGCCGACGATCCCATTCAGGTCGTCGCCAACGGCGGGCCGTCCTCGGCCAACCAGGCCGCAATCAGCCCGTGCATCTTCAAGAACAGGCTGTACGTCGGCAGCATGCTCGACCCCATGGCCAACATCATCGCCGGGGGCAAGGCCAGCGACATCATCCGCATCGACACGAGCGACGATTGGCAGACCGTGGTCGGGCCCGACTCGATCTCCGGTTACGATTCGGGCTTCGACCATTGGCCCAATACCTACATGTGGTCGATGGCGGTTCACGATGGTTGGTTCTATGCCGCCACCTACGACCAGGTCAGCGCATTCTTCAACGCCCTCGAAAACATGGACCGAGTCATCGAGGCGCTGTCGCGCCGCAGCAGAACGCCCAACGTGTTCGAGCAATGGTTCAACGCCGGCGCCGATCTGTACAAGACGCAGGACGGCGTGCATTGGTATCCGGTAACGCTGACCGGGTTCGGCGACGTGGGCAACTACGGCCTTCGCACGATGAAGTCAGTGGGGGACTACCTCTACGTGGGTACGGCCAACCCCTTCGACGGGCTCGAGGTCTGGCGAGGCCGGTCGAGGTGACCGGCGGTGCGCTCAGCCTTCTGTAATCTATGACGAGCTTGCTCGGGGAGGTTTCGTGTATGGGTCAGCCATGCGGATGGGATGCGTGTCGTCTCTCAGTTGGCCGGGCGGGCGGGAATCGTCGTTACGACGCCCGCAGACGCGGATCGCGTCTGGGTAGTGTAAATCGCGTGGGGCGTCTACAATGTGGCCCAGGGTTGCCACAACATGCATGAATCAGTGTCATCACATCAAGATGTGGTCCTGCTGACCGGTGCCACAGGCTATGTCGGAGGTCGCCTGCTCAAGGCCCTCGAGCAGACGCCCAGGCGCGTGCGCTGTCTGGCACGCCGGCCCGACTACCTTCGCCCGAAGGTCGCCCGCAGCACGGAGGTGGTCGGCGGCGATCTGCTGGATCCCGCCACGCTGGACGCGGCCATGAAGGACGTATCGACAGCCTACTACCTGGTTCACTCGATGGGGGCGAAGGGGGATTTCGATGAGGTTGAGCGCCGCTCGGCCGACAACTTCGCCCGGGCAGCCCACGCCGCGGGCGTGAAGCGAATCATCTACCTCGGCGGTCTGGGCGAGGGCGGACAACTCTCGCGCCACCTGGCCAGTCGGCAGCAGGTAGGACGTATCCTGCGCGAGTCGGGCGTGCCGACTATCGAGTTCCGCGCGTCGATCATCATCGGCTCGGGCAGCCTGTCGTTCGAAATGATCCGGGCGCTGGTGGACAAGCTGCCGGTCATGATCACGCCCCGATGGGTTCGCATGCGAGCCCAGCCCATCGCCATTGAAGACGTGGTGGCCTATCTGCTGGCCGGTCTGGACATCGATTGCCGCGAGGGTCAGGTTTTTGAGATCGGCGGGCCCGATCAGGTCCCCTACGTCGAGATCATGCGCGAATACGCCCGCCAGCGCGGCCTCAGACGCGTGATGATTCCCGTGCCCGTCCTCACGCCGCGACTATCCAGCTTGTGGCTGGGACTGGTCACGCCGCTATACGCGCGCGTTGGCCGGAAGCTCATCGACAGCATTCGGCACGACACCCTCGTGCACGACCGCCGGGCGCTGGAAGTGTTCGACATCCGCCCCCGAGGCATCGGCGAAGCCATCGCACGGGCGCTGCGTAACGAGGATCAACAGTTTGCCCTGACGCGTTGGTCGGACGCGCTCTCGGCTTGCGATGCACAGCTAGCGTGGGGCGGCGTGAAGCTGGGCTCTCGCATCGTCGAATCGCACTCCGCCGTCGTGGCCTGTTCGCCCGCGCGGGCGTTCGAGCCAATCAGGAAGATAGGTGGCCGGATCGGCTGGTACTACGGCGACTGGCTCTGGCGGCTGCGCGGATTTCTCGACCTGCTGGTCGGCGGGCCGGGCATGCGTCGCGGCCGACCCAACCCGGAGACGTTGGCGGTGGGTGAGACGGTCGATTTCTGGCGCGTCGAGGCTGTCGAGCCCGATTGCCTTCTGCGTCTGTACGCCGAAATGAAAGTACCGGGCCGGGCGTGGCTGCAGTTCGAGATCGAGCCGTCTCAGACTGGCACCACGGTGCGACAGACGGCGATCTTTGACCCGCGGGGACTGGCCGGCTTGGTTTATTGGTATAGCCTGTATCCGATACACAAGCTGGTGTTTACGGGTATGTTGCGCAAGATCGTCGAGGCGATCGAGGATGGTGACCGATCGTGAGAGGTCGGTGCTGACGGGACGGCGCTTCGGTTCGGACGAGGGCACAATTCCGCAGCGTCGTCGCGGCATTTACCTGCCAGGTACGCGGCACACGTGGCGCCGCAGGGGCACGTCAAGATGAAGAGCGGTCTCGCCACCATCCAGCCCGAGCGGGTGCGAGCGCTCAACGATCACCCGGTGCGTGACGGCAAGTACGTCGTCTATTGGATGCAGGCGTCGCAGCGGGCCGAGTATAACCACGCCCTGGAATACGCGGTCCAGGAGGCCAACCAACTCGGTCAGCCGCTCGTGGCCGTGTTCGGCCTGACCGACGAGTTTCCCGAAGCCAATCTGCGTCATTATGCGTTCATGCTCGCGGGATTGCGGCAGACACAGGCCGCGCTGGCGCGGCGAGGTGTGCAACTGGTTGTTCGCCGTCGGTCGCCCGAGCGGCCAGCGATCGACATGGTGGGCGACGCTTCGATGCTCGTCGCCGACGTCGGCTACCTGCGCATCCAGAGGGCATGGCGCCGGTATGTGGCCGATAGCGCCCCATGCCTTGTCGTGCAGGTCGAGACCGACGCCGTCGTGCCGGTCGAGATCGCCTCGGGCAAAGAGGAGTATGCAGCCGCCACGCTTCGCCCGAAGATCCACCGACAGCTGGACCGCTTCCTGGTTGCGCTGAAGACCACGCCGCTGCGGCGAGACTCGCTGGGTCTGAAACTCGATGGACTAGCCCTCAGCGACGAGGATGCGGTCCTGGCCGATCTTCGCGTCGATAGGAGTGTGTCACCGGTCGACACGCATCCGGCGGGCACGGTGCAGGCCAGGCAGCGCCTGAAACGGTTCATCGCCGATCGCTTGAGAGACTACCCCACATTGCGCAACGACCCCGGCCTCGATTGCGTGTCGCACATGAGTCCGTACCTGCACTTCGGGCAGATCTCGCCCTTGTATGTGGCCTTGCAGGTCGCAGGCGCTCGCGGCGTGGGCCGTCAGGCGAAAGATGCCTACCTGGAGGAATTGATCGTACGGCGCGAGCTGAGCCTGAACTTCGTGCACTACAGCCGCCACTACGATTCCTATCGCGCCCTGCCCGCCTGGGCTCGGACTACGCTGGCCGATCATCGAAGGGATCGGCGACCGGTTCGCTACAGTGCCGACGATCTCGAGCGCGCCCGTACCGACGACCCCTATTGGAATGCCGCCCAGCGCCAGATGGTTGTCACGGGCAAGATGCACAATTACATGCGCATGTATTGGGGCAAGAAGATTCTGGAATGGACCTCCAGCCCACAGCAGGCGTTTCGCATCGCCCTGCGCCTCAACAACAAGTATGAGCTGGACGGGCGCGACCCCAACTCGTTCGCGGGTGTGGCGTGGTGCTTCGGCAAGCACGATCGGCCATGGTCGCGGCGTCCCATCTTCGGCACGGTCCGCTACATGAACGCCGCCGGCCTGCGGCGCAAGTTCGACATCGACGCCTACGTCCGCAAGATCGAACACCTGGGCCGCTGACCACGTCCCTCGTCTGTGCCATCGTGGGTAGCGCGGGTGCCCCGCCGCGGCGGGCTTTCAAGCAGTGCTTCTTCCGGCGCGTAGGGCGGGTTCCACCCGCGTGGGTGCCCTATCCTTTGCCAAGCAAAGGGTGGGGTATGGCAGACGTGTAGGGCGTGCAACTTGCTTGCACGCGACTTACTGACTGGCAGCACGGTCCTGTGCATCGGTGCCACTGGCTGCTTCGTCAGCCAGTGTCTTTGGCGGGTGCCATCGCGGCGCGCCGGGACGCAGCAGGGCCGTCAGATGTATGACCATGCGCGGGTGCCCCGGGTCCATGCACTGAGCGTAGCCGAAGTGCTTGGGGCTTTGCGGGCAGAGTCCATCTGTAATCGGTCCTTGTGATCCCCTTACCGACTGCCGAGCAGGCCGAGATAGTGGTTCAGAAAAACGAAGAGGTGATTGGCATAATTCTCCGGATCAGTCGTGACAATATTGCTGTGAGGGCCAGGACCAAACCATAGTCGGCGCGGGCCTGGCACCGCGTCGTACAGCCGACGAGCATGTGAGCCCGGCATGACGAAGTCGGCGTCTCCGTGGATGACCATCACGGGGCGACGTCCCATTTGACTGACCGCCCGTTCGGCTGAAGGTGAGAAAAAGTCCGTACCGGTCTCGACGGACATGGCCGCGAGTACGAGGTCGACGAAGAGCGGGCCGAGTAGAGGCACACGCCGAGCGTGATGCATTGCCAACTCGTAGGGACTGATGAACGGGCTGTCCAGCACGACGGCATCGATCCGTTCATCGTCGGCCGCTGCGAGTGCCGCAGCCATGGCGCCCAATGACGAGCCGAGGGCGACGATTGTGCGCGCCTGCTGCGGACGCTGACGTTTGAGCCAGTCGACAGCGGCCTTGACGTCGAGCTTCTCGCGGATGCCGTAGGTACTGGTCCTGCCCTCACTCGATCCGTGCGCGCGGAAATCGAAGATCAGCAAGTTGCTTCCACGGTAAGCCAATGCTCCGACGAACCACACGAAATTGCCCTTGTTTGCCCCGGCACCGTGACAGATGACGATTGTTCGGTCGGCATCGCGCTGGGGAACAAACCATCCATCGAGAAGCAAGCCGTCAGAAGTGGTGAACTTGACCGACTCAAACGGTAGGCCGAACACGCTGTTCGGGTCCTGGTCGTCGACGAGCTTGCATCGATGCGTCAGCAGAGTGGCAAGCAGGAGCGGAACGAATACCGTCAGTGTCAACCCGGCCCGGGCAGGCCGGATGAGGTGAATACTCCACGGCGCCGGCCTGTTTTGCCGCCGCCTGCGTCGTCCCCAGCGTACCCAGCGTTGTCCCAGTCGGCCCACCGTACGTCGCCACAGCGCCCAGGCAATTCGGCAACCTATGGTGAACCAAAGAACGAGAATCACTTCAAACGGGTGCACACGGCTGGACGCAATATGCCCAACCAGCGCCAGAGCACCCCAGATTACTAGCCCCATGACGACGATGTACACCAGTACTGCGCGAACCGAGATGCGCCGTGATCGCGGGAACATCCAGAGCAGCACCGCACTGAGCACAACCGGTGCCGCAATGAACACTCCCCAACCTAACACGACACACCGGATATCATGGTTGTGACTGCCTTGTGGTGACAACTCACATGCCCCACCATTCTGCCGTGTCCAGAACGTGAGGCAACCATGTATTGCTTAACAGGAGCGATACACGGACGCTATGAATTCTGTCGCCCACGTCCAGAGGGCTTCGACTGCGCTCACCCCATGGACATGGGTGACACAAACCAGTCCTACCCCCGGACCGAATCCACCCGCATCTCAATCGTATGCTCGCGCGGGTTCGCGCCGCAGGTGATCGTGTAGCGCGTCGCACCGGCGGGGGCAGAAAACTCGCGCTCACCTTCGTCTTCACGCCAGCGATGCGTGACCTGCACGGGCAGTGATGGTTGCTCAGCCGCCGCCAGGTGGCCATAGAACTCGACCCCGCCGATGGGCGTGGCGCTCGTGACGCGAAGCCAGATACGTTCGGCAGGCTCGGCGCAGTTTGCTTCGACAAGCTCAGCACAAGGTTTCTCGACCGGCTGGGCAAATACA
>CBFCZG010000179.1:0-9077 GCA_965602375.1 uncultured Phycisphaerae bacterium | reverse complement strand
GTCAACGGTTTGCCGGGTCGTCGTGCCGCCTGAGAGAATCGACTCGACCTCGGCGATGAGCTTGGACGGACTGAACGGCTTGGGGTGCAGGCGCACGTCGTGTTCGGCCAGACGGTCGAGAATCTGCGACTGATCACACCGAGAGGTCAGCACCAACGTACCCAGGCGCGGGAGGCCCTCGGCGGCGCAGGCCGCAACGAGTTCAAGGCCGTCCATGGCGGGCATGTTCACGTCGCACACGAGTACGTCCGCCCGATGACGGCGCACCGCTTCCAGCGCTTCCCGCCCGTTTCGCGCTTCGTGCACCACGTGGGCGTTCCGCCGAAGCCACAGGCACACGACACGCAGAAGGTGAACATCATCTTCAGCTACGACAATCTGCCCCATGCTCAACTCCCTACCGGGTGACGGCCGAAGCCTTCCCCGCGTTCAGCCATACCATGAAGACCGATCCCTTCCCGGGTTCACTGTCCAACTCGATGGTCCCGCCGTGAGCCTGAACCGTCTGGCGCGCTATGGCCAAGCCCAAGCCGGTGCCCGGCAACTGCGCGACCCGTTCGTCGGCACTGCGGTAGAACTTCTTGAATATCAGCTCCTGCTCTTCCGCCGCCACGCCGGGGCCGGTGTCGGCCACCCGGATCTGCACTCGGGCGCCGTCTTCCGCACAATTCACCTCCACCCGTCCGCCGGACGGCGTGTACTTGACGGCGTTGCCGACCAGGTTGGTCAGCACAACGGCAAGCCGGTCCTTGTCGCCAAGAACGGTGGCCACCTTCGACGGCAGGGCCAGAATCAACTCGATGTTTTTCTCGTCCGCCGACGCCTGCATGTCCTCAACGACTTGTCGCAGCAGTCGAGCAATGTTCACCTCGTTCATATCGAGGCGCGCCGAGCCTACCTCCAACTGCGATACGCTGAGCAGATCCTCCACCAGGCGCGACAAACGCTGCGTCTCGCCCACGATGACGTTGTAGCATTCACGAAGGGCATCCGGTTCGTCCAACACGCCGCCGGAGAGCGTCTCGGCGTACGCACGTATGTTCGTCAGCGGCGTGCGCAGTTCATGCGTGATGTGATACAGAAACTGATTGCGCGCCTGCTCGCTCTGCATTTCCTGGCTGACGTCTCGCAGGAAGACCGCGATCTGATCGCCGCCCTGCGCGTCGTCATGCCGCAAAGATGTCACACGTAGCGAGACGGCCGGACTGGTCAACTCGAACGTCCGATCGATCATGGCCGCGCCGCTCGACGCCAGGCACGCCAGCGAATCGTCGATCAAATCGCTGACCCGCTGGCCGGCCACCTCGTCCTCCTCCTTTCCCAGCAGCTGACGGGCCGCCTTGTTGGCGAACTCCACACGAAGGTCCTCGCCCAGGATCAGCAGACCGTACGGCATCTCGTGGAGCAGGTGTCGTACCCAGTTAAGTTGATAACGTTCCAGCGTCTGGTGCACCTGTTCGCTTAGCTGATAGCCCTCCAGCTCACGCCGGGACTCGGCGAGTTGCTCGAGAAGGCGGTTCCAGCCTTGCGAGATGACACCGTAGCAATCATCCAACTGAAGCCTGGTCAGATCGCTCTCCACGTCGCAGGCGACGGTCGTGAGATTGCTGCGGAGTTGGGCGAAGGGCGATCGGCGCGCGTGAATGGCTCGAGCGATGAGATAACCGGCGCCAACGCCCGCCGCCGCCGCCACCACGGCCAGACCCACGTCCGAAAACACAACACCGCTCAGCATGTCTGCAACACCTGTGCCGACCGGCCTTGCCGATCTCGTGTCCCGCCCCGCCTTCTCGACCGCCCACGCAGCGGACAGAAAGCGGGCGCAGCCAACCATGAGTATCGAAGCAGTCGCCTTGTGAATTTACGTAATGCGCAGATGCGGAACCGACGCACCGCCGGGGCCGATAAGGTCGCCGGACGTTGTCGGCCAGAGGTGTTCCGTGCTGGCGGTTTTTTTCCTGCGCGGCCGGCGTTTGCGCGAATCCGTCACGCCGCGTCGCTCGAAAGCCGGATCGGCAACGAGTCCGAGTACATCACGTGCGAAGGTTCGCGGAATTCGCTGCCCGACAAAGCGGTCAGGGGTGCGCCGGCTGCCGGTCTTGGGTCAGCATCGTGGCCTTGCCGTCCAACACCTTCAGTTTGGCGACGTGGAAGTTGGCCTGACTCATCCACGCGCCAAGAGTCGGCATCCCGGGTGTGCGCGCCCGCAGATGAGCTCTATTGCGGGTAGGTCGAAAACCCAGCGCCGACGGCGTTCCCTGCCATCGGATCAGCGGCTTGTTGTTCACCACCGCAACGATCTGAGCTCGATCGCCTTTCAACTCCACGGAGATCAAGACGCTGTACATCAGACCGTTGCGCATCCTGAAGGTCCTCACCGTTGTTTCGTTCTCATTGGCCGGCTTTCCGTTGATGTCGCTCAGGCCGCTGATCTTGTTGTCCCAACCGCCCAGTACGACGGCACACTTGCAGCCGCCAACGGGAATCAGCGGATTGATGGTGTCGTTGCCCGCAACACGACAGAACTGAAGGTAGAACTCGTAGCTGCCTTCCACGACGACAGGCAAAAGGAGGTGGCCGTCCTTGATCGGCTGGCACTGTAGCTTGCCGTCGACCCAACTCCATTGTCCGATGGCCGCGTCACGCTCGGGGTCTACCAGCCCCAAAAGGTCGATGATCCGAGGCTCCAACTTTGCCAGGCGGTCTTTCAATCTGCCCAGCATCACTTCGGCCCGCGTCCGCGACAGGTCCTGCTCCGGGTGCCGCTCGAGGTAGCGCTGGTAGTAGGCGACGGCGCGTCGGAGCATCGCCGCTCTATGGACGTCGTCGGCCTCGGCGGTCAGTTGCGTGTACCAGTTGGCCAGGCTCTCACACTGCCGAGCCGTCAGTTGCCCCGGGTCGCCGGACGCCCACGTGATCCTCTGCTGCATATCCGCGTCGACATGATTGGCATACGAGAGCGCCTCGGCGGGATCATCGAGATCGACCATGCACAGACGAACAAGCTGCTGGCCTGCTTCACCGTCGGCGGGATCGGCCGCAAGCCGGCCCGTCAAGCGCTCCAGGGCGATCCGGGCGCGCCGTTGAGCGGCTAGGCGATCAAGCTTGCTCTTCACCTCGTCAAACGGATCAGCCTTGACGGCCGTGGCGATCGTGGAAGCTCGCTCCAGCAGGTCGATCGCGCCTTCCAGATCGCCGGAGTCAACCTTTTGGTCCGCAGACTGCTCCAGCATCCGAGCCAGCGCGCGCCCGGCGTCGGCCTTCTGCTCGTCCCGACTGTTGGCGTACAGCCGGGGCAGGACCGAAAGCAGTTCCTCTCGACACCGCTGGCTTTGGGAGGGCACCCGGTCCGCCAACAGTCGCATGGCGTCGGCGGCCGTCTGGTATCCTTTGGACGTCGTGCTGCTTAGCTCATAGGCGCTGTCGCACAGCAGGATCACCAGGGTGTCATCCCGCACCGTGCGGGTCGTCTCCAGCATCTTCCCAGCCAGTTTCACATCATCGCTCTTGGACGCTGTGGCACGCACCTGCTTACATTGCTCGCCGAACAGGTCGGCAAACACGTCGGCAGCTGCATCGGCCCGTGCGACGCTTGGCGGCGCGACCGATACCAACAGCAACGCAGCCAGAACACGCGGTTGTGGCAGCATTGTTGACGCTCCCTTCTGACGGAATATCCGGAAGCCCACCCATGTGCGTAGCTTCACAGCTCTGCTCAGGTGCCCTCGACTCGGGCACAGACCAGAGCAATGTTGCTTCCCCACGCAACGAACTGCCCGCAGACCACAAGCAAAACTGCTAATCCCAGTTCGTCATGCATCATACATCGAAAGGCGCCCGTTCGCCAGGGAGTTTCTTGCGCGTGTCCGGTAGTGTGCCGGCGGGCGTTGCCGGAGACCGGATTGACTCGTCAGGATCGGGTCAGGCGTAGGAGCGACGCTGCTGCCGGGCGCGCCCTGAAAGCTGGCTTGAAGCGATGCGACGCGAGTGCATTGCCTAGCAGACCGCCGTCGGCGGCTTCAGCGCGGCGCCCGCGCACATCAACTCGGTCAGCCCGCAGATCTCCAGCAGAGATGCGATCCGTTTGCATGCCGCCACCACACGCAACTGCCCGCCCTGGCCCCGCAGTCGAAGGGCGAAGTCGATCATCACTCCCAGCCCTTCGCTGTAAAGAAAGTCGAGCTCCTCGAGGTCGAGCAGGATCGTCCGGCACCCAAGCGCCAGCAGCTGCTCGAGCTGTTGTCGAAACGGCGCGACTGTGGCTGGATCGATCTGCCCGGTCAGTTTGAGCGTGGCCTGATTCGGCTGCGTGAGGATATCTATGTCTAACATCGTTAACCTCCCTTTCCGTTTGGGCCGTTCGCTCACGAGCCCAAGCCTTGCGGCCTGTCGAGACTGTCGCAATGGCCATGCCACGCGATGGGCAATTTGCCTCACCGATGGGATACGTTGTAAGCTATTGTTTAGAAGGGAGATACGTCGTCATGGAGAATGCGGTCCTAGATCAGACGGTGGTTAGCCAGCCGGATTGGGTAATAATACACACTTGTGGCGACATGGCCAGTGTTTACCCACCCAAGACCGGCGAGGGCTGTGCCCTGTTCGCCCGGCACGTAATCCGATACAATATGGCTGACTGTCCGCTGGCGGCGGTGAGTTTCGGCGGGCGGCGACGGCGGGATGGCAGGCGCGATAGCTTGCCTGTCGCGCCGGCCTGGAGACCGACGGTAGCCCATCTGCGGTGGACAGCTCAACTCTGTCTGCTCGGCTTGGGCCTACCAGGCGACGGAGGGATGAAGCACGCCTTGTCTGCTCTCCTATCGAATTCCTCCTTCTCCGTTGTCCGGCGTACCCAGCGGGGAGGCCGCAGCCGGGTTCGGCCTGTCCAACGTCCTGTCGCCGAGGCAGGCAAAGGGTGGCGAATGGGTCCCGGTACGAGTGACATCACGCACAGGTAACGTGCGGATCTGAGGATGATCGTGCGGTCTTGTGAGACGATAAGTGATTGCTGATGAGGTGGAAGCGATGAATGGTCAGGTGGCAACGAGGGGTGCTAGGGCCGTGTTGTCTACGGCGGCGGTTGTGGCCGTTGCGGGTCTGTGGGTGGCGGCGGAGGGGGCGGTCTGGAACGTTTCGACGCCGAGCGCACTGACCAATGCGGTGAACAGTTGCAGCCCGGGCGACGAGATCGTGGTGGCGGGCGGCACCTACAACATGACCAACGCGCTGTGGATCGACGTGGGCAACGTGACGGTCCGCGGCGCCACGGGCAATCGCGACGACGTGGTGTTGCGTGGCGGCGGGATGAACGTCAGCGCCGGCTCACAGGACAACCTGGTTCACCTGGTCAACGACGACATCACGATTCAGGACTTGACGGTGGCAGACTGTTACGAAAACGGCATCCAGCTTCACGGCGAGAACAACATCGACCGAGCGGTGCTGAGCAACGTCAAGACGCTCAACATCGGCGAGCGCCACATCAAGGGCTCCAAAGGCAGTATCAGCAACGCCATGTGGGACGTGGTGATCGAGAACTGCTACCTGCTGCAAACCGAGGCCAGACAGACCCGTCCCGGGCACCCGGTGGATCCGGATGACTACATTGGCGGCATCGACTGCATGGTGGCCAAGGGCTGGACCATTCGCGACTCGGTATTCGAGGGCATCGAAGGGGCGGCGGGCGATGCGCGCGGCGCCATCTTTCTGTGGCAGGGCGTGACAGACCCGCTGGTCGAGCGGAACGTGTTCATCGGGTGCGCTCGCGGCATCGCCATGGGCAATCCGTACAACCCCGATGGCACGTACCTCGTCGACGGCGCGATCATCCGCAACAACATGGTCCTGAAGGGCAACTCGGTAGGCTTTGAGGCCGACCACACCAGGAACGTCAAGGTCTACAACAACACGATCTTTGGCTACGACGCGACTTACCACCGCACGATCCAAATCGACGACGACGGCGGCGCCGCCGCGACGGCCGGGCTGGTGTTTACGAACAACATCATCCGCGGTGACGTGCAGGATACAGCCGCAGGCGACTGGACGGCCGCGTCGATTGCGGCGATGGGTAATATCGTCGACAACGTCGGAACCGTCGTGCAGTCGAATTGGTTCGTGGACGCAGCGGCGGGAGATTTTCACCTTACCACTCTGGCCACGCCGGCATTGGGCGCGGGAATCGTGGTGGCCGACGCCCAGTACGACTTCGACGGCGACTATCGCGGCGCGGCCGGCCTGGCGTGCGACATGGGGGCGGACGAGCAGGATGTCGCCGTGGCGCCGATCATCGCAGAGGTCACACCCGATCCGGACACGGTGTATGCCGGTGTGGAGTATGCCGAGCAACTGACGCTCATACAGGGTTACGTCGACACATGGACGCTGCCGACCGGCCCGTCGGGTGCAGGCGTCAGTCAGGGCGGCCTGGTGAGCGGCTGGACTCCCCAGGCGACGGACATCGGCAGCACGTTCGATTTCCAGGCGGAGGCCACCAATGACGTCGGCAGCGACACCGAAAGCTGGCAGGTAACAGTGGTTGCGCCGCCGGCGCCGATGATCGACGAGGTCACGCCCGATCCGGACAGCGCGTCGGTGGACATCGAGTACGTCAGGCAACTGATTTTGTCGCAGGGCGCGGGCACGGGGGTGTCGTGGACGCTTCTGGACGGCCCGGCGGGAGCGAACGTCGACCCGAACGGACTGGTAAGCGGCTGGGCGCCGACCGCGGGCGACGCAGGTGCGCTGATCGATTTTGAGGTAGAGGCTAGCAACGCCGGCGGCAGCGACATCGAGAGTTGGCAGGTGCTGGTGGTGGCCTTGCCGGACGCGTTTATCGAGAGCGGTGGGATGGTCTGCTTCGAGGCGGAGCACTATGACGATATAGGGGCCGGCTCGGGCGGGGTGAGCCAGACGTGGCAGTTGCAGACGGGCAACGGCTCCTCGGGCGATGAGTACATGGCGGCGTTGCCAATAACCGTACCCGAGACGCGAGTCGACACGGACATTGAGGCCACCTCGCCACGACTTCGATATAGGGTGAGCTTCACGACGACGGGGACGTACTACCTGTGGATTCGGGGCTACGGGGTAGACGGCAGTTCCGACAGCGTGCATTACGGCTTGGACAACGTCAGCTTCAGCTACAGCTACGATACGGCACCGAAGCTGACGGTGGGCACGGCGTTCGGCTGGATCAACGAGAACGGCAATACCAGCCGTCTGACGGTGAGCATAGCCTCGGCGGGCGTGTACGCGGTGGACATCTGGATGCGCGAAAACGGGGCCAACGTGGACAAGTTCGTGCTGACGACCGACGGCGGGTACACGCCCAGCGGCACGGGGCCGGCCGAAAGTCCGCACGGGGGCAACCCGGCTTTGGTCGCCAGCGAGCCGCCGGCCGATGGCACGCTGCCCAAAACGCAGAACAACGTGATCCTGCTGATGTTCGACAGCGCGATCTCGCTGCCGACGGGTCCGACGCTGAGCATCTTCGGCGGCGGATTTGAGGAGGGCGGTGCGTTTACCTACTCGATCGAGCCGGACGCCGTAACACTTAAGGCGGCCGAACAGGGCCCGATCCTGACCGACCAGACGTGGTATCAGGTCACGCCGGGCGCGGGCTTTGCCGTCGAGCCGTTCGCGTTCGATGTATGCACGTTGGTGGGCGATGCAAACAACAGCGGGCGCGTGACGACGGCGGATTACAGCGAAGTCAAAGCCCACATGGCCGAGTACACCGACGCTCGCTACGACCTGAACGGCAGCGGGCGCGTGACGACGGCCGACTACACGGTCGTCAAGGACTGCATGAACAACCGCACGCCGGCCAAACCGTAGCGCCGCAGGCAGTCACTGTGCACGCTGACTCGGTAAGCCGGGCATCCTGACCCGGTGCAGCGTGAGTGTGCACTCGGATTATCCGTCTCGCAACACAGTACTAGCGCATTGCCGCCTTGCGTAACACCGCCAGCGTGCTTAGCATCCAGGTGGGTTGGGCTCGGGCGTGCAGTTCAAGCCAGCCGGGCCCTCTTCTCGGTTTAGACCCGTTCGGGTCGGTGTGGGAGGGCGCGAGGAAGTATTGTGTGCTTGTCTGGGCCCGGCCGGGCGACCAGCCACTTGGGTGAGGAATCGAGGATGCAGGGAAGGATTGCGTGGTTTCAGCTCGAAACGGGCGATGGATTCGTCACCACCGAGTCGGGCGAGGAGATTCCTTTTAGGGTAAGTTCCGATCACCGCCACCTTCAGGGGGGCGATCTGGTGGGGTTTGAGACGGTCAACCACGATCACGGCCTGCGGGCACAGAATCTTCGGCTGCTCCAGAGGGCGACCGACTGGCTGAAGCAGGACCCGTCGACCGAGGTGCGAGAGTTTCTGGCCTGCTTCGACCGGGCAGCCAGTTAACCGATGCGAGCGGCAGCCCGCCAGTGCCGGGCATATGGACGTTTATATTTGTCAACACCGGCGTCGATGGGGCCGCGGCGCTTGACGCGGGCTAACAGTAGCTACAAAAAGAGGTTACCGTAGTCCGACGGCTGCCTGCGTAGGGTAGAAGCAACAATGCTGCGCAGGAGCGAGCGCGGGTTGTGCCGTGCGTACGGTCCGTAACGGCTTGGCCAGACAAAAGATAGCGAGGTTCTATGATCACCGGGCGGCCGTGGTATCGGATTTGCGGTCAACTAACCTGGATCGAGTCTCCCTGGGGTCGATCGAGCTAGGGCTGGAGAGAGTTCCTCACGTATGCTCAACCAAGGTGGTGCACCATGGGCGGCGCGCGCTGTTTGGGGCCACCACCAAGGGCCCGCACTAGGGGCCGGCTGGTTGGGGCAGATCGAAGCATGCCGGGAGAGAGAGCCACGTCTCGGCGTCACTTCGGTCGCTGATGTGAAAATGGGCTAAGTGTATCCCGTGCCTGTGCGCAGCGCTGCCACGGGTGGGTAATCGAAGTATGGATCAGGGAAAGGGAGATGCGACGATGAAGGGCACTGTGACGGTCGCTATGTTGGGCCTGTTGAGCGTGCCAGTGTACGCGGTGCAGGTGGTGGATTACGGGTGGGAGGACGGGGGAACGGTCCTCG
>CBFCZG010000178.1:0-9084 GCA_965602375.1 uncultured Phycisphaerae bacterium | reverse complement strand
CCCCCTGCCGTTGGGCACCGATGCCCTCGCCGTCGAACGGACGGTGCTGGCCGCGGCCGCGATCGAGCCGGTGGTCGTGCTGCCCACGCTCTACTACACCCACGTCAAGGAGATGAAGAACAGCCTCGGCGCGATCGCCCTCGAGACCGACCTGCTGATGAAGATGGTGGAGAACATCTGCGACGAGGCCAGCCGCAACGGCTTCAAGCGGATCATCCTGGTCAACGGTCACGGGGGCAACCGCTTCTGGCTGCCGCTGATGATGATGGACTTCTGCGACGCCGACAAAGATTACGCCACGTTCTTCCTCCAGCTTCGCGGCGTGGCTGAGCAGATCGACCCGCTGCGCGACTCGGACGTTCGCGAGGCCCACGCCGGCGAGATGGAGACCAGCAAGCTGCTGCACCTGTACCCCGAGCTGGTGAAGATGGATCGTCTGCCGGCGAGGCCCGGCCTGCCGCGCGACGTGCCCAAGCTCCAGGCCTACACGCCGATTGAGTGGTACAGCATGTACCCCGACGCCTACGCGGGCGACGCAGCCCCCGCCACGCCCGAGAAGGGCGCCAAGGCGTTCGAAATCACCGTGGGCGCCATGGCGAGGGCGTTCGCCGAGATCAAAGCCGACGCCCACGTACTCGACCACGTAGCACGCTTCAGCCAGGCTAAACACTCGCCCGCCAGCTAGGGCATGACCGGCCGCGCGCGGGGCATCGTCACGGGCGGCCGGCGCGTTGCCCACCGGCAACGGAAGGCCTAACCCGCTTGGCTGTACGGACTTGTACCCGGCTTCCGAACGGCACCGCCGGCGCGTGCGTGGCTTTTTGGCATCGTACCATCACGACAATCAACAGGTGAGCCTTGGCAACAGATGCGTCGACCAGCCGCAAGTTCCCTTTTGAAAAAGATTTATCGGATGTTGTCATTTGCTCTCGGACGGTGGGGGAGCTTGGCACGACCTTTGCGAGTGACCTAGGGTGTCGCCCTAGGCGGGCGACCCGACGGTGAGACTAACGACAGCGCAGGAGGGGTGGCGGCGTTCGATTTTTCTGCCCGGTGTGCTTCGCGGAGGGGTCAGTGCGAGGGGACTTGCGCGCCGGGAAGCGGCGGGCAAGGAGGGGATGAGAACGCACGGGGAAAGGCAGCGGCCCGCATCGTCGCCGATGCGGGCCGCTTGTTGCGCCGCCCTGGCGCTATGCCGCAAATGACAGTGGGAAGATGGTCACGAACCGCCCGCCGAAATATCAACCCTCGCGCTGGCCGAGCGCGCGGTCGAGCATAATCAGGCCATTTCCGGAGTTGCCAATTCGCTTAAGCATACCGGTGATCTGTGAGGTGTTCGCCTCTTCCTCCACCTGCTCGTCGACGAACCAGTTGAGCAGGTTGCTGGCGGCATGGTCTTTCTCGGCGCCGGCGAGGGCGACCAACTGGTTGATCCGCTCGGTAGTGCCTACCTCGCGCTTGTAGGCATCCTCAAACGCCGACAGGGGCGAGTCCCATTCGACCTTGGGCCCGTCGAGGGGGGTAAGCTTGATTCGCACGCCGCGATCCTTGAGGTGGTTGAAGATCCGCATGGCGTGCCCGTTCTCCTCTTTTGACTGCATGAGCATCCAGTGGGCCATGCCGTCGAGGTTTTCCTCGTGGCAGTAGGCGGCCATCGACAGGTAGAGATGCGCATTCTCCAGCTCGTGTCGGAGTTGGGCGTTCAAGGCGTCTTGCAGCTTCTGGCTCATCATGGCTTTGGTGCTCCTGGCGAAAACGTAAACTCTATGTAGGCCTGCCCCTCGGAATGCCCAGGCCGATTCGGCCGAGGCGTCTGCGAGGTCGAACGCGCCCGCGCGCGGTCATGTCAGCAGGCAGTGAATAGATTCTAGGCATCCACTTGGCCGTAGTCTCATCTGGAGAGCGCAGTCTTTGATTCTGAAGCCCGGATGAGTCCCACGCCGCCGGACAGGGTCGTGTTGACGGAATTACGTCGGGTCGCGTGCCGGGGTCGGCGGGCACCGGGTTGCCCGGCCGGTCGGGGCTGCGGATAATGGGGCCGGAATCTGCCTTGGGGGTCAACGGAAAGGAGACCAGCGTGAAGGTGGTGATTATCGACGCCAGTGCCCGGTCTGACGGACTGACGGCCAAGATGAGCAAGGCCGCCGGGGCGGGCGCGCGAGAGGCCGGCGCGGCGGTCGACTGGGTCTCGCTTCAGGAGTTGAAGCTCGAGCGGTGCCGCATGTGCGAGCCCAACGGGTGGGGCGACTGTCGGCAGAAGGGCTCGTGCATTATCGACGACGACTTCGCCGACTTGGTCGAGAGGCTGCGCGGGGCGGATCGGTTCATCTTCGCCACGCCGGTGTACTTCGGCGATTTGTCGGAGTCGGCCCGGGCCTTCACCGATCGCCTGCGACGCATCGGCGTGTGCCCCGACAACCGTGCGTTCCTGGGCAACCTGCCCACTGTCTGTATCGCCGTTGCGGGTGGTGGCGGCGGCGGCACCCCGTCGTGCATGGGCTCGCTCGAGAAGACGCTGACAACGCCCGGCTGTTTCGTAGTCGATCTGGTGCCGGTGGCTCGGCGCAACGAAGCCTACAAGGCCGATGTGCTGAAGCTGGCTGGCCGGGCCCTGGCGGGTGAGGCACCCGACAGTTGGCCGGAGCGTCAGGGGCAACAGCACTGATCGCAGTTGAATCCACCGCCGCTCAGCAGGCAGCAGGTACGTTTCGCTGCCACCGTGGGAATCCGAGCAATATGCGAGTCGATCTGGAAAACTTCTGGCGGCTGTTGGGTCAGCAAACCCACGGTCAGCGGACGCTGGACTTCGTGCGACGCCTCTGGGAGACCGACCGGTGGGCCGACTTCGCCCACTTCCACAAGACGGCCGACACGGTGGCCGAACTCTTCGAGCAGTTCGGACTGACCGACGTCGAACGGATCGAGATTCCGGCCGACGGGCGGCACGAAGTGGGCGACTGGGTCATGCCGCTGGCCTGGGACTGCGACGAAGCGGTGATCGAGATCGCCGATCCGGCCGTGGACGAGCCGATCGTTGCCCGCCGAAGCGACGTGCCGAACGTGGCGGGTCAATGGTGCGCGCCGACCGAGCCGGGCGGGCAGGTGTTCGACTGCGTTTTTCTGCCCGGCGGCGACGCGTCGGCGCTGGAGCCGCTGGAAGTGCGAGGCAAGCTGGTCTGCACGACCGGGCAGTCACGCCAGATCCGTCGACTGCTTGCCGAAAAAGGGGCGGCTGGGTGCATCAGCTCGTGGACGCGCAACTAACGGCTCACCGACGCCACGCAGTGGATTAACGTAGCCTCGGACCGACCGGGCGGCTGGGGATTGATCGCATCAGACAGCCGGCAGATCACGTTGGCGATCACAAGGCGTCAGATGGCGCGACTCGCCGAGTTGGCCGAGCGGCATGGGAGGCTGAGGCTGCACGTTCGCGTCGACGCTCGTATCCACGAGGGCACGCTGCCGTTCGTGTCCGCGCGCCTGGCGGGGCAGGACCCGTCGGGTCAGGAGGTGATTCTGCTGGGTCACCTCTACGAGCAAGGCGCCAACGACAACGCGAGCGGCTGTGCGTCGATTCTGGAGATCGCTCGTTCACTGGCGGCGTCGGTGGGGGCGGGTCGGCTCGAACGGCCGAAGAGATCGATTCGTTTTCTACTGATGGGCGAGTCGTACGGCTCGCTGGCGTACGCGGTTCGAGACCCCCAGCGGATGCGGAACACGATTGCCGGACTGTGCGTCGATACGGGCGCCGGTCCGCCCGAGTTGGCGCGCTGCGGCTATCAGATCAATGGCACGCCCCTGTGTGCGCGCAGCTTTCTGGACGCATTGCACCTGACCGTCGCGCGGGAGTACGTCAGGCGTTACCGGCGCGATCGCCAGGTGAGGCTGACCGACTTTGCTTTGGGGACCGACCAGTTGTTCAACGACCCGGCGATCGGCACGCCGACCAACTGGGTAATGATTCCGAGCGTCGACGATGTGTGGCATAACTCAGCCGATAGTCTGGCGACGCTCGACGTGCGTGCTCACGAGGATTTGGTAGGCATCGAAGGCGCGACGGCGTACAGCGTCGCCAGCGCGGGTGCGCGGGAGGCGATCGTTGCTGCCGAGTTGACTGCCGTGCACGAGCTTTCGCGTCTTGAGCGTCGGCTGTGCGATCGGTTGCTTGCCGGCAGCGCGGCTTGGCCTGAGGGCGTGGCCGACGTGGTCGTCGAAGCGGTGACTCAAGCGGTGCGGTCGGCCGGTCGGCTTGCGGGCGGTGTGACGGATACGGTCGACCGAATCGAAGCGGCGGCCGAAGCGACGCGGGCGCGAGCGGTCACATGTCTGGCCGACGACAGGGAGCGCCGCAAGCGACTCGGCCTGCCCGATCAGCAGGCGGCGGGTGACGCCGATGCGGCCGAGTGGGATCGGCAGGCCGAGCAGGTGGTGCCGCGACGGAAGCCCGGCCTGGTGGGTTCGCTAAGTTTGGACACCGTGCCGGTGGAGCGTTGGGTTGAGGGAGGTGTAAGCCACAGCCCGCGGTGGGGCGGGCCGTGGACCATGGCGTGGTGGTGGGCGGACGGAAGGCGAAACGTGCGTCAGATACGCGATGCAGTACTGGCAGAGGGGGCCAACCTCGACGGCGTGGACCTGCTGAAATACTTCCAGTTCCTTTCCGACTGCGGACACGTCAGCATCTAGTCGCACACCGTAGCGGCGACCGGCAGGAGCGGCGGTGAATCGTCACCGCGCTAGCCAGTGCTGCCGAAAGATCAGTTGCGACCAGCGATGTTGGGGGGACGCTTTTTATCTCAAGTTGTGCCGCGCGCCTGACGAGTTATCGGATGGCTCGGCGACGATCACGGTGCCGGGCGAACGAGGGAAGGTCGTGGCGAGAGCACATCTTCAGATCGTTCTGAATCAGACCGACCTTCCGAGCAATCTCAAGCAAGCATTAACCCGAATCGACGCATCCGTAACTTGCAGTAGGCTGAGCGACGCTCTCACCAGCGGTGTTAGTCGGCGTGCGGACGCCGTGGTGATCGTGCCCGGTCCGAACCACTCGGCGGCGAGACCTGCGGTCGAGCGGCTGTTGAGCTCGATGACGGATCGCCCGCGAGCCGCGCTGGTTATAACGCCTGCGCCCACCTCGACACCGTTAACGCTGCGCGGGGTCACGTCGGCGCCGGTGGGCTATGTGAACGGTGTCGGTTCAGCCGAGTTGGCTGGTCGCTTGGCGGCGATGATCGAATATGGCCAGGCGCTTGCCGCGGCACCCACCTCTCGTCTGGTGCACGAGGCGCGCGAGGCAGGCGAATTGCAGCGCGACCTGCTACCTGCCGACCCGCCGGCGATTCCCGGCTTCTCGGTACGCGTGGTGTACCGTCCGGCAGGCGAGGTCTCGGGCGATATGTACGGCTTCGCCCGAATCGACACCGAGCGCTCGGCCCTTTGGCTGGCGGACGTCTGTGGACATGGATTACCGGCCGCCATGCTGACCGGGTTTGTCAAGCAGTGCTTGTCGGATTCCATGGCTCTGTCGTGGGGCCAAAGCAACGAACCGGAAGGCGTGCTGCATCGCCTGAACCGGGAACTGCTGCGGCAAAACCTGTCGGGGTGCAATTTCGCGGCATGCTGTTGGGCCGTGGTCGATCATCAGACCCATCGGGTGAGTTGGGCGAGGGGGGGCACGCCATACCCGTTGCTGCTGAAGAGGGGCAAGGCTACTGTGGAAATCCGGTCGGCGGGCACGGTGCTCGGCGCAATCGAGAAGCCGGAGCTTCAACGATGCGGCGTGACCCTGGAACCCGGCGATTCTGTCATCTTCCGCAGCGACGGGCTCGACGCCCTGCTGCGAGGCGACACGCCGCTGCCACTCGACTCGATCGCACACACGAGATGGTTCCGATCTCTAGACGCCGAAAGGCTGGAAGAGGCGCTTGCGGACGTCGAGCATCTGTGCAATCATCGGCGTGGCCTGGCCGACGACGATATTTGCGTCGTGGCCATTGAACGGCAGTGAGGTAATCACATCCGACAGCAGGTTTGCCCTTTCGCCTCGATGGGGGACATGACTCGGCCGGAATGCGGCACGGGTCCTCAGCAGGGATAGGCACGACCTTGCGAAGCTCCAAGTCCATTGCCCGCAGATCCGTCCAAACATCAAAGTGGCCCACATGACGAAGCAGCAGCTTTAGCAGAGGGGCCAGGCGGAGACGTTTCCATCAGATCCGACGAATACACTTGCTTGACGGCGCCGGATCGAGAAGATGGTAGCGGCTCACGGCCAGGGAACTTTGTGGAAGGGCCGGACATGGAACGAGTTGAGTTGATGCAGGCGATCATGAAGGCGGCCTATCTGGAGGGCGATTTTGTCCTCCGCAGCGGGCAGCGCAGCAAGTACTACCTGGACAAGTATCTCTTCGAGACCGAACCAGGCATCCTTCGCGAACTTGGTCATCTCCTGGCGGCCCGTTGCAGCGATCGGACGCAGCGGATCGCCGGGGCGGAGTTGGGTGGCGTTCCGCTGGCCGCGGCGACGTCGATGGCTGCGGGCAAGCCCTTCGTGATCGTTCGAAACGCCAAGAAGGAGTACGGCACGAGCAAGCAGCTGGAGGGGCGGCTCGATGGAGGCGACGTGGTCCTGCTTGTTGAAGATGTGGTGACCACGGGCGGGCAGTTGCTGGAGGCGGCCCGCGCGTTAGTCGACGCCGGCGCCGAGGTGGAGCGCATCGTGACGGTGATCGATCGTGAGCAAGGCGCCCGCGAGCACATCGAGGCTGCCGGCTGGCGATTCGACGCGCTGTTTACCAAGACGGAGTTGGGCATTTCGATCTAGGGCTCGGCTCATGGCCGACAAGGACGCCGACAAACCCGCCAAGCCGAAACTGCGGCGCGTCTGGTCGCGCAAGCCGACGCAGAGACCTCACTCCACCAAAAAAGGGGCAAAGGGCTACAAGCGATCCGACGCCAAGCGCGCCCGGCGCGACGAGACGGAGCCCGACCAAGGCGCCTGACGTCGACATCGTGCGGCGCGCAGAGCTTACTCTTCTTCTTGTGGCTCTTCGTCGGGGGGTTGATCGAACTGTAGATCGAGGTCTTCCAAGGCCCGCAAGGCCGCCAGTTGCTCGGCGTGTTTCTTGCTGGGGCCCCAGGCGCTGGAGAACCGCCGGCCGCGGATGCTGACCGCCACCTCGAAGCACTTACTGTGGTCCGGCCCTTGCTCGTCGAGGATCTCATACGCGGGGGTCGCGTTCAGATGTCGCTGGGCGTATTGCTGGAGCTGGCTCTTGTAATTGTGGTGGTGGTGCGAGTTGGCGGCCTTATCGATGTGGGGACCCATCGTCTCGAGGATGAACCGGCGGGCCGCCTCGATGCCACCGTCAAGGTAAATCGCGGCGATGCACGACTCGACGACCGCCGCCGCCAGCGAGCCGGGAAGCTGCTCGCGCCCGGTCATTCCCTTTCCGACACGGAGCAGGCTCGTCAAGTCGAGGCGGCGCGCCACTCTGGCGCACGTCCGGCGCGACACAACGACGGATTTGATCTTGGTCAGTTCGCCTTCCAGGTACTTCGGATAGGTCTTGTACAACTCTTCGCAGACGACCAGATCGAGGATGGCATCGCCCAGGAATTCCAGGCGTTCGTTGCTGGCGAGGCGGCCGTCCGACGCCGAGGCGTGAGTCAGGGCAGCCGACAAAAGTTGCGGGTCACAGAACTGGTAGCCCAAGGCCTTTTGGGCCCGTTCCACAACATCCGGAGCCATTGCACATCAACCCACTTGCTGGGGCCGATGGCGAAGACCGCGCTTGCCCGCAGGCCGAGGGCGGCGTTCGCCATTGGCCAGTGTCAAACAACATTATACTATCGGACAGCGACGGCGTCAAACTTAGCGGGCGCAGCGTTCGCCTGTCCGCTTACTCAGTTGGCCGTCCCGGCAAGGACAGACACGCTTAGGGGAGGAATGCGAAGCGATTGGCCTGCCAAGAGGCTGCCGATCGCGATCGGCTCAGGGCCGATCCGATTCGGGCAAGAAAAATCATTGACGGAGTGTGGGTCGTCGCCGGCCAGGAGCTGCGCCTCGACATCCGGTTCGAAATGCACCCCGTGAACCGTAAGGTCCACGGGCTGGGTGAGCGAGCGATTGACCACGGCCAGTGCGACCTTGCCTTCGGCCGGATCGGCCGTGGCGCACACGTCGACGATGGGTACGTCGTGCCGACTCGGACGGCTGCCCAGCCAGTAGACCTCCATTTCGGCAGTGGGACTTTCGCACCAGACGTCCAAGCCGCAGCCCAGCATGGCTTTGCGGTACATCCATAGGGGCCAGTAGATCGTTTGGCGAAACATCCCGTCCGGGCGCGCCATGATCGCTCCCAGCACGTTGACCAGCTGGGCCAGATTGGCCATGGTCACGACATCACAGTGACGGAAGAAAGCGTTAAGAAACTGCGCCACGACCACCGCATCGGCCAGATCGTACCGTTCCTCGAGCGGCGGATGGTGGTGGCGATACCACACGTTCCATTCGTCGAAGGCGATCTCGACGCGCTTTGTGCTGAGTTGCTCGGCCGCGACCATCTCAATCGCGGGCCGCATCTGACGGATGTGGTGGTCGACCACGAGACCGTAGGCAAGGTGCGATTGAGGGTCCTGGCAGCCCACGTACAAGTGCAGCGCGAGGTAATCGATGGTGTCCCAGAGCTTGCGCAGTACGGTAAGGTTCCAGTCGGGCTTTTCGTTACAGCCAACGGCCACCAACTTGATGTCGGGGTCGACGCGCCGCATGCTGCGGGCGGCGTCGCGGGCGGCGTCGGCGTAGGCGTGGGCCTCCTTGGCCCCGATCTGCCAGTCGCCGTAGAGTTCGTTGCCCAAACCCCAATACCCGACGTTGTGTGGCTCCGCCGAGCCGTTGTCTTGCCGTAGCTGAGTGAGGAAGGTGTCGCAGGTCGCGTTGCAGTATTCGACCCAGTCGGCCGCTTCGGTTGCGTCGCCATCACCGAGATTCACGCATAGGTAGGGTTCGGCCTGGAGCTGCCGACACCATCGGATAAACTCGTCCGTGCCGAAGAGGTTCGACTCGAAATTGCCCCAGACGGGGTT
>CBFCZG010000177.1:0-9127 GCA_965602375.1 uncultured Phycisphaerae bacterium | reverse complement strand
CGTCGGCGATCTTCTCCACGACGTCGCAGAACAGCGCGACCGCAATGGAAACGCCGAACGGCAGGTGGCCGCGGACGTCGGCCGGCAGCGGACGCAGATCGGCAAAACCGACCAGCGACGCACCGCGCGCCAGCAATGTCTGTCTCAGTTCGTCCATGGCGCCTATCCCGACGGGCGGTAGCTTTCCTGTTGCTGCATCATATCAGCCGCAGGGCTGCTTGCCTACGGCAGCGTGGCCGGTGACGCCCAACAGCACCTTCCATTTCCCGAAGATCAGTGCCCAAGCGATTCCCAGGATGGCGGCCTCGAACACCTCTTCGGTATTGAAGCTGAGCGTGTGGCCGGCCCAACCGGCCGATACCCAGTTGTCCTCACCCAGCAGGCCCTGATAGAAGGGCGGCAGGACGATGCCTCCGTACTTGATCGCCGCCTCGCAGCAGATCGCGTGGGCCTGGAGGCAGTCGGTGTCCAGGGGGTTCTGAACCGAAGTCCACCGGCCCTGTTCAGTCAGGGTTCGCCATGCCGCATGGCCATTCAAAGTCCAGGAACAGAACTCTTAAGGCCCAAGTGCCGGGTACGAGCGAAGGGTTCCAATATCAGACAGTAAAGCTGATTATACTAGAACAAATAGAAAGGCAAGTGGATATCGTGATACCCACCTGCCTTATCTGACATGAGGTTGAGTTCTTAGACTCCCAGAAATCCACCGGCAATTTCCCAGCGTCCCGGCTGACCATGCACCTGCCGAACCTGGGCTGCGTTCGCTTTCCATATTACGACTTTGCCGTCTTCTTCAACCTCGACCTTGTGCGACACAAAGTCGCCCCCGTATCCTTGGTGTTTCGAAATCGTTTCGCCGACGGAGACAATTCGCACAAAACGGATCTTCCCGTAGACTCTCTCGATATTCTTGGCAGGCACACCTGAGAATAATCTGCCCGCCTTGTCAAAGTCCTTTTTCATCAAAGCCTCGATGAACTGACGGGTTATCTCAACAGCAACTTCTTTGTCGGTAAGACCGGCTTGATCCATGCCTACAGATCGAGCCGTCTGATCGACCACCATGGCGTCGGCAGGGATGTCCGTAAGGGTAAACATCTCCGGGGCGATTGGCTGATTGTAGTCATAGTACTCCAAGGTAAGCATTTTGCGATATTCGCCATCGCGCAACTGATAGCATTCCAACGATCTAACCAGTCGTGTGGCCTGATCGACATACAGTACCGTGCGCTGGAAAGGAGCGTCTTCTTCTGCAGAGGTTGCAGTTACGACAATGGGTTCGGCTGTGTCGGCGGGTTCATCGATCTGTAGCTCTACATTGCCTTCCGCCTGCTGGCTTTGCAGCTGGATCACAGCAAGTTTGGGATCAACCTGCTCCACAGCTTGACGCATCTGAACGGCGAAGGTGTCATCTTTGATGGTAGCCAGTATGTTTTTCTTTTCGATCCATAGTTTTGCTTTGCTGTCTTGCCACACAATAATCGTTGTGCCGTCATTTTGGTCCATCCAAGCGGGTTTGATGAAGCGCATGTTCTTGAGTTGGCCGTTGGGCTCGAATTCAGCCCAAAACTCCATGGGGTCCAAGGATTCCCCTTGATGTGCCTCGACGACGGCCCTGGCTAGAGGTTCGATTTGTGAAGGCTCAATAGCACCCTTGCCAAGCCATTGTTCTGCCATGGTGTTAAACATCTGGCCGACATACTCTTTTTCGACGAAGCTTTTGGCGTGCAGATAGCGGACGCTGTGGCTGGCTTGAATGGTCTGCTCGATGGCATAAGCGGGGGTCGCTGATTTACTCAAGAAAGTTATGGACAAGGCGGCAACCATTACGATCGCTGCAGCTACGGCTGCATATTGGGTAACAGGACTTCTCATAACAATACTCCAAGTGTTTCTCTCCGGCAGAACCGTTGTTGAGTCTCTGGAACTCTCATAGGCTGTCAGGGCATCCTCGAGAACGTTCTTGTCCATCTTCTCAGAGGTTGTGACGGAGGAGTGTTTTAGTTTACAGAACTTTCCGACCAACGTTTCTACATTCTCTGCAGCACTCATCGTTACACCTCGCCATTAAGTAAGGACTGCAGTTTATTAATTCCATACCGGTACCGGCTCTGAATCGTATTGACCGATACCTTTTGCGACACAGCTATTTCCTTGAATTTCAATCCGCTCTGCAGGCGGAGGATTATTGCCTCGCGCTGCTCGTACGGAAGATCATCTAGGGCTGAGCCGATTCGCTGCATCTGCTCTTTTGATATTGCCAGCCGATCGGGTCGATTTGCATCCGCGTCGGCAACTTCCACGGCATCCAACGGGGTAGTCAGTTTGACCCGAGCCAAACTGCGCACCCGATTGGCCACGGAAGTCGACAGGTAACTTTTCAGGTTGGTTCTCAGCCGAAGGTTACCCGCAGATCTGGCAAAGGAAACGAAGACATCGTGCACAACGTCTTCAGCCCCTGTTCCATTCTGTGAAAGAGCAATAGCTAATCCCAGCAGATCGTTCTTGTACTTCTCGTAGATCTGCCGGAGTGCGTCGGCACTGCCGTGTCTGAGTTTCCAAAGTAGAAACTTGTCTTCCAGCATCTACGGCTAGCCTCTTTAGTTTCGAAACTAACGATCGTCGCTGGTAAGACACAGAACTGACGATTTTGGTCTAAGGGAAATTGCACCGTTGGCAATATTGTGTAGAACCAATGATCCTAAATCACTGAGTTTGCTCGAGTTGTAGCACAATCCAGCGTCAAGGACGATTGAGCGGGGGTTTCCCTTATGACCTCTGCGACCGCGTTTCGGTCGCCCGGTAGACCGGCATGTTACCTCCGGCGTGGCCCGTCCGGGCGTCAGGAATCGGCCAGTTTTCGCAGCATGGTCTGGGCTTTGGTGCCGATCAGGTCGGCCATCTTCTCGATGATCTTACGGCCCATCTCGGCCGAGGCGTATTTGAGGGGGTTCTTTCCGCCGATGCCCTCCGGACCAGACATCTTGAAGTCCTCGTCCGACGACAGCGGCCGTTTCCTGAGCGTCTCCAGGTTGGCTTGGTCGGGATAGGCGTAGAGCATGCACGAGGTTTCCCATGCGCCGGCGTGGTCCATCCGGAGGGGGATTTCGTCGTCCGGCTCGTGTAGTTCGCCCTCCATCAGGGCAAAGCCGCCCGCCCCCTGGCCGTTGGTGGCGGCGTCGATGGCACGCTGTATGGCGTCGCGCTGCGGGGCGACGTCGTGGCCGGTGACGCCCACCAACACCTGCCATTTCCCCAGGACCAGCGCCCGGGCGACTCCCAGGATGGCGGCTTCGAGCATCTGTTCGGTATTGAAGCTGAGCGTGTAGCCGGCCCAACCGTCCGGCCCCCAGTTGTCTTCGCCAAGCAGTCCCTGATAGAAGGGCGGCAGGACGACGCCCCCGTACTTGATCGCCGCTTCGCAGCAGATCGCGTGGGCCTTGAGGCTGTCGGTGCCCAGCGGGTTCTGAAACGAGTGCCACTCCAGCGAGCCCGCGACGATGTAGGCGATCGGGCATTGGTCGCGTCGCGCCTTGATCTGCTCGGGTCGAAGGAGTTCGTAGCAGACGGATTCATATTTGGTAAGCATTTGTCCCTCTTAGCGATCCTAAAACAGACACGCTGTCTGAGGCGTCAAGCCTGACATGCCGGCAGCGACCTGCTAGTTCTGCGCGGTCATCCCGCGAGCGCACTGGCGGGCAAGCCGCCAGTGGCACCCACCGATCTGCTCGGGTCGAAGGAGTTCATAGCAGACTGGTTCGTATCTGGGGAGCATGTTTCCCTCTCAGTTCGGGCAGACAATGAGTCTCACCGTACGTCCGACGGCGGCCGCCGTCAAACGACGAACGTCTCCTGGCAGAACTGCTCGAGCATGTTCTCCAGGAAGTCCACCGTCCGAACGCCGGTGAGGACGGACACGCGCTTGCCGCGCTCGCCGACGGCGGGTCTGGAGCGTCCCCGGGCCTTGCCGGTCGTCTCGATCTCCAAAGCCAATTCGGTTTTCAGGAACAACTGGGGCCACAAGATACTGCCGATCGCCAGCGCGTCGTGAATGAGCATCTGGCCCCGCGGCAGCTCGCGCCCGTGCTGCATCGCGTAGGGCAGCACCTGCCCGAGAAACTGGCCCACGCGCGTGCCGCTGCCTTCCAGATGGGCCAGGTGCGACTCGTCAAAAACCACTTGCCGCGTCAGGTCCAGCGGAATGACCGTGATCGGCAAGCCCGACGAGAGCACCGCGTGGGCGGCCGCCGGATCGCGATAGAAATTGAACTCGGCGAGCCCGTCGACATTGCCCCGAACCCAGATGGCCCCGCCCATGATCGTCAGTCGCGCGGCGCGGCGCAGCAGGTCGGCCTGCTCGGCCAGCACGTCGGCTACGTTAGTCAGTGGCCCGATGGCGACGATGTGCAGTTGCCCCTGGTGGCGCTTGAGCAGATCGCGGTAGATCGCGCGGTGCTTTTTCGTCTTGAGATTCTCACTTCTCGGCAGATCGGCCTGACCGAAACCGTCGTCGCCGAAGACGCTCCGCGCGTCGATCAGGTCGGGCTCGGTCTGGCTTAGCCCCTTGCCCACGATGGGCCAGTTTGGTGGATCGAGGGCGGCAAGCAGGCGCCCGGTGTTGGTGGTGGCCTGGTTGAGGTCGACGTTGCCGGCGACCGAGACCAGCGCTTCGACCCGCAGCGATGCCGCGCACAAGGCCAGGCCGACCGCCAAAGCGTCGTCTGCTCCCATATCGGTATCGATCAGGACGGGCAGGCCCAAGGTCAACGGCTCCTGATAACGGGGTTGACACTGGCCCGGAGCCACACGTATCGTGGCTCGCCCGATTATCCGCCGGACAGCTATCGTGGTCAATCCGCGCAGGGTGGTGCAGCAGTTCGCTCAGTGCTTTGACGGCTCCACGCCGGAGTTGCTGGTCCGCGCGCCGGGGCGGGTGAACCTGATCGGTGAGCACACCGACTACAACGACGGGTTCGTCCTGCCCATCGCCACGGAGCAGGCTACATGGGTGGCCGTGGCGCCCGGGCAAGGCCGAGCCGTTCGTGCCCATTCGGTTGCCCTCAACGAGACGGTCCGGATCGACTTGGACAACCCGGGCCCTCCCGGCGGCAGCCAGCGATGGGTCGATTACGTCCGGGGCGTCGCGGCGTGCCTGATCTCGTCGGGCTACCGGTTGGCCGGGGCCGACCTGCTGGTCGACAGCGACGTGCCGGTCGGGGGCGGCATGAGCAGCTCAGCCGCACTGGAGGTGGGGGTGGCCAAGGCCCTGCTGGGCATCTCGGGCGACATGGTCGAGACGGTGGAGTTGGCCCTGATCTGCCGACAGGCCGAGAACCGCTATGCCGGCGTACCCTGCGGGATCATGGATCAGTTCGCCTGCCTGCTCTGTCGCAAGGACGAGGCGCTGCTGCTGGATTGCCGCACGCAGCACTACGAGCACGTGCGGGTGCAGCTACAGGGGGCGTGCTTTGTGGTCATCGACACGCAGGTCAAGCACGCGTTGGGGCGCAGCGAGTATCCCCTCCGGCAGCAGCAGTGCCGCCAGGGGGTCGAATACTTCCGCCAAATGGACCGGAAAGTGCAGGCCCTACGCGACGTGAGCCCCGAGATGGTCAGCCGGCACCTCTCGCAGCTCGACCCGGTGGTGGCGGCCCGCTGTCACCACGTAGTGACCGAAAACCAGCGGGTCTTGCTGGCTGTCGATGCCTTTAAGAAGGGTGATCTGGGCCAGGTGGGTAAGCTCTTGCTGGCGTCGCACGAGTCGCTGCGGGATCGCTACGAGGTTTCGTGTGCCGAGCTCGACAGCGCGGTCGAGGTGGCTACGGGTGTGGAGGGGGTCTATGGGGCGCGGATGACCGGCGGGGGGTTCGGCGGGTGTGTGGTGGTATTGGCCCGCGAGGACGCCGTCAAGCCACTGACAGAGGCGATAGAGAAACGTTACAATCGGGTGCATCCGAAGCCAGCAAGGATCCTTAAGACTCTGGCAGCCGCCGGTGCGGGATTGGAGACGCTATGACACCGATGCTCGACAAGTTGGTGAAGCGGGTTGACCTGTCCGAGGACGAAGCGCACGAACTGTTCGGGCAGATCATGGGTGGGCAACTTACGGAGATGGACATTGCGGCCGTGCTGACCGCGCTGGCGTTCAAGGGCGAGACGGTCGAGGAACTCGCCGGTGCTGCCCGTGCTATGCGTGAGAAGGTCACGCCGGTCCGCGTGCCTGCGGGCATGGGGGCGATCGACACGTGCGGCACGGGCGGCGACGGGATCAGCACGTTCAACGTGTCGACGGCGTCGGCCATTGTAGCCGCCGGCGCGGGTGCCACGGTGGGCAAGCACGGCAATCGCACCAACACGCGGGCCAGCGGCAGCGCCGAGGTGCTGGCGGCGCTGGGTGTGAACATCGACGCCGACGTGCCGACTGCCGAGCGGTGTCTGGCCCGGGCGCGGATCGGATTTCTGTTCGCCATCAAGTTGCACCCGGCTATGAAGTACGCCGCGCCGGTCCGCAAGCAGTTGGGCATCCGGACGATCTTCAATCTGCTCGGGCCGCTCACCAATCCAGCGGGCGTCAAGCGCCAGGTGCTGGGCGTGAACCGGCCGGAGTTGACCGAGAAGATTGCCGGTGTGCTCCAGCGGCTCGGCGCCGAGCGTGCTATGGTGGTGCACGGCTTGGACGGGCTGTGCGATCTTACGATCGGCGGTCCCAGTCGCGTCAGCGAACTGCTCGACGGGGTGCTTCGCACCTACCAGATCGAGCCGGCGGAAGTGGGGCTGCAGACGGGGCGGCTGGCGGAGTTGATGATCGACTCGCCGCAGGCCAGTGCCGACGCCGTTCGCGCGGTCTTGGGTGGCGAGGGCGGCCCCCGTCGTGACATCGTGCTGCTCAATACGGCGGCTGCATTGGCTGTGGCGGGCCTGGCCAACGACATTGCGGACGGGGTCGGCAAGGCGGCCGAGTCGATCGACAGCGGCGCCGCCCAGCAGACGCTGGACACGTGGGTCCGCGTATCGAACGAGGTGTAGCCTCCATCTGAGAACCAAGGGTGGCCTATCGGGCGGGCCCGGTCGCTTGCCGACAGGCGTCCGGATGGGCAGCGCCGGACCCGCACGAACATCACAACAAGGAGAACCTGATCGTGGTTACAGCTTTTATCCTCATGAACGTTGCGCGCGATCGGATCGTGGCAGCTGCCCAGGAGATTCTCGAACTGGCGGGTGTCAGCGAGGTTTACAGCGTTGCGGGTGATTACGACCTGGTGGCCGTGGTCCGCGTGCAGGAGAACGACCAGTTGGCCAAGTTGGTCACAGAAGATTTGATCGGAGTGGAGGGCATCACGAAGACCCACACGTTGTTTGCCTTCCGCCAGTACAGCCGCCGCGATCTTGAGCGTATCGACGAGCTCGGCCTGAGCGAGTGACGGCGCAGGCGGTTTTTCCAACGTGACAGCAGGGGTGAGAGGGGCGGATGGGGGCCTTGCCAACTGCGTCCGGAGGCGGCATGGGGATGCCATCTGTGGCCGGGCACGCCAGCCCGTCGGGCCGTGGTCTACTGTACGCGGGCCTCTGATCGCAGCGACTGGGCGATCGCGTCGGCCGCACAAAGGCCGTCGGCCAGGGCATGGACGACGGTGTGATCGTTGTTGGCCAGATCGCCTCCCGCATACACGCTGGGTCTGCTGGTGGCACGAGTCTGGGGATCGGTCCAAAGGGTGCCGTCGGGATTGAATCGCAGGGTCGTCAGCGCCGCTTGCAGGTTGGTCCCCAGGTGCTGGCCAAGCGCCAGGATCGCCAGATTGGCCGGCAGGACGAACTCGGTGTCCGGCAGATCCACCGGCTCGCGCCGTTGGTCGCCACCGGGATCCGCCAGTTCGGTGCGGACACACTTTACGCCTGTTAGTGAGTCGTCCCGATCGCGCACGCACTCCACGGGGCGGACCAGGATCAGGACGTGCACGTCCGCATCGACGGCACGCTGTCTATCTTCATACCAGGCCGGCATTTGCCCGAAGCTGCGGCGATAGACCAGATACACGTCGCGTGCCCCGGCCAGCTTGGCGCAGACAGCCGCGTCGACGGCCGTATTGCCACCCCCGACGACCACTACGTTTGGCCCGGCCAGCGGCGCCCCGCCCAGTGCATGCTGCTGGAGGTATTCCAGCGCCTGGACAACCTGAGGACCGTCGCCCCCGGGTAGCGAGCCATTGATACTGATTGGCAGGCCTGTAGCCAAAAACACCGCCTCAAAGCCGCGGTCGAGCAGGTCGTCGAGCGAGAAGTCGCGGCCCAGCGCCTGCTGCGTATGTACCGGCACGTCGGTGCCGAGGATGTCAGCCACCTCGCGGGCCACGACGTCGCGCGGCAGGCGATGTGGCGGAATCCATCGCACCAGTGCCCCGCCGGGCTCGTCGGAAGATTCAAAGACCTCGACACCGACGCCGCGCTCAACCAGTCGATCGACGCAGGCCAATCCAGCCGGACCGCCGCCCACAACGGCCACCTTGGCGCGGCCGGTCCTTCCGACATGCTTTCGCGGCGGGCGGATGCGGCGCCCGTGATGGGCCGCGTAGCGCTGGAGCAGGCCGATGTTCACCGCTTCACTGACCTGCGCGTTGCTACAGTGTCCCTGACAGACTTGGTCCAGCGGGCATATCAGGGCCGTCGTTTCGGGCATGGGGTTGCGACTGCGAAGAACGCGGAACGCGCCGGCGGCGTTTTCTGTGCGAATGCGTCGAATAAACGCACCGACGTCCACGTCGAGAGGGCAGTGCCGAGTGCACGCTCCGTCGACACACCCCTGACAGCGGCCGGCCTCGGCGAGGGCCTGGGCGTCGGTCGGCAGTGGTCTGGGCTCGAACGGATCTTGGGCGGGATCGGACATTGCCTATACAACGCTACGTCAGAAGGTCGGAATTAGCGGCGTCAACAGACTCCGAGCCTTTCGGCGAGGGTCTGACCGATCGTGGCCGGGCTATCGGCGACGGTTACTTGGGCGTCATGGAAGGCCTGGATCTTCGAGGCCGCCGTCCCCTGCCCTCCGGTGATGATAGCGCCGGCGTGACCCATACGTCGGCCTGGTGGCGCTGTCTGACCGGCCACGAACGCCACCACCGGCTTGCTCATCTCG
>CBFCZG010000176.1:0-9162 GCA_965602375.1 uncultured Phycisphaerae bacterium | reverse complement strand
GGTTGAATGGAACCATACGCCATTCTTTATTTCACAGGAACTCTAAGACTTCACCGGGCTGCTGGTGCCCTGGTGAAGAAACGCGCTCCCCTTTGGGTCGCGGCTAAACGTTTGGAATCAACGCGCTCCTCTTCGGGTCGCCGCTAAACGTGGAAATTGCGCGCCGGTATCCACGACGCGCTCTTCTGCGGGTCGGTGCTGAACATTTGGAGCAAACGCGCTCCCCTTCGGGTCGCCGCTAAACATCTCAGCTTCTTGGATTGCCGAACGCTGATGCGATTCACCTGTTTTGGGCGTTGCCGTCGGGCGGCGGTCCGACCAGCGAGCGGGTTATGGTGGGCCAGATGACGTAGACGAACTCGTAGCGGCCATCGTGACCGGAGCAGGACATGAACTCGCGGCCGATCAGGCCCGTCTGGTTGACCCTCGGGCCGGGAGCGATGACAAGGAACCAGCCGTCGGGCACGCGTATGGTGAAGCTGAGATCGCGGATCGAGACCCCTTCGTAGGCGGGCAGTTGTTTGAATCCGTCCTGGGTGCGGAACATCTGCAGGCCGGTGTCTCGCCGGCGAATTTCGGGCAGGACGCGTAGGAGGACGGCGTCGGCGCCTTGGGGGTCGATCTGATGGTCGATGCGCAGGACGTTGCGAGACTGGTCGACGCTCTGGCCGGCCAGCGTGCCGTCGGGGCGATAGTAGAAGATGGTCTGATCCCGTTTGGGCTGGCCGTCTTCGATGGCAAGCGGATAGGCTGTCTGAAGGTTGACAGCCTTGCGCTTGGCGAGGGTTGGGTGACTGGCGACGAGGATAGCCTGGACGGCGGGCCAGTCGGCAGGCTGACCGAGACCGATTCGGAAGCCGTTCTGCCGCATTAACATAGCCTGATCGGAGCCGAGTGCCTCCTCATCCACATGATTCCAGAGCTTTTGTGAGTCGCTGACGGCGCCGAGGGGCAGTTCGACGCGCAGGAGTTGGAAGCTGATGCTCAACTGCGTGCGCGGGACCGGGGGCTGGCCGTCGGCTGACGACGTCGGTGCTTCGGACTCGAACGGCACGCTGTCGGGCAGCCAGCGACGTTGCGGCGGCGCGGGCTCGGGCGTGGTCCGACAGGCCGGCAGCACGGTCACCAGCAGGGCCACCGCAACTGTCGGGTGAGGAATGTGGCGAGGGGAAGGCACGTTGGTTCCCTTGAGTTGTGCGATGCGGGCGGATCAATCGCTCCGAGGGGCCAGGGCAAGGTTGTCGCAATGGATAACCTCGTCAACCCGCTTGCGGTGGAGCTTATCGGCTGCCTGGTTGGTATGCAGGCCCTTTATGCGCTGGAGTTCTTTCGAGCTGTAGTTGACCAGACCTTGGCCTACAAGCCGGCCTTTTGGATCGGTAACGCGTACGACGTCGCCGCGTGCGAAAGGCCCTTTGACTCGGGCGACGCCCACGGGCAGGAGACTTTTTCCCGATTCGCGCAGTGCGGCGGCGGCGCCTTGGTCGATGACGAGTTGCCCGGCCGGTCTGACGGCCAGGGCGAGCCATCGTTTGCGTGAAGCCATTCTTCGTCCGGCGGGGGCGAAGAATGTACCCAGGGTTTCGCCGGCGAGCAGCCTGGGCAGGACGTTGCGGGTGCGACCGTTGGCGATAAGAGCGGCTTCACCGGCCTGGGTGACGGTCTTGGCCGCTTGTAGTTTGGTGGCCATGCCTCCGGTGCCCAGGGCGGAGGTGACGGCGGTTGCGGCCTGTCGGATGTTCCTATCGATTCGATGGACAGTCTGGACGAGCTCGCCGTTCTGCATGAGACCGTCGACGACGGTGAGCAGGATGAGCAGATCGGCTCTGAGCAGGTTGCACATGAGCGCGGCGAGAATATCGTTGTCGCCGTAGCGGATTTCGTCGACGGCGACGGTGTCGTTCTCGTTGACAATGGGCACGGTCGCAAACTGATGCAGAGCTGCAATGGTGCCGCGGACGCTGAGGTATCGACGTCGGTCCTCGAAGTCGGCGCGAGTGAGGAGGATTTGGGCGGCCTGGAGGCCGTGGCGTCGCAGGGCTTCGTTAAACAGGTTGATCAGCGCGGGTTGACCGACGGCGGCCGTTGCCTGAAGCATGGCGATGCTCTTGGGTTTGACGCCGAGTCGCAGTTGCCCGATGCCGGCGCCGATGGCCCCGGACGACACGACGGTGATATCGAACCCACGTCGAGTCAGCAGGACGATTTGCTCGGCGAGTCGTCTGACGATGGGCTTGTCGAGCCGGCCGTCGGGGCGTGTAACGACGTTGGTGCCGATCTTGACCACGATAGAGCGGGCCGATGTGAGAACCTGCGTTCGTTGGTGGGGATCAGGCATCTACTTCATCCCTTTGGTGTTCAGCAATTGCTGGATCATCTCAGCGGTTTTGCGTGATGCTCCCTGATTGAGCAGCAGGACCTGCCGCGCCTGGCGTCCCATGCGTGTGGCCTCGACCCGGTGGGTCATCAGGTGTTGGGCTTCGCGGAGGAGCGATTCGGCGTCGGCGATCTGGACGCCGGCCCGGGCCGACAGCAGCTTCGTGGCGGCTTCGGCGAAGTTGGTCATGTGCGGACCGAACAGCATGGGTTTGCCCAGTCCGGCCACTTCCATCACGTCGGACCCGCCGAGGGGCGCCAGCGATCGCCCGACGAAGACCAGGTCGGCGAGGGCGTAGAAGCGGCGGAGCTCGCCCATGGTATCGCCGAGGAAGACGGTTCGTGCCTTCAGGGCGGTTGGTGGGCGTTCCAGGTGCTTGCTTCGGCGGATGCAGGCAAAGCCGTAGTCCTCGATGAGATGGGCGACGGCGCCGAAGCGTTCGGGATGGCGGGGGACGATGGCGAGTTGCCATTGGGGATGGTCTTCGAGCAGTTGCTTGTAGGCTTGCAGGAGGGCCGCCTCTTCGCCCGGGCCGGTACTGCCGGCGACCCAGAGTGGGCGGCTTCGGTCGATCATGAGGCATCGTGCGAGGGCGTCGTCTCGTTCGACGCGATCGGCGACGACGGCGGAGTCCCACTTCAGCGACCCGGTGATGCGGATTCGGTCGGCGGGGACGCCTATGCGGCGGAAGCGTTCGGCGTACGTTTCGTCCTGTACGCCGACGCCGGCCAGGGCGGCGAACATACTGCGGGTGAGACGACGGACAAGCGGGAGGTTGAGCAGCCCGACCCGCCGGCGATCGGTGATCCTGCCGTTGGCGACCACCACGGGGATTCCGGCGCGGGCGGCGTGGGCAACGAGATTGGGCCAGACCTCCAGCTCCATGAGCACGATGATCCGGGGCCGCAGCCGCTCCATGGTACGTGCGACGACCCAACTGAAGTCGAGCGGATAGCGAAACACCATTTGCGACGGGAAGAGCTGGGTCGCCCGGGCGAACCCGGTGTCGGTAGTGGCGGAGATGGCGACCTCGAAGCCTTTAAGCTGCCGACTTAGCTCATGGACGAGCGGGAGTGCCGCGTTGATCTCGCCGACGGATACACCGTGGATCCACACGCACGGTGCTCGGCTGGGGCGCGCGGGAATATGCCCGAGTCGCTGGCGCCAACCTGTACGTCGCTTTCTGCGGACGAAACGCTGATACAGCATCACGGGCAGGAACAGCACGGCGGCCAAGACGTAGGCCATGTTAATGAGCTTTGACTTCAACGCTTTGCGCCTCGGGCTCGTCTTGTGTCGTTCAGGGTTTCGTGCGTTCCGTGTGTTCCTGGGTCTGCCGGGCTCCGGCTGCAAGATCTAGCGATTGAGTGCGAGCAGTTGACGGAGCCGTCGGGGTTCATTCGTGACGCTGACGGTGCATCGGTAGAGACGTCGCTGCCGGGGTTTGAGTTGGTCGAGCCATCCCCGTCGGCGATCGACGTCGCGACCCTCGACGCCGCAGTTACACGGTTCGAGGGCGCCTACGTAGGAGCCGTTCGGGCCCCAGTGCTGCCAGTTGACCATTCGCGGGAAGTGTTTCTTGCTGTACTCGATGACAAGGCCGACGCCACGTTTCTCGTTGACTACGCCGCAGACCACCTGCCCGCGCCGATCCGCTACCGGATCGATATAGGCACAGGCCTCTCCGGTGCCACGATGTTGGTTGAGCGGTTTGGGCGCCTGTCGGACGTTGCGATTGCGGAAGAAGGCGGTGCTGTCGGCGCGCGGCGTAAACGCACCGCGGTAGCAGTAGGTGCTGGCGCCGGGCTCGAGCAGCGGCCAGCCGAAGTTGATGTGCAGCAGCCAGGCATGCTCGACGGTCTCGTTGCCGAGGTTGACGAACTCATCGTCGATGGTCAGGGCGGGTTGGCCCAGTGTGCTGCGGATGGTGCGGCGGAGTTCGACGTTGGGTCCGAAGACGCGGGCCGTGCGGACCCGCCCGGAGATGCTCATTTCGTCGCGTTTGTCGACGGGGCTGGGATTGGCGACCGCGTCGAGGATAGCCGGGGTGTTCGAGTGTGTGCCGTGCAGGCTGAGGGGTTGGCCCTGGTCCTCGCACGGGGCGCCGGCGTTGAGCGGTCCGCAGGAGACGACGAGCCCACCGTAGAAGCCGCGAAGCCAGTCGAGGCCGTGATGGTATGCGTGGGACGGCGCGGTGACACCGGTGAGGCTGTGCCAGGTGAGCGACTGACCGAGGAACTCGGCGTCGGCGATGTCGAGCCCGCGGTCGATGACGACCTTGTAGCGGAGCCCCCCGCCGGTGTTGACCCAGGCGATGCGGACGCCTCGTCCGGGTCCGTTGTCGAGGACGGATGTTTCGATTCCGCCGAGCTGCGCGGGGTTGATCACGGGCGCATCGAGCAGTTTGTTTGCGGCCGTGCCGCGCGATCGGGAAGCTGCCATGGTCGTCCTTGCCTCCACTCCACAAGCGAGTGCCGCCGCCCCTTCGGTGTCGCCATTCTATCGGCCGGTTCGGGGAAGGTGAAGGGCCGATGCGGCAACGGGCGGCGACGCGTTCGGTCGGCGTTGACAGTGGGTGGGCGGCTGGTGAGAATGCCGGTTTGCCTCGTTTGGCGAGATGCGTACTTGGCATGTGAGCGTTGAGGGCGGTTGAAATGAGCAGGGATTATCTGGCGGAGTTGTTTGACTTACACGGCAAGACGGCGGCGATCACGGGCGGGGGGGGGATCCTGTGCGGCGAGTTGGCTCGGGCGTTGGGACAGGCGGGCGCCAACGTGGTGGTGTTGGATATTTTCGAGGAGAAAGCTCGCGACGTAGCCGGGCAGGTCGCAAAGGACGGCGGTAAGGCGCTGGCGGTGAAGTGTGACGTCCTGGATCGGACGAGCATCGAGCAGGCGCAGCGAGCGGCGGCCGACGCGTTCGGTCAGGTCGACATCTTGATCAACGGCGCGGGCGGCAACAAGAAGGAAGCCACCACGGGCGAGCTGAGCTTCTTCGACCTGCCGCCGGAGGCGATTCGCTGGGTGTTCGAGTTGAACATTTTGGGCACGATCATGCCCTGCCAGGTATTCGGCAAGTCGATGGCCGAGCGCGGGCAGGGGAGCATCCTGAACGTTTCGAGCATGTCGGCGTTTCAGCCGCTGACGCGGGTATCGGCCTATTCGGCAGCGAAGGCGGCGGTGAGCAACTTCACGGCGTGGCTGGCGGTGCACATGTCACAGGAGTACGCGAAGGACATCCGTGTGAACGCGATCGCGCCGGGGTTCTTTTTGACCGAACAGAACCGATTCCTGTTGACCGACGAGAAGACCGGCGAATTGACGGCGCGCGGCCAACAGATTATCGATCACACGCCGATGGGGCGTTTCGGCGAGCCGAAGGACTTGGTGGGAACGGCGCTCTGGCTTCTCTCGCCGTCGGCGTCGTTCGTGCACGGCACGGTTATTCCAATCGACGGCGGTTTTGCCTCCTACAGCGGGGTGTAAGAAGCGCCGACCTGCGGCAACCGTCAGCAAATCTGTGGCGCGTGGGTCGCTGCTCGCTCAGACCAGCAGAAGCTTGGCAAAGGCCAGCAACGCCAGCAGACAGGTCGCTACGCCCACACCCAGCCGGAGCACGCGTCCGGGGATCGCACGAACCACAAGCGTGGACATGGGCACCGAAAGGCATGCGCCGCACGTGAGCGGCAGGGCCAGTGACCAATCCTGCTCGCCGCCGCCGAAGAAGGTGCGGGCTGCCGTGTAGGCCAGCAAGCCGATCAGACAGGTGACACTTTCGGCCAGAGAGGTAACCGCGACGGCCTGTTTGGGCGACAGGCCGGAGAGCACTTGGCCGCTGGTGACCAACGGGCCGTAGCCGCCTCCGCTGAGCCCCTTGTTGAATGCAGCGACGGCGCCCAGCGCGACGATGTTGCCCGGGCGGTAGCGGATGCGGCGATGCGTGGTTGCCAGAATGATCACGCCCATCGCCAGCACGATGCCCGAGATGATACCCGTCAGCAGCGTCTTGGGTAGACTTAGCGCGACGCAGACGGCGAGGATGGCGCCGGCACCGCTGAGCAACGACAAGAGCAGGGCTGTGCGGCGGACGTGCGTATCGTTGACGAAATCGACATTGCCATCGCGGTGATGAAAGACTGCTGCAAACAGGCCTGTGACGAACTCGGACATCAGGACAGCCGGGACGATTTGGAGGGGGTGAAACCCTGCCAGCAGCAGCAGGGGCGTCAGCGTGGTGCCGTATCCCATACCCAGGGAGGAATCGATGAATTCGCAGGCCAGCGCTGCGCCAAAGATCGCCAGCACCCCCATGGTACCGGGCAGCAAGTCGGCCATGGGGCCAACCTGTGACGATACGGCCATGCCGAAGGTGGCTGCCACGACGGCCAGCAGCCAGATACCGATTCGCCGTCGGCGAGCGGCCAGACGTTGAGCCAGCCACCGGGTGAAGACAGCCACATTGCTTTGAGTCAGCGTTGTCATGGCATCCTCTCTGTCGGTTCTTGTGCGAGCCGCGGGCCGATCGAACCGATTGGCGCGCGGCTACAGCGCACCCCTCCGCCGAGTCAATCAGATCTCAGCGTTTGTAAGCTCTACTCGATGTACCCCAGGGCCCGCAGTCGCTGGCGTACGGCGTCGACCTCCTGGGGGGTGTAGCCGGTCAGGCTATGGTCGAGCTTGCCGGCTGCCGCCAGGTCACGAAGCACGTGGACGGCGAACTCGGTAACGCTGCGGAACCCCGTGCCCTCGATCATGTCGGCCAGGTTGTTGTACAGCTCGGCCGGGATTTTCAGGGTGACCGTTTTGCCTTGCTGTTTCCTGTCGGCAGCCACGACGGCACTCCTGCTACACTCCGATTGGAGTGTTATTGGAGTGTACCTTGTCCGCGGCCTGGAGTCAAGGACTGGTTGGGCACGACGGGCTGGGAGGAACGTCTCGCCCTGGAATCGCGGGCAGGAGTGGCGTTGGCGACTCTTCCTATCGGACGTTAAACTGGCGGTGGTGGGCGTTGCACGAAACGCTTTGCCGCCGCTTCTGGGGACAGACTGTGTGGACGTGGATGGGCGAAGTTGTGGGCTGGGTGCTCGACCTGATATTCTGGGGTCTGGTCGAAGGCAAGATGGCGCGGGAACGGCGCCGCTACAGGCGCGGCCAGGCGCCAGGCGGGGATTTGATGCTGTGGTGTGCGGTCGTGGTGCTGCCGGCTGTGCTCACGCTGCTGTTGGTGGGAATCTGGTTTGGTCTTCGGGCGGTCAGGGGCGACTCGTAGCGGCCGAGCTGCAGCCGGCGGGGATTGGACACGGAATCTGAGATCCGGACTATCGTTGAGTGAATACCACTGGGGCTTGTTTCGCTAGACGGCTCCAAATTGCGTCCGTGAATAGCTGCTGTTCCGTGGGCACAATCTCGCAGTGGCCCGGATCTTCATCAGTTGGGCGGGAAACGACATCGAGTCCCAGTTGTCGGACGTTGGCTACTCGGATGGCCGCAACGCTCCAGCCCGACACATCCTGCCCTGCCGCAGACGCAAGCTCAAGCAGTTGAGCGGGGGAAGTGAAACGCTGGCGGCTGTAAGAGGGAAACCGTTCACTTGGGCGAGGCCCGAGGGCATACGATGTCGCGGTCAAGCCTACGCCTGGACGTTCCTTGACGGTATGAGGTCTTGTAGGCAGACGCTTGAGAATGACCTCGTCCGAGGAGATTGTGGCCGAAGCCGGGGCATCGTCAGGCTCAGGGCTCCCGCCGGTCATCGGGTGCCCTTACCAACTACTAGCCAACTCAGCCAACTTGCTGTAGTCGCGCGTGTGACCCTCTTGATTCCTGGTCGCATCACGCTCGTCCAGAAACACGTACCTGATGAGCCCGGACGGGGCTATTGATGCATCGAGGCTCCAACGCCCCACGTCCCAGCAAAGCCCCACGTGCCCCTCTCCCGTGGCCGTGACTGTTGGCAAGGTGACGCCCGCGACACACGACAGATACTCGACCCCGCCTAGAGCTTCACCGACCGAATCGGGAGCGACCGAACTGGCGCCGTAGCTATCCCAGTTGCTCGGAAGCGTCAGCAGGTCGCGGATAGCGTTGCGGGCATCGACCCACCAGTCAGCAGGACGCGCCCGCAGAGCCAAAACTACACCGGGACCTGACAGTGCTGCGGTGTCTTGCTCCACTGAGGCTGGCACTGGCGTCCCCTGGTAGAAGGCCTCGACAGGAAGCTGATAGAGTTCGTGCGCCATCACATTGTCCTCCCCCAACGATCTTTCTGGATTACTGGATCTGTCATAGCAGCAAATCCGTTGACGACCGAGTCATGGGCGACCCGCAGAGAGTCGCTCAGCTCACCATTGCCGTCCGATGGATGATTCACTCGTCCGGTAACACGGAAGAACACAAATGGCTTTGCCATTTGGGGATGAGAGGCCACTGACGCCTCCGCATACAATCGGCCAAGCTGATCGCCGATTACGAAGACTCGGTTATACTGGACACTTTCCAGCGGAAGGTCCCACTCCTCCGAGAACTCCCACTTCAGCCCAGGAAACACGTTGGCAAAAAGCTCAGTAGCGGATTCCCCATCGCGAGGGACGATATGATTGATATAGGCCACCTCGCACACATTGGGCTTTGGCTCCCCAAGCCCTTGGTTCTGGCAGAACTGGCAGAAATGGTTGAGTTCTCGCAGGAACTTCCTGACATTCACTGTGTAACTTGGGTATTTCTCCCCCGCCTGCTCGCGCCAGTTGAAAAGGAAACGGTCCGGCTGAACCTGAAGTAGTTCGGATCCTG
>CBFCZG010000175.1:0-9196 GCA_965602375.1 uncultured Phycisphaerae bacterium | reverse complement strand
GGCGGGCCGTCGTAGGTCTCGCTCAGGGTGGGGGTCGCGCCCTCGGCGACCTCGAAGGCTACGAGTTGATCCTCGTGGTCTGCGGCGGTATTGCTGCCTACAAGCTCTGCCAGGTCACCTCGGCGCTGGTCCAGCGGGGCTGCGGCGTCACCGTCGCCATGACCGAAGCCGCCACCCGTTTCGTGGGACCAACCACCTTCCAGTCGCTGACCGGCAGGCAGGTTTTCACCACGCTGTGGGATGCGCAGAACTACTACGACCCCCAGCACCTTAAGCTCAGCAGCCGCGCCGACCTGCTGCTTGTCGCACCGGCTACGGCGAACATAATCGGCAAAGCGGCGTGCGGCATCGCCGACGAGCTGGTCAGCACGATGATTATGGCCGCTGATTGCCCGGTCGTTTTTGCCCCGGCGATGAACCAGCGGATGTGGCGCAACCCCCTCGTCGAGCGTAACATCCGCACGCTCAAGGAGTTGCAGTATCTGTTCATCGAACCCACGTCCGGGTGGCTGGCCTGCGGCGAGGTGGGACCCGGGCGCCTGGCCGACGTGGATACCATTATCGCATTCGTGGCCGACAGACTTAGGGCGGCAGCGCCCAAGTCCAGCCGATGACGCACCCGTCGGCAAGGAAGATGGTCCGTGAGGATTCTTGTAACCGCCGGCCCCACCCGTGAACCCTTCGACAGCGTCCGCTTTATATCCAACCCCTCCAGCGGCAAGATGGGCTTTGCCGTGGCCGCGGCTGCCGCTGCGCGAGGTCACACCGTGACCCTGATCGCCGGTCCGGTCGGCTTGCCCGACCCGAAGGGCGTCCGAACCATTCATGTGGTCTCCAGCGCCGAGATGGCCCGCGCCTGCAAGAGGTGCTTCAAGGCTAGCGATGTTGTGGTGATGACCGCCGCCGTCTGTGACTACCGCCCCAGCAGGCCGGCGCCCCACAAGCTGGCCAAGAGCTGCGAACCCAGAGAGATTACGCTGGTCCCGACAGAGGATATCCTCGCGTCACTGGGTCACATGAAGACCCCCAGCCAGGTCCTGATCGGCTTCGCCATGGAGGATCGCCAACCCCGACGAAAGGCCCGCGCCAAGCTCGAGCGCAAAAACCTCGACGCGATCTTCCTGAACGGCCCCGCAAACATCGGCTCGGATCAGGCCGAGGTCGAGCTACTCGTGCGAGGCGGCCGTTGGCAGCCCTGGTCCCGCGCCGGCAAGAAGCGGGTGGCCGACAGGATCGTGCGCCTGGCCGAGCGACTTTGCGCCCATGCCGTTGACAAGTGACCCCGTCGACCCTATTCTCACGGCCCAGTAGATGGCGCGATCGCGGCGGCCTCGTTTGTCGCTGCCTTTCCTTGCATAAAGTACCCTTATGTCGCCGGCACCGACCGACTTGGTCCGCCCCAAGAGCGTCCTCGGCCCCATCCTGGTTCCGCTGCTCATCCTCGGCCTGCTCTACGCCTTTGTCTGCGCCATCAACGTGATGGGCGGCGGGCTGAAGATCCTCGCCCAGGCACCCGCCACTGAGGCGACCATTCAGGGCCTCTTCGCCCGCGCCGCCAACCCTGTGGCTGGCTTGTTCGTCGGTATTTTGATCACGTCGTTCGTCCAGAGTTCATCCTTCACGACATCCCTGGCGGTTGGACTGGTTGCGACCGGCCAGATCTCGGTCGTCGCCGGCGTACCGATCGTCATGGGTGCCAATATTGGCACCAGCGTAACCAACATTTTGGTGTCTCTGGGACACGTGTCGGCCAGACTGGAGTTTCGCCGCGCGTTCGGAGCCGCCATCGTTCACGACATATTCAACGTCCTCACGGTGGCCTTGATCCTGCCGATCGAGTTGACCACGCACGCACTCAGCAGGGCCGCCATCGCCCTGGCTTCGGTCTTCATCAGCCCCACTGAGGCCGTCCCCACCAATCCGCTGAAGGCCGCCACCAAGCCCGTGGTCGACGGCGTTCGTGCCGGGCTGGAACACCTGCTTGCCGGCAGAGAGGAGTGGGTCGGCGCCGTCATGGGCCTGGTCGGCCTGGCAGGTCTATTCGTTTCTCTCGTGTTGCTGGTGCGGGTGCTCAAGCGATTGATCCTCGCTCGCCTCGAAGCCTTCTTCGCTCGTTATTTCTTCCGAAATTGGGTGTTGGCGCTCACCCTCGGGCTCTGCGTAACCGTCATGGTGCAGTCGAGCAGCGTCACCACCAGCCTGGTCGTGCCGCTGGCGGGCGCCGGCGTGTTGCGGCTGCACCAGATATTCCCCTACACCCTCGGGGCCAACATCGGCACCACGGTCACCAGCCTGCTCGCGGCAGCGGCCACCGGAACCCCCGCCGGCCTGGCGGTTGCGTCTGCTCACCTGCTGTTCAACGTGGTCGGGACCGCAGTGTTCCTGCCATTGCGCGCTATCCCGATCCGGTTGGCCCACTGGTATGCCACGCTGGCAGCCACGCGCAGGGGCCTTGCGCTGATGTATCTCGTCGTGGTGTTCTTTGCACTGCCGATTCTGTGTATCATACTTAGTGGGTAGATAGCCCTGGAGGGCTCGGGCCATGTTTAGCCAAATCCTCAAAGCGCTGCGGGCCAGGCGCATTGCCGAAGAGCTGCTCACCGAGTTGGACCAGATGCTGTCTCGCGCGGCCTGGATGTTCGATCGCGCCTCATCCGTGCTCCAGCGGACCGTCACGGCCGAGGAGGTTCGCGAGAGCTTGTATCGCCGCGACCGCGAGGTTAACGAACTCGAGCGCAGCATGCGCCGAAAGATCATTCGCCATCTGACCATCAACCCGGGTAGCGAGGTCGCCGGTTGTCTGATGTTCATGTCGCTAGCCAAGGACGCCGAACGCATTGGCGACTACTGCAAGAACGTCTTCGAGGTGGGCGTGTTCTTCAGGCGTCAGCTTCGTGTCGAGCGCTACGCGGGACCACTCAATGAGGTCCGCCAACAAGTGCAAGCCATGTTCGAGCAGGCGCGACACGCCATCGGCCAGGCCAGCCCGGATACGGCCAAGAGCGTGATCGACAGCGCCGGGCAAATCAGCAAACAGTGCGAAGACGTGGTCCACCAGTTGCTTCAGGAGCATCATGAACTGGACACGGACGAGGCCGTCGCCTATTCGCTTCTCGCGCGCCACTACAAGCGCGTAAGCGCTCATTTGAGTAACATCTGTACGGCTGTGGTCAGCCCAATCGACATGCTCGACTTCCACGACGAGCCCAAACGGCTCGACGAAGCCCCTCCCCCCGATCAACCATGACCGGCCCAGCCGGGCTTCACGGTCCCTGCCCCATGTGTAACTCGTTTTGCGCTCCTTGCGGAGGTTGTTGTGAACACGTTGCGACGTGATCTTGAACGGACGCTCATGACCGCAACAGAAGACCTGCTTTTCACTCGCCGTGCCGTCCATCCCAAGACGTTGGCCCATTTTGCCCCAGCTGCCGCCCTTCTCTGGAAAGGCGACTGTTGTACCAGTCGGTTCATCGCCCACCGCAAGCTTTTGCAGTATGCCGGACAAATGGGCGATGCCCTGGCGGCCGTCACACGGCAAGAACTCACGCCCAGCAATAATCCCCCTCATCTGCCAGCCCATGCCCTCGCCGACGCCCTGACCTTACTCGGACCCCAACTGACTTCCGCGAGGCGCAAGCGGTGGCGCGAAACCCTCCGGCTGGCGGGTGACGCCCTGTCGCAGTACCTAGAGGCCAAGCGCATGCAACTTGGCCGACCCGGCCCGTACACCGGCACAGGCCCGAACCATCTTTTCCGTCATGCCGCCACGTTGTATCGAATTGGCCGGGTCCTGGGCAGCGCCCAATGGTCGCGCCAGGCGTCGGCGGCCCTGCGCCGGATGGTGGCGCTTCAGGACCCTCGGACCGGCTGCTTCCCCGAGCAGAACGGGCCGGTAGTCGCCTATCACTGGGTTACCCTTGACGGGCTGGCACGTTACCTGACCAGTGGCGGCGGCAGGTTTGCCCTCGAACCACTCCGGCGAGGCATCGAGTACGCCGTCCGCCACCTCTATCCCGACCTGGTTCGCCTCGAGTTGTTCGATGAGCGAAATCGGCTTTACCGGGGCGAAGGCGCAATGTTCCATCCCGAAACCTGCGTCTACCATCCTCAGGGGCGCCGTCTGCTTGCCCTGGCCTTGCGGGGGCGTCCGACTATGGTCCGTCGACTCACCCGGATCAAGATGGGTCCGCGCGCCGGATATGCGCTTAGCGAAATCGCTCGTGCGCTGACCGTTGACTTCGATGACTCGCAAAGGGCGATTCCCGTCGAGTCTGCCGGCATGACGCTGAGAATCGATCATGCGGGCCTGCTGCGTCGACGTCACGGGTGGTTCTACGGGCTCAGTGCCTTGTCCGCTGCGGCCCGCCCCCATCACCCCTTCCACATGGATCGGACGGCAAACATCATCCTGTACCACGACCGCGTCGGACGTGTCATCGCCGGCGGCTATGACAAACAGAGCCTCGAGTCCGCCACTTTTCGGATCATCGAGTCGGGTGAGTGCGGCTATTTCCCAGCCATCGGGGGCCGTCTTCGAACCAACTCCGGATGCGATAGACTGGACCTTGACTACGGTGCGGCACAAACCCGCCTGGAGATCCGCGCCGAGAGTGCAAGGCGGTGCCGATTGACCGCGATAGGCTCGACCAATATGCGCTGGCGACAGGTTGATCTGAACCTTCAACTCTGGCTCCCGCACGGTCAGACAATCCATCTGGGCGCCCGGCGAACCCGACGGGTCTTGCGGCCTCGACAGGCGACAAAGTCGTGGCCGACGGATGGGGTCATCGAGCTGCCCGGGCGGTACCGGATTGAGACCGTTGGCGATGCCGAGCTGATCTGGCCCTACCGTGCGTACAACGTCTATGGCGGACCGCCCCACTTGATGCCTCCCGAAGAGGCCGTCGCCATTCTTCGCATCCCTCTCGAACCGGTCCGCGACCGCGCTGACGTGACTTTTCGTCTCGACTAGCCGGCTGGTCTGTAGCGCTTGGCCACCCATGGCCGATAAACCATTAAGTGCTAACACTGCGGAGCGGGTGCGCGCGGAAGGTCGCCCTCAGGGACACGCCAATGTCGGACGCCTCACAACCGATACGCAGGATTTCTACCGTTCATGCGGTACTTGCCCTGCTCGTGCTGACCTTTCTCCTGGCGGCCACGTGCACGTTTAGCCCGAACGATTGGCCCAGCACGAAGGCTTGGCCGCATCCACAGTCGGTGCACAACGCCTGCGGCAAGATCGGTGCTTGGACTGCGTATCAACTGTTCCACTGGATCGGACACGGTGTGTACCCACTGCTTCTGCTGTCGGCGCTGTTGGCTTGCCGAACGCTTTGGGGTCATCCCGTCAAGGACTTGGCGCTTCGCGCCATCGGCATCGCTGTGACCTCTGTGGTCGTAGCCGTTATCGCCAGGATGATCTCGCCCGGCTCGGATAGCTCGCTGCCCGAGGGACACGGGGGCATCATCGGTATCGCGCTGGCGACCGTCATGCGATCACAGTTCGGCACCCTCGGCTCGACCGTGATCTTGCTGTGTGGGCTGTTCACCGGCCTGCTGCTTGCGGCCGACGACGTGCTCCGTGCCACGCCGCCCGTCCTTATCTGGGTTGTCAGGCGAAGCATCGGTCTACGTACGGCGCTGCCATCGGTGCTGATCGAGAAGAAACCTTGTCCGGCCGACGTTCCAGACCCTTCGACCGCCGAGACCACGTCGATTGACAGCACCGACGCCTCGCAGCAAGACGCCGACCAGCCGGCACCCGAACCTGTCATCAATACCGGCAGAAGCCGCCTGCTGGCCGTACAGCACGAAAACCAAGCCGCGCTTGAGGCTTCGGTCGATATGGCTCCCGCCGCGCCTAAACCGGACCAGACTTTGCCTGAGCAATCGCCTACCGACACAGACGAGGATGCCCTACCGACCCCGGCAGACCAGGACACACCGGACGAAATCGACGCTGATGAGGTCGCCGCTCCGTCCGCTGGCGAGATGGCACCTGAGATCGTAGCCGACGACGAGGCTGTCCTGGAGTCCGACGACTTCGAGCCACCGCAGTCCGTAGCTGTAGAACATGTCGAGGACTGGGCGGGCGCTTCGCCGCAGCTACTTGGCCAGTACGATCTGCCCCCGCTGACACTCCTCGACGAGCCACATTACGAACCGTCGCTTGGCCACGAGAGCGTCGTCAAGGGCAAAGCTCGCCTGCTCGAAAGGACGTTGGCCGACTTCCGCATTCAGGCCCGCGTCGTCCAGGTCGACACCGGTCCGGTCGTGGCGATGTATGAACTGGAACTGGCCCCCGGGATAAAGGTCAGCCAGATCCATGCCCTGGCCCACGACATGGCCAGAGTGCTCAAGGCGCCGGCCGTTCGCGTTGTTGCACCCATTCCCGGCAAGAACACCATCGGGGTCGAGGTGCCCAGCATCGATAAGGAGAAGGTGCGTCTCCGCGAACTGCTGACCCTGGCGGGCAATTCGGTGACTCGCACAACGCTGCCGCTCTGCCTGGGCAAGGACGCCAGTGGCAATCCATTGGTGGTCGATCTGGCCACTATGCCTCACCTGCTGATTGCCGGCACGACCGGCTCGGGCAAGAGTGTCTGCATCAGCGCGCTGGTGATGAGCATCCTGATGACCCAACGGCCCGATCGCGTCAAGCTCATCCTCGTCGATCCCAAGATGGTCGAACTCAGCGTCTTTCGAGACGTGCCGCACCTGATGTGTCCCATCGTCACCGATATGCAGCAGGCCGAAATGATCCTCGACTGGGCCGCGACCAAGATGGACGAGCGCTACGAGCTGTTGGCCGAAGCCGGCGTACGCAATATCCAGGCCTACAACCAGCTCGGACCGGACCAGATCATCGAACGCTTCAACCCCGCTACGGAAGAGGAAGCAAACCGCATCCCTCAGTACTTGCCCCACATCATCATTGTCATCGACGAGTTGGCCGATCTGATGATGATTGCCGCCAAGAACGTCGAACACCATCTGTCGCGTTTGGCACAGAAGAGCCGGGCTGTCGGCATCCACATTATCGTGGCCACTCAGCGCCCGCAGGCCAACATCGTCACCGGCCTGATCAAGTCGAACATTCCGTGCCGCATCGCCTTCCGCGTGGCCAGCCGTATGGATTCACGCATCGTGCTCGACCAGAACGGGGCCGAGGTCCTTATGGGGGCAGGCGATATGCTCTTCCTGCCGCCCGGCTCGGCCAAGCTGCGGCGCGCACAGGGCACGTTCGTCGAGGATCTCGAACTACGACGCGTTCTCGACCACCTCAAGGGCTCGGTGCCCCAGCAGTTCCACACCGAGTTGGTCAACCTTCGCAACGGCGGCGCAGACGATGGCCCTCGCGACGAGCTGTTCGATCAGGCCGCCCAGATCGTGCTCGAGACGCGGCGGGGTAGCGTCAGCCTCCTCCAGCGCCGCCTGACCATCGGATACGCGCGGGCCTCCCGCCTGATCGATCAACTCGCGTCCGCCGGCGTGGTCGGTCCATACAAGGGCTCGCAGGCCCGCGAGGTCATCATGACCGCCGAGCAATGGGAGGCGGCCCAGCAACAGCAGCAGTTCGAACTGCAAGAGGTGGACGAGTAGCCAGCCATCCGCCCTGCCGTCTGCGCAGGGCATGTGTCAGCCCGGTCGCGAGGCGGCGCGGAACACCTTCTCCACGTATGCGTCGGCGTCAGCCTCCTCGACGCCGTGGACCTGGAAGATGATGCCCCTTGCCCCCTTCGTGTATTCGATTGCCTCGAAAACCTCGTCGGGTTCCATCGCCCAAGTCTGGATGCGTTTGCCCGCTGCAAGTATGCGTTTGAACACGTCGGGCCACTTGCAGGGATTGGCCTTACCCGCCCCGGGCACCCATTGAATGCCTCGCAGTTCGTCGATGCCCAGGAACAGATCCAGGTGCGGCAACTGCCCCACACCATCGAGATGATAGAACCCGTGGTCTACCCGTCGACAGCATTCGGTAAGCTCCGGGACCACCAGCCGCTCGCACATCGCCGGACTGATCATATAAGCGAAGTCACTTTGAAACATGTACGTTCGCCCGGGCGACCACACCGGAGCCCAGGCCATACATCCCGGCGAATGACCCCTGAGAATGGCGTAGAAGTGTTCGTAGTACGCCCACCACGCGTCGAAACTCTCCCAGACCAAGCGATCGACCTCATCCGGTGCGTCGATCACGTCGGTCAGCAGTGTCTCGGTCGTTCGGATACTCGCCAGGATGTCGAGCATGCCTCCCAGATCGGGCAGCGTGATCTGCGTCTTGCCGCCGATTCGCTCCACGATCGCCCGCATATAGCCGTCTGTGTGAATGAACCATTCCGTGTCGGTCCGCGGCTCGACCCGCAGCTCGGCCAATTCGGCATCGACGGCCGGGTGAAACCAGACCCCCCCATCCTGCGAGTAGTGTCCGCTGGCCAAACCCGTGTACACCGCCGCCGAGCCTGCGCCGTAGTTCGTGAATAGATACGGATAGCCGTCCCCGGCGTACCAGGTACCCCGTATGTGCGCTTCGGCGATGTCTGCGATCTGCTCGACAGGCATGTCCCCGTAGGCGGGGATATACCCCAGCCACGGTTGGGCGGCAGGTGCGCCCTTCCGTTGTCCCGACAAGAGAACCACAGGTCGGTCGAGCTCGCCGGCCCAGAACGCCTCGTGCGATTGTCGAACCGGGTCGAACTCGAAGTCCTCATAGCGCGTCGGCATGCCGCCACTCTCCTACTGCAGAACCTATTCGAAGCCGAACAGCCAGACCTCAGGGCACCGTTGGAGATTAGAACCGCGGATCCTGCCCCGGGTCCTCCTCCGGGTCGAAGCCGAAACGTCGCAGCCAGTCGTCCACCTCCTCCGGTGGCGTGCCCTTGCGTTTTTCCGGAGGCTCAACCTGCGGCCGCTGTGGCTTCGAAAGCACCCGCACCATCAACTCCAGAAAGTCAGCCGATGTTACATGTCGACATCGTCGACGTCGGGCAGCTTGGCGGATCGCTCGATCGGTGCTGACCACAATCAGGCGGCGCGGCGCTGAACTCGCGCGAATCTGCTCGTCGATTGCCTCGTCGGCCGATCGACTCGCCCCACTATAGAGCACATCGACACCCTCGCCGTGCAACTGACTGGCCAGTGCCTCCGACGGCCGCGCTCCGTCGAACACCAGCAAGGCCGACTCACCCGTCCG
>CBFCZG010000174.1:0-9223 GCA_965602375.1 uncultured Phycisphaerae bacterium | reverse complement strand
GCCCGCCCGCCAACTCGAACTGGTGCGGCTGCTGGCCGACATGTCGCGCGACGGCCACGCGCAGTTTATCATCGCGACGCACTCGCCCATCCTGATGGCCTGCCCGGGCGCGACGATCTACAGCTTCGACCACGTCCCCGCCCGCCGTATCGAGTATGAGGACAGCGAACACTTCCGCGTCTACCGCGACTTCCTCAACGATCGGGACCGGTTTCTTGAGCAGAGGCATGAGGAAGGTGGGTAGACCCTGTCTACGAGGCCTTATACGGGTGCCCCGCTCCTTCCAGGAGTGGGGGACATAACACGTCGCAATTACTCGATCACACTTCGATGGGGGACGAACCATCCCAGTCCATTTCAATCACTGACTTATCGTGCAACTCATAGAACGCCGGGTGCCACTGGCGGCTAGTCCGCCAGTGCTTTCGGGGTGCCCCATGCACTCGCGGTGAGCAAGGTCGAACCGCTCTGGACGTGGGGGACTGATCAGCAGGGAAGAACCGGTAGGGCATGTCCCGGTGCGTCGCCACTTGCACGCGTAAGAGTCATCGTGTGCCACTGTCTGCGAAGCTGACAGTGCAGGGGGCAACGGTGCCCTGAGCACGTCGCACAGAATCTGTAGGGCGTGCAACTCGCTTGCACGCGAGACAAGAAGGTGGCGGGTGGTCTTCGACAAGCCTTCGTCCCGAGCTCAGGCCGAAGGGCTCAGACCAAGGAACCCGCCCTACGCGGTCGTATTGGGGTGCGCCGTTCCCTCCAGGACGTCAGTACCCAGTTGGCACAGACTCATCGCAGAACCAGTTCCTCAGGCCACGGAGGTGATCGATCCCATGTTTCCGCTCTCGCCCGAAAATCTGGGTCTGCCGACATTCGAGGAGGAAATATCCTCGCGACGGGCGCTTCTCCTGATTTCTTAGGCGCGCTGTCGGCGAATATCTCCCACTTGAAAGTTCCTTCCGATGCGTTGGAACACCATCGGTCCCACGGAAGTGGCGACATGGGGCGGCTGGAGACCTCCAAGGTAAATTCTATACTTTCCCCGGGAAAGCATCGTAAGGGTCGGACAGGACGTGGCGGGTCTTGCCCGGTATAGCAAGGGCCAGCGCTTCGGATGCAATACCAACACCCCGACGTATCTTCGACGATGTCAAAGTAGCGGGCGCCACGGCCTCCGAAACGGGCCTGAACACCTTTTGGCCACTGGAGGCGAACGAGGAATTCGAGTGCTGCAACACGACCGACGTTGCGGAGTGTGAATAGGTACTTGATGCTCGCTCCCACTTGTCCGCCGTGATACGGCGTGTTACCTACAGATCGGAGGCTAACTGTGGCCTCTAGGTTCGGATATCGCGCGCGGAAGAAGGCGTCCTTCACTTCGTCGTGACTCATGGGGCCAACGTGATCCCCGCGCCGAATATAGTAGGAGCCCTTGGGCGCTTGATGGGGCTCGATCTCGGCTCTAGGAATCTGAACAAGCAGGGCAAACCGCTCACCGCTATCCGGCATTTCCACGGAAAAGACCTCAAGCCCTGTTATTGGCGGAGCGATGTTTTGATCCAGCACGGCCTGGAGCCATTCCTTGCGAATCTTGCCGGTAGCTTCGTAACCTTGCTGGATGCTGTAGGTTCCTTCGGACTGCTCCGCGACTCCGTAGACGATTATCCCTCCTGCTGCGTTGGCGAATGCGGACGCGTCCTTGGCGGCTTCCTTCTTCTTCCCCTGTGTTTGGTCGAGTGCGCCCATTGCTTTGAAGTCGAAGTTCAAGTGCTCGCTGTCAGCCGCTTCGACGAATGCCTCCAGATCCCCATATGTCCATTCGTCTCGAAATCTCATATTGGTGAGCTCCTTGGGTACAGGTGGTCTGACGGTTGCCGAAAACAGGCACAGGATATCCAGAGGGACGTCGTGCGCCAAGGGCATGATCGGATGTGAGGAAGGGGGCCTTATGTCGGATAATAGACGCGCGTGCAAGCAAGTTGCACGCCCTATTCACCTCGTTCGCACGCGATAGAAAGAAGGCGGGTCCGCCACGGCGGACCGCCCTAAGACACTGTCAGCTTCGCAGACAGTGGCACACGGCCCTAGTGTATCCGAAATGGAGTCCGTCCCCCATCCCGATGTACATCGGGACGGGGCACCCGGCCCTACGAACTCGTGAAGGGGTAGTGCATGGGGACCGGCTTTTGCCTCACGGCTCGAACCAGCGGGGCACGAACAGCAGCGGGTCGCCGACGAGTTCCCACATCCAGGCGGTGTAGTAATTGGAGTGGAAGAACGCCTCGGCCGTGGTGCGACCCTCGGCCAGGCACCACACGATGGTCGAGGGCTTGGGCGAAGCGGTGGTGGTGGGCTCGGCCGTGGCGCCGATGGCAGCGGCAAAGCCCCCGTTGACCAGCGCGTTGGGCACGTAACGAGCGTTGTGGTCGGTCGTGCTCCGAACGGTGGTGGCGCCCCAACTGTTGAGGGCATAGCCGAGAATCCGCGTGCCTGCCGGCGTGCCCGACCAATCGACCAGGTCCCATCCGGTCAGCCGATAGTAGCTGAAGCGCAGCGCACAGTTGGGCGTGGGCTCTTCGCCTGCCCCGTCCGATTCGAACGCCTGCCAAGGAAACCGCCACGGAGGGTCGTTAAAATTAGGATCCTCCGCCGTCAGCCGCAGCGTGCCCCCCTGGTCGCCGCCGGCTGCGCCCACGTCGAGGTAGTCGTAGTACAGCCGCTCGTCGGCCGGCAGGGCGTCGGTGGCGGCGCGGATCGCCTGCGCGCGGAGCGTCAGCGCCTTGGCGTCGTCGAGGGTCGGGGCGTCGATGCGGGCCGTCAGATAGGTGTCGGCCGCCAGGGTCGCCTTGGTAAGGCGGTCGGCCACCGGACCCAACCAGGCCGAAAAGTAGTGGGGGTTGGCTGTGCGGATCTCGTCGAGATTGTTCGGGTCGAGGTCCTGAAGCTTGCACGCAACCGACCAGCCGCCGCCACCCTGGAGTACGGGGGTGTTGGCGTCCTGGTAGAAGTTGCCGGGCACGCGGTAGCCCACCAGGATGCCCATGACGCGGGCAGCCACATCGGGATGGCCGTCGAGGTAGACGCGGACCGGCAGAAAGATGTCGTCGCGGAAGTCGTCCTTGTGGATGCGTTCCAGGTTCGGGTCGGCGTCGAGCCCGAGCGCGTGCTCGGCGGGAATGTCCCACTGTGCGAGGTACCAATCCTTCCACGCGATGCTGTCGGCATGGTTAAGGTTGTACAACACCAGCCAACTATCGGGCATGTCGGCCGTCCGCTCATCGGGCGGCGGCTCATACCGCGTAACCCTGACGGTCACGGTATCGGCGTCGGAGTAGTCGGCCCCGTCGTATACGGTGAGACGGAACGTCAGTTCGTCGCGCTGCGGGTCGCCCGTGTAGGCCGGCGCGGTGAACTGCGGCTGGGCGGCGTGCGGATCGAACTGCGGATCGCCCGCGATCGACTCACCGGCCGTCTGCGTCCACGCGTAGGTAAGCGCCTGCGGCCCGGCGTCGGGATCGTACGAGCCGCTGCCGTCGAGCGTAACCAACGTGCCCTCGACGGGGCTGGCCGAATCGGCGTCGGCGACGGCTACGGGCTGCTCGTTGGCTGGTGGAGGTGGCGGCTCGGGCTCGTCGGGCGGTGCATCGAGCGCGTGGATCGCGACCGTGTCGCACGGCAGCTGCTCGCCTTCAACCGTGGCTACGCACAGCCTGACGGTGTACCGGCCCGGCTCGATGTACGTGTGGCGAACCAGCGGGCCCTCGTCGGCTGCATCATCACCGAAGTTCCACGCATACACCCCATCGGGCAGGGGGGTATCGTCGGGGCAGTAGGCGGCGAACTCCACTTCCAGCGGGACCACGCCCGACTCGGTCGACGCCGAAATCGCTATCTGCGCCGGCACGTCGGGCGCGACCGAAGGGGGCTCTTCGCACCCGATGGCACAGAGACAAAACGGCAGCAATAGTGGCCCGAACGCACCCCATCGGCGCGCAAACCGCGCTTTCCCGGCCCCTTGCATGCATTCCCTCCGAGCCCAGCCGACCACGCCTCAATCGCCAGACGCGTAACTGTACCGAATAACGCGATCAGGACGGCCCGCTAAACTGGGCGCTATGGGAAATCTATGATTCCCCACTACCCAGTCAAATAGGCACCATGTTTACCTCACTGTCAAATGACATTTCCGGACGCAGAACGCATCGTCCTGTCCGCGGCCCGAATAGATTAGCCACATCGCCAGGCCGTCGGGGCTTATCCACTTGCTCGGCAGGCGGTAACCGTGCGTGTGGTCGAGGCGCCAGTCGTCGGTGTAGTAGGCGGTGGTCCACGGGCCCCAGGGCGCGGGGGCGTCGAAGATGCCCCAACCGGCTGAGTGGTTGAACCCAAGGCACATCAGGTAGCGTTTGGTGCCGGGGTTGTAGATTACGTCGGATCGCTGGCATCGTCCCGGCAGCGTAAAGACCGGGCGACGCTGGTGGAGGGCGGCTGTCCATCGGGGCTGGCCGCTGGCGTCGAGTCCGGCGAAGAACTCGTAGGCCTGGCGATCGGTGATGCGGTCTTTGGCCGCGCGGGCCAGCACGATGTGGTCGAAGCTGTCGTAGGCGTTGGGTCCGTCCTGGCTGTAGACGTACACATAGCCGTCACGGGCGCCGGCGTAGTTGCGGCCGAAGTTGAGGAACGTCGGGCAGCCGAGTCCCTCGGTGAACTTGAACCCCCACTGCCAGGTGTTGGCATGGTCGGTCGACCAGGCGAGCGTCGCCAGGTCGGTGTTGCGGACCCACATGTACAACACGCCGTCGACCATGAGCATGCCGCTGGCCTTGCCGCCCGCCGGCCCATTGCCGGTGGTCTCACCGGTGGGCGTACGGATGTTCTCGGCCACAAAGCCTTCGGGCCCGCCGTTCACGCGGGCCAGGCCGTTGCTGAGCTTGACGTCGGTCCTGGGCTCGAAGCCCCAACCGTCGCCGTAAGCGGTATAGAGCTGGTCGTCGTCGGCCCAGGTGATGGGCCAGTTGTCGCTGCCGTCGGCCTTGCGAACGATGCTCGACGCGGGTGCGAATTCGATCGAGCGGATCACCGGGCTGGGCGGGATGGGCTGCGTGCCAGTTGGTTCGATGGCTGCCATGATGGGGTTGAACAGCTGCTCGACCGCACCCGCCCACAGGCTGTCGGGCTCGAGTTGCCCGCCGTTGCGGACCACGATCAGATCAAGGCTGGGCACGACCAGCAGCATCTGGTTGCCCGCTCCGGCGGCGGCGAACGCGTCGGGCGGCACGTTAGGCCACACACGATCGGTGTTGACGTACCAGCATAGCCCGCTTCGCGGAAACGGTCCGTTGGGCAGTTGTCGCCGTGGTGTGGGCATGCCTGCGTCGGTCAGAACGCGTTCGACGGCGTCGCGCCCGATGAGCTGCTTTCCCTGCCAGTTGCCCTTGCGCAGCATGAGGCGCGCGACACGAGCGACCGCGTCAACTGAGTAGTTGCCGCCGCCCCAGTTGGCCACCAGCGGCAGATCATCGACCGTGTACGTCCGGCCGTAACCGCACGACCATTGATCGGGGTCTGAGCCGATCGGATCCATCACCCGCCGGCGCAGCAGCGTGCGGATGTCCCGGGCGTCGGCTGCGTCGCGCAGGGCTGCGGTGACGGCCCACGACAGCATGGCCATGCCCGGATTGCTGTACATGAAGTTGGAGCCGGGCTCGAACAGGACCGGTGCGCGGTCGCGAGAAATCGTGAACGGGTCGGGCGTGCGCTTCCAGAAGTCGCCCATCCAGCCGGTGAGCTGCTCGTGTGTTTTGCCCTGCTCGTTTGCATCGGCCAGGCCCGACGAGTGTGTGGCCAGATGGCGAGGCGTGATCTTGCTTTTCTTGGGATCGCCGCGCCATGCGGGTACATACTTGCTGACGGGTTGGTCGGGGTCGATCAGGCCGTCGTCGAGCGCCAACGCTAGGCTCATCCCCCCGACCAGCGCCTTGGCCATCGATGCAGTGTAGTGCTTCGTCGAGCGACTGAAGTTCTCTGCATACCACTCGTAGACGATGCGGTCGTTGCGAATGACGAGCAACGTCTTGGTCTTGCGGCGCTGGAGTCGCTCGCGCGCGGCGTGCAAGGCCGACAGTGACATGCCCTGGCTGGCAGGCGAGGCCGTCTGCCACTCGAAGGCGCCCTTCGCGTTGTCGGCGGAACGAGATGATTGGCAAGCCGTCATAGCCAACAGACCTCCCAGAAAGATCGCGTGTCTGCCCATTGGAGCATTCCTTACACTGCGGCATCCGGTGCTACGAACACCTGCGCGGTCGCCGCAGAGAGGATACGGCAAAGCGCGACCCGGCACCACTGTGGCGCCAGAATGGAGCATGCGGTCGACAAGGCATTTACATGCGGCAGGTGGTCACGTAATTGGTGGGGCGCTGGTGGTGCATAGCGCGGGGTCCAAGCTATCATCCCATGCGTGCGAGTTACTGTGCGAGCTGGAGCGAGTGGTGATGAGATTTCTTCTGACCAATGACGACGGTCCGGACGTGGCAGGGCTGGCGGCCCTTCGGCGAGCGGTGGCGGATCTGGGCGAGTCGGTGACAGTCGTATCGCGAGACGGGACCGCTTCTCGTGGACACGGGGTAACGCGCGATGCGGTACTGAGCGTCGAGCGGACTGCCGATCGGCAATATGTGGTGGACGGCCTGCCCGCGGATTGCGTGCGTCTGGCGCTGACGGTGCTGCGCGAGGAGGTCGGTCCGATCGACTGGGTGTTGGCGGGCATCAACCACGGTGCCAACCTGGGCGTCGATGTGTACTACTCGGGCACGGTGGGGGCTGCCCGCGAGGGCGCCATCCTCGGCCTGCCGGCTGTTGCTTTGTCGCAGTACTACAAGCCCGGTATCGAGTCGGACTGGGCGCGGGCCCAGCGCTGGGCGGGTAGCATCGTCAGACAGATGGTCGAGCGCGCAGACGCCCAGGCCGTGCTGTGGAACGTGAACTTCCCGGCGCTGCGGGCCGATCAGAAGCTCAGAGGTGTGGCGGCATGTTCGGTCAGTACCGATCCGGCGCCGGTCGTCTATGAGAACGTGCAGCCTGTCGGGCAAGGCCAACTGGCTGTGCGGTACGCGGGGGTCTATGGCGATAGGGCGGCCAATGAGGATACCGACGTGCAGCGTCTTTTTGCGGGGTGGATTACCGTCACGCCGTTGAGGCTGGACGCGACAGCCGATGCAGCCCAGCCTGCATTTCGTAATCCCGAGTAGCCCCAACCCGGAGGAGCCGAAGCCGCGATTCTGCGGATCTGGCTCTGATGGCGAAGTGTTTGCCGGTGGCGCGCCGGTTGGGCGCTGCGGGGCGAGTTTCGGTGTGCCAAGACGTCATCGCGGAGCGGTAGGGCTGCTACTCTTCCTCAGCCACAGGAGCTGCGAGCAGTTCGAAATCGGTCATGGTCGAGCGATCTCCGGTCTCGATGAGTTCGCGCAGCAGGCGCACTCTGGGCATACGCGTGGTGACCCATCGCCGGGCGGCGGCGGCCTTGGCCTCGCTGTGTCGCGCGTCGCGAAGGAAGAGGTAGCCGACGATCAGGTCGATCGCGGCGTCGACAAGCTTACGACCATGGAGGTCCATATACTCCACGCCGGGCTGGCCTTTGACAAACGCGATGGCCTCGTTCAGGTCGGCCTGGCCGCGCTCAAGCTGCTGGCGAAGGCTAAGCGTTTGGGCCGATCCGTCCTGGGCCGCCAACTCGTCGAGCAAACGGTCGACCGACCCCTGCATCACGCCGCGGACGGCGGCCACCACCTGCAACTGGCTGGTACCCTCGTAGATGGTGGTGATGCGCGAGTCGCGGAAGTACCGCTCGCACGGGTAGTCCTTCATGTAGCCGCTGCCGCCCAGCACCTGGATGGCGTCGCTGCTGACCTTGACCGACATCTCGGAGGCGATGTACTTGCTCATGGGCGTGAGCATGCCGGCCAATCGCTTGTATCGCCGCTCGTCCTGTCGCAGAGCCCGCAACTCGGTCTTGTCGGACGGCGGATCGAACTCGATGCGCTTCGATGCCCCATAGAGGCGGTCCACGTAGCGGCTGGTCTCGTAGGTTAGCACGCGGGCGGCCTGGAGTTCCATGCTCATGTCGATCAGCAGATCGCGCACCGCGGGCATCTGCTCGACCGCCAGGCCGAACTGCCGCCGCGTCGAGGCATAGTCGCGAGCGACGCGGTAGGCGGCCTCACCGATGCCCAGCGACTGGGCGGCGATGCCCACCCGCGCGCCGTTCATCAGACTCATCACGTAGGTGACCAGTCCGCGCTGGCGCTCGCCGATCAGCGTGGCCGGGCAGTTGTCGAATACCAGTTCGCACGTGGGCGATCCGTGGATGCCGAGTTTGTTCTCGATGCGGCGGACGCGGAGGTGCTCGTTGCGCTCCACCAGCAGCATCGACAGCCCTCGCCCATCGGTGGTCTCCGGCTCGCTGCGGGCCAACACCAGCAGGATTTCGCCGCACCCGTTGGTGATGAAGCGCTTCACCCCGTCGACCCGCCACTGGCCCGTTTCGTCCTGGTAGGCGCGAACCTTGACGGCCTGAAGGTCGCTGCCGGCGTCGGGCTCGGTCAGGGCCATCGCGCCGGTGTACTCGCCCGTGCAGAAGCCGGGCAAATATTGCCGCTTGATTTCCTCGCTGGCGAAGGCGTTGATCGTCTCGGCGATGCCCTGCAAGCCGAACAGGTTCATCAGCGACGCGTCGGCCCGCGAGACCATGTCGATGGCCATGGTGTAGGCCAGGTTGGGGAAATTCAGGCCGCCGAAGCGGTGGGGCAGCGTGAAACCCATCGCGTCAGCCTGGGTGAGCTTCTTGAGAGCGTCGGCCGTGCCGGGCGCGTAGCTGACCGTGCCGTCTTCGTTGTGGCGAGCGCCGGCGAGGTCGACGTCTTCGGCGCGGTCGGCGATGAGACCGCCCGCCAGCTCGCCGACCACCGAGAGCACCCGGCGGTAGTTCTCGACGGCGTCCTCGCGGTTATGCGGAGCGTGATCGAACTCGTCGGCGAACCGAAAGCCCTCCTCCATGATCTCAGCCAGCTCGCCGAGATCCATGTGCTCCAGGTGAAACTTGATGTCCTCGTTGTCCTCGAAGAAATTAGCCATTGCTCATTCCCACTGGCGCTGAAGCATCCTGCCCGGCCGATCGGCTGCGCAAGGCACGGCAGCGGGCACACGTGCTCGAGGGCCTGATCCTGGCGGT
>CBFCZG010000173.1:0-9265 GCA_965602375.1 uncultured Phycisphaerae bacterium | reverse complement strand
CATCACGACCGGCTGGCTTTGCACGGCCGATCGATCCTGACCCGTTGGACCATGAATCAGCGTCTCCTGGACGCGAACGCAGCTCGATCCGGCATACGCAAAGATCCGCACAACCGACTCGAACCTTGCGTCGAGCCGGGTACGGATCCGCACGATGGCCAGTACTGGTCCGGCTTTCTCGACAGTAACCTCGGGAGTGGCGTGGCTGACGCGGGCGGTGCGGTGGTCGTAGCCCACCCACAGATTGGCTGGTTCTCGCGGCGAGACGATCTGGTCGTCAGACGAAAATCCGTCGCCGTCAACGTCGAGCCACACCCCATCCAGGATGTTGAACCGTCGCTTTGAGATCAGCAGGCGTAGCGCCCGGGCGCCGCTGCCCGTCGTGATGGTCACCGAATCGGCCGCGTCGTCCACCTCCAGGCCGATTCGTGCCGGGCTCGCCTGCACCTGGCCGTACTCGAATCGGTACTGCCTCGTCTGGCCGGCGGGCACGTCGGCCAGGAAATGCAGATGCACCCATTTAGCAAAGCCGTTGCTGCCGGCCGGATAGTTGCCCCACGTGGCCGCCACGTCGGCTTGGCAGGGCACGGCCGCGCCGTCGGCTCCAACGAGTCGGAACCGCCCGCCCTCGATTGCATCTGTTCGTAATGTCTTGTCAAAAAAGGGGATACCACAGCTAACGGGCCATCCTTGTCGGTCGAGCCCGCCGGTCTCTCGCACTGTCAACAACACGCCGTCCACCTCCAACTCGGCGGCCATGGCACCGCTGATCGCCACAAGAACCAGCAGTGCTGAACTCACCGACCATCTGCCAGGCATCGGGTACATCCCTATTGGCGACCATTACCGCGCGCTCTCGGCACGTTCAGACCCGCTCCGAGCGTCCGAGCAGCGCATCACCGTTACTGTTGCAGGCTGTGCGTCTGTTGTCCACCGGCGTCGATGCGGCTGTGAGCAAGCACGTTCGTCGCCGGGATTGGCATGTCGATCGAAGTTTTCCATCGCGGGTCCGATCGTGGCCAACGTCTAATTATGGCGCAGTTGCGGTTCGGCCGGCAGGTCATGCCGCGCGGCGGAGATCGCGCCGGTGTCGTCAACTTCCGGCTTTTGGCTTGCCATGCGCGGTCCATCTGGGCGATAATCGCGCAAGCGGCTGGCGGGAAGGACGCGCCGTGAGTGGCCGCAAGCGTTCGTGTTGTACGCAAGTTCTGAGTAGTTTCTTCATAGGATCGCCAATGCCGTAGAAGGCAGTGACCGCATGCCAAGCGATCCCGAACGCCGGGTATTTGACCATCATGGGTGATCCGCTGGTCACCATCATCATACCGACGTACAACCGCGCTGCTCTGCTGGCCGAGACCCTGGACAGCGTGTCGGGCCAGAGCTTCCGAGATTACGAGATCGTCGTCGTGGACGACGGGTCGACCGACGAGACGGCGCGGATGATCGCGCGCCGGCCTGAGCCGATTCGCTATTTCCGCCAGCGCAATGAAGGCGCCAGCAGTGCCCGCAACCACGGTCTCAGGGAGGCGCGCGGTTCGCTGGTGGCGTTTCTGGACTCGGACGACCTCTGGTTGGCGGGCTATCTGAAGGCCTGCGTTGGGTTACTGAGCGGGCGCGACGAGTTGGCGATGGTCTACTGTGATTTCACGTGCATCGGTGAGACAGGTCAGCCGGTGAACGGACATCGGAAGGTACAGCATGACGGCGACGTGATCGAGAGTCTGTTCGCCAGCACCTTTGTGCACACTTCGTGCGTGATGGCGCGCAAGAGCGTTGTGCTTGACGCGGGAGGGTTCGACGAGTCGCTCCCCACGAATGAAGACTACGATCTCTGGCTTCGCCTGGCGTTGCAGTATCGGTTCGGGCTCGTGTCACGCGTGTTGTGCAAGCGCCGGACGCACCGTCGCTCGCTGTCGCGGAACGGCCGATCCGGAAATCTGCTGCGAAAGACGGCGCTGCTGGAGGAATTCTACCATCACCACGGCGCGGGCCGGATCAGTCCTCACGTCGCTCATCGCCGCCTGGGCAAGGTGCACTACAGTACCGGCAAGAGTTTGCTGAAGGACGGCAGTTTCCAGCAGGCTCGTCACCTCTTGCAGCGAAGCCTGCGCTATCGGCTGATCGCACCCAAGACATGGGGCCTTTTCCTGCTTAGCGGGGCTTTGGCCTTCGCCGACCGATCGGGCAACGACTCGTCGGGCTCCAGCCGGGTGGCCCTGAACGGCCCGAAAACCAAGCAATAGGCGAGTCGACGGCAGAGACGCCAGCCCAAGCCTGCTTCCGCTGCAGGCCATGAACGTCGCTTCTGGGGTCGACCGGGGACGGTTTGCGGCTTGGCGAGGGGGCGGGCCAGGCCGGCAGCTTCTCCGGATCGGGACGCTGCTTCGCCAAGCACGTGGAGGGGCGTCTCGTCCGGCCGGCTCACGTGGCTGAGGACGGGATGCGGGCCTGGATAAGGTGGTACGCGCGGATGAGCTCGGCCACGCTCCACGCCTGAGCGATACATCCGCGCGGGGTGTGAGGGGGGTCTCCATCGAAAATCTCACTGATCGAGCCGTAACCGGCCTGGGTGAGATGCTCGCACAATGGGCGGATCCATTCCCGGGCCTGGTCGCGCGCCTGGCTGGAGAAACCGTAAGCCCGCAAATGGGCTTCGATAAACGGGCCCATCAGCCACGCCCAGACCGTGCCCTGATGGTAGGCGGCGTCGCGCTGATAGGCGTCGCCTGCGTATCGGCCGTGATAGGCCGGGTCGCTCGGTGAGAGACTTCGCAGGCCTACGGGCGTGAGCAAGTGCTCCCGCATGCACTCGACCACTTGCCGCTGCTTCGACTGAGGCAGGGGCGAATCGGCCAGACTCACCGCGAACACCTGATTGGGGCGTATGGCCGGGTCGGTACCCTCTGGTCGCAGACAGTCGTATAGGCAGTGCGCATCGGCATTCCAGAATGCCCGGGTGAAGCTGCGCCGGGCCTTGGCGGCCATCTGCTCGCACCGGGCGGAGGTGCCAAGGTCGGCCTCGTGCAGTCGCCGGGCCAGGATGCACAGGGCGTGGTACCACAGTGCCTGAATCTCCACGGGCTTGCCGTAGCGGGGTGTAAACGTGATATCGCCCTGCTTGGCGTCCATCCACGTCAACTGGGTGGTGGGATCGCCACAGGTAAGCAGTCCGTCGTCGCCGTCAACCCGGATGCCGTAGCGTGTGCCGGCTGCGTAGGCATCGGCCACCTGCACGCAGGCCGGCAGCAGCACCTGGTCCCACGTTTCCCGGTCGCCGGTGGCTTCGAGATAGGCGTCGGCGGCATGCACGAACCAGAGGCTGGCGTCGACGCTGTTGTAGTCGCAGCCATCCCCGTCGTCGGTGAACCGGTTGGGGATCAACCCCTCTGACTGGGCCTCGGCAAAGGTGCCCAGGACCTGTCGGGCCTGCTCGTGTCGCCCGGTGAACAGCAGCAACCCGGGCAGAGCGATGCACGTATCGCGTCCCCAGTCGCCAAACCAGTGGTAGCCGGCCAGGATCGTGGTAGACGATCTGCCGGTCGGCAGGTGCCGCCGAACCACAAACTGATCGGCCGCCTGATAGAGTTCATTGAGCAGGAGGTACCCTTTCGCCGACGACTCGCTCCCGCTTGCCTGCTCGGCCCGGGCGACCCCTGCACGGGCGCGGGCATCGGCCAGACTGGTGCTTCCACCAACGAAGGACCAGGAGAGCCTGGCAGCGCCCCGTAGGCGACATCGCCACCAGCCGGGCGTGAACAGGTCCTCGCCGAAGTCCATGCCCCGTTCGGCCTCAGCGCGGTACCGGAAGTTGAACCACCAGTCGGTAGCGGTTTCGAACTGGAGCAACTCGGCCTCACCCTCGACGGCCGGCAGAGCCGCCAGGGACAACTCGGGGTCGAGGCGATCGGTCAGCCACAGGCCGCACTGGCTGTCGGTCTCGGTCTGGAATGGATCGATGGCGGTCTTGCGCCGGAGACTGTGGAAATCCCGCGCCGCCACGAGCGGCAGCAGGTCGAACTCGACGATCCGAGGCCGATCCATGGCCACGTCGTACTCAAGCGTGACCAGATCGTGTCCGTGGGCCATGCTTACCCGCTTGCGGACCTCGACATCGTCGATCTGATAGACGAACTGGACGTAGGGCCTGGGCTGGCCCAGCTCGTAGTCGAAGTCCTTCAGGTAGATGTATCCCCGGGGGTGTGTCTTGCCGTTGAATTCGAAGTTGGCCAACTCCACCTGGCGGGAGTCGACGTGCAGTCGCTCGAGCACACCCGCCAGCAGTACGAACCTTGCCACGGGCGGCCGCCGGGCGGAAACCAGCAGCCCGTGGTACCGCCGCGTCGGGCAGCCGATCACCGTCGAACTGGCGTAGCCGCCCAAGCCATTGGTAATCAGCCATTCTCTTGAGAGCAGCTGCTCGAACGACCCCGACAGGGCCGCGCAACAGCCTTGAGGACAAGCTCTGTCTGCACCACCGTTACTGATTGTGGCCATGACTCAGCACCCCGAAAGAAATCACCCGGATTGTCCGCGCCGGCGGGCGTGTGGCAAGGGTTTTGTTGACGTAAAAGGAGGCCGGATCGGCCGCCCCTCTATCCCGCACGGCCGAGGACGGAACGCCCGGTCTGCCGCGTGGCCATTCTCAGGCGCCCCCGGATGTTGTCCAGGACGTTCATGAAGTTGATATAGGAGTCGTAGGGAGACTCGTACGGATTGAAGTACTTGTGCACGTCGCCGTCGGCGAACCATTTGGTGCACATATAGTAGAAATGGTCCGAGGTTTGCAGCTTGCGCCAGTCATTGCTCAGGTTCGGATCGCCTGCGGCCTCGATGTCGGCCTCCAATCGATAGAGTTCGTGGAGGGCGTCAGACTGCATGGCGTTGCCCAGCCAGGCCGACAGATCGCGCTCGGTATCGGCCCAGGAGATGACGTGCGGCGCATCGAACACACCCACCGGCGGGTACGTCGCCGCCGCCTCGCCGGGGGTCATGAAGTTGTTGTCGGGATGTTTGAGGATCTCGGCGGGAAGGTGGCGGCAGAACTCAAAGATTCCGGTGTCTGCCCACTGGTGTTCGCCGAGCGTCTCGTAGTCCATGAACAGATTGACGAGATACCCATTGCCGTTCACCTGATTCACCCATCGGGCGAACTTGTCGGCGGTAAGAGGCCATTCCAGCCACGATTGATTGCTGAAGCGAAACGCGATGTCGTCGCTAAGCCGGTAGTTCTTCAGCAGGATGCTCAGGTCGTCGCAGCCTGGGGGCTTGTAGACGAAGGCGGGCGAGCGGTACCCCAGGATATGGTCGGCGCCCTCGGCGATAATGGCCTTGAACCCGAGTTGCGCCACGAAATGGGCCACGTCGTTGTTGTAGACCAACTCGGTGTTCCTGAAGACGACGGGTTCCTGGCCGAACAGCTCGCGGACCTTCGCGGCGTGTATTCTGACCTGTTCGGCGAATTCCCGCCGCGAGTAGAGAAAGCTGAGGGAGTGGTAGTAGGTCTCAGCCAGGAACTCGACGCAGCCAGTGGCCGCCAGCTCCTGGAAGCTTCGGATCATCTCCGGCGCGAAGTCCTCGAACTGCTCCAGGACGACGCCCGTCAACGAGTAGGCGATGCGAAACCGTCCCTCGTTCTCACGGATCAAGTCCAGCATGAGCCGATTGGCCGGCAGGTAACACTTCTCGACGACCTTGCGGCAGATCTGGCGGTTTCTGAAACCGTCAAAGTAGTCGCGCTCGGTGTCGAAGACGCTGTACCGCCTGAGCCGATGGGGCTGATGCACCTGAAAGTAGAAGCAGACCGACGCCATTTTGCGCTTGGTGTCCTCACCCGCCACGAGCCGCAGCCGACCGGCCTGTTGGCGGCCCGGCATTACGATGGAGTCTAGGCAGGACTGGCGGCCAAATCCATTGCCCTTCGGTAAACGTCCAGACAGCTATTGGCAGAGTCGGTCCAACTGCGCTTGCGGACTTCGAAGCTTCCGTGCTCGCGCAAGGCGGAATGCAGGGGCGGATGTCTCAGCACGGCGATGATTTTGTTGGCCATTTCGTTGATATCCCAGAAATCGACCTTTAGCACGTGGGTGAGCACCTCTGCGACGCCGCTCTGCTTGCTGATGATCACGGGAACGTCATGAGACAGCGCCTCGAGGGGGGCAATGCCGAACGGTTCGGATACCGACGGCATGACATAGAGGTCGGCCATGCGGAAGACGCGATCCACATCCTCGCCGCGGAGGAAGCCGGTGAACAACACCTTATGGCCAATGCCCATCTCTGCGGCCAGTTCGATGGTCCGCCGGATCATGTCGCCCGACCCGGCCATCAGGAACCGCACGTTGTCGATGACCTCCAGGACACGTTTGGCCGCTGCCAGGAAGTACTCAGGCCCTTTCTGCATGGTGATCCGGCCGAGGAACAGGACGATTTTCTCGTCCCGCCCGATGGCTGCGGGCAGATGCTCTTCGATCTTCCGCCCGTCGAAGTCGATCGCGTTGTACACCACGTCGACCTTGTCCTCGGGGACCCCGTAGCGGCTGGTGATGATCTTCCTGGTCAGGTAGCTGACGGCGATGATGCGTGTGGCGGCATGCATGCCTTGCCGTTCGAGGTCGTAGATTCGCTGGTTGACGTGCTCGCCGCTGCGGTCGAACTCGGTGGAGTGGACGTGGATCACCAGGGGTCTTCCCCGCAGGGCGGCGGCCGCCATGCCCGCCGGGTAGGTCATCCAGTCGTGAGCATGAACGACGTCGAAGTCTTCCTGCTGCGCAATGGCCGACGCCAGCCTCGCGTACCGCTCGACCTCGGTGAACATGTCGGTCCCGTAGTGTCCCTGCTGAGCAGGACCGCCGTCCACTTGCCCGCCGGCCTCGGTGGCACCGATCTTGGCCAATTGGCGCTGACGACGCCGGTATTGCTGGGCGTAGCTGACCGGGGCCTGATAGGGGATGATGATGGCGTCGACCGATCGGAAGCGGACGTGCTCGAACTCGTCGATACGGTAGAGCGGAGAGCCACCGCTCTGCGATGGTGCTATCAACTTCACGTGCGTGGAGAACTCACTCCGCACCGGCCGGGGGAGGACGAACAGCACGTCGGTGCCCAGGCGGCTCATGGCCTTGGTCAAGCCATAGCAGGCCGTTCCCAGCCCGCCGCTGATGAACGGCGGGAACTCCCAACCGAGCATGAACACCTTCATCGCCAGCGGTGTCCTCCTGCCTCCCGGCGGTTGCAGACGGATACATGGTCGGCCACCGACCTCGCCGCTACCGCAACCCCTGCCAGGATGCGTCTTCGCCCGCGCTTATTGCTCGACAAGGCCGACAGTGGCATGCGACGTCCCGCGCCCGACCCTACAATGCCTTCCCGAATGCGTCCCAACTGGCAACACCACACAACACGGATGTATTATTCCATATCGGACGATCCAGTCTGTGTTCCCCACCGCATTGCGCCGCCGCTGGAAGCGCCTCCCTATCTCTTGGACAGCCGGAAGGATGAGCTGACGCATGAACGCTAGCACGTGAACGCTGTGCTGTCAACACTATTGCCCATATCGACTTACACCGTTTGGGAGAGATCGGCCCCGGTTGGGGGTGGTCAAGGGCTGTCCCCGGGTCGCACCACCCCGGCATGCGCCCCGGCTGGCAAGGCGGGACCTGCCGGGACACGTCCTGATGAGCGGAACAGGGCTACGGAGGGGCAGACCTATGGTCGGTCCTCCGGCGGGGGCGGCGAGGCCCGCCATCGAGGGGGCGCGGTTTGCACCGAGGTGGGCAACCGGCTACACTCCGGCGCTTGGTAGCGTCCGCCATCGGTGGGAGTTCGGCATGCGCTTGAGCCGTGACCGTGCGCAGCTATTGGTGATCGACCTTCAGGAGAAGCTGCTACCGAAGATCCATCGGCATGAGAGCGTGTTGGCCTCAGCCGGCAGGATGCTTCAGGCAGCAAGGATCCTGGAACTGCCCCTGCTGGTGACCGAGCAGTACCCGAAGGGGCTGGGCAGGACTCATCTGAGCATCACCTCGCTGTTGCGAGACGTCAAACCGGTCGAGAAACTCCACTTCAGTTGCTTCCGCCATGAGGGTTTCGGGCGCCTGCTGGCCCGTCAGGATCGCCAACAGGTCATCATCGTGGGGATCGAGACCCACGTTTGCGTGCTTCAGACCACGCTCGACCTGTTGGAGCACGGGTTCGAGGTGTTCATCTGCGCCGACGCTGTCAGCTCGCGATGCCCGTTCGACTATGAGGTGGCGGTGGAGCGTCTCCGGCTGGCTGGGGCGATCATCACGACGACCGAAACCGCCATCTTCGAGTTGCTGGACCGGGCGGGCACCGATACGTTCAGGCAGATCCTCAAGCTCATCACGCAGGATCAGTGACGTGCCCGTTGACCGACCGGATGACGAACTGAGAGACGACGAGTGGCCCGATCCGGCCGATCTCGAGCACGGTGACGAGCCCGATACAACAACCTGCCCCGAATGCGGCCGAGCGATCCATGAAGAGGCCCCATGCTGCCCGCACTGCGGCGTCTGGTTGACGGAGGAATCGGCTGCCGCGCTCCGCAGCCGAGGTTGGCTGTGGCCGTCGGTGGTGGGGACGTTGCTACTGTTGGGCCTGCTGGGATGGCGGATCCTGAGGTAGTGGAGGGCGATTCGGCGCGCGGGGGTAGGGCGGCGTGTGACGGGCAGAGCCCGAGGCGGTAGCGATGGCGTTTCCGGTACACCGAATGCGGCGTCTGAGGGCGAACGCCACATTGCGGAGCATGGTTGAGGGCACACATCTGGGTGTGGCCGACCTGATATGCCCCCTCTTCGTTCGGCCCGGCGCCGGGATCGCCGAGCCGATCGGGTCGCTGCCCGGCCAGTACCAGTTTTCCATCGACAGACTGGTGGCCAAGTGTGTCGAGTTGGAGAAGCTGAACGTGCCCGCCGTTCTGTTGTTCGGCATTCCGCCGCACAAGGACGCACTCGGCACGGAGGGCTACAGCGAACAAGGTATCGTTCAGCGTGCGGTGCGCTCCATCAAGCAGGCATGCGCCCGATTGCTGGTATTCACCGACGTGTGCCTGTGCGAGTACACCGATCACGGGCATTGCGGTGTGGTGGTGGAGCGTGGAGGGCGGCGCGTGGTGGACAACGATGCCACGCTCGAGTTGCTGGTGCGGCAAGCGGTGTCGCACGCCCTGGCCGGAGCGGACGTCGTCGCGCCGTCGGACATGATGGACGGGCGGGTGAAGGCTATCCGAACGGGGCTCGAC
>CBFCZG010000172.1:0-9273 GCA_965602375.1 uncultured Phycisphaerae bacterium | reverse complement strand
CCCCCGTCTTCTGGGGTCGATCGATTCGGATGCGACCGCTGCCTTTGCCGCCCGCGTCCATCTCTACCTCGGTGGCTTCCGCTGCATGCTTGGCGAGCTGCAAACGCTCGGCTCGGTCGCGGGTTGGGGGGCAGCTGAGAGGACGACGGCCCTGCTGGGGTTGGCCGGGGTCAGCGAGGGGCAAATCGACTACTTCGTGGACCGCAACCGGGCGTACCACGGGCTCTATCTGCCGCAGGTTCACAGCCCCGTCTATCCACCGTCGCACCTGGGCGAGCAACCGCCCGCACACACGATCGTTTTCGCCCGCTCCTTCGAGGACGAAATCGTGGCCGAAAGCGACGAGTACCTCGAGCAGGGCGGGGCTCTTGTCAGCGTTCGCGATGGCTCTTTTGAAAGGATCACCCAGCCGTGCGCGTGAGCGACCACAACCAGTCATCTGACGGGCCGACCGAGAGGCCCCTGATCTCGATCGTGATCCCGGCCTACAACGAGCAGGACAACCTGCCCGAGTTGTTCGACCGTGTCACGGCTGTGATGGACGGTCTGCCCGACTGCCGCTTCGAGATACTGCTCATTGACAATTGCAGCCGGGATGACACCGGTGCCATGGCGCGACGATTCACGCAGCGAGACACACGGTGGCGATATCTACGGTTCAGCCGTAACTTCGGATGTGAGGTTTCACTGGCGGCCGGCCTGCACTATGCCCAGGGAGATGCCTTGATCTTCTTGCAAAGCGACTTGCAGGACCCGCCCGAGGCCATTCCAACGATGGTGGCCAGGTGGCAACAGGGCTACGACGTGGTCTATGGTCAGCTTATGCGGCGAAGCGATGACAGCTTCCTTAAGACGCTTGGCGCGCGGGTGGCCTATCGCCTGATCCATTGGCTGAGCGACGTGAAGATTCCCCCGCATGCGACCGATTTCCGGCTTATATCGCGGCCCGCTGTCGAGGCCCTGAAACGGTGCGGAGAGCGAAACCGGTACCTTCGCGGGCTCGTGCACTGGGTGGGCTTTCGACAATGTGGCTTCACCTACGAAAGAGCGCCACGCAAGCGTGGTCGGACCACCACGGGACTGATATTCTGCTTTAACTACGCGATCAACGCTCTGGTGGCGTTCTCCTCCAGACCGCTCCGCTGGGCCAGCGCCTTGGGTGTACTCGTCACCGCAGCCAGCGTGTTCGGCGCCGCCGCATACGTGGCACTTGCAGTGTTGAACCGCGCGGGTGTCACACATCTTACCCCGCCGCCCGCCGGCTGGATGACGCAGACATTGCTGATCTTTTTCTTCGGCGGGGTGCAGTGCCTGTTCCTGGGGATCCTGGGCGAGTATCTGTCCCGCGTGCATATCGAAGTCAAACATCGCCCGCTCTGGGTGGTGCGCGAGACAGCCGGCTTCCCGGTGGCGTGCGATCCACTTGGCGGCAGCCGCACGATGCGCGAGCGACAGCAGGCCGAGCCATTACAGGATGATGACGTTTTACACGTGCTGGCGCAGATGCGCCAATCCATCAACACTATCTGCCATGAGGTGACCAGCGAAAGTGAAGCCGAGCCTGCCCCATTCTGATCTGTCCTGCCTGGCCGCCAGGATCCGTCGACGCGCCGTCGAGATGGTCCATAGTGCGAACGCCAGTCACATCGGCAGTTGCCTGTCGGCCGCGGACATCCTCGCCCATTTATACGGCGGCTGCCTTCGCGTCGACCCAACAAGGCCCGACTGGTCAGACCGCGACCGTTTCATCCTCAGCAAAGGCCACGCTGCCGCCGCCCTGTACGCCGTCCTGGCCGAGGTAGGTTTCTTCCCGGTCGAACTGCTCGGCAGCTACGGGCAGGACGACACCGTGCTGGCGGGTCACTGCAACCACGCCGTTGCGGGGGTGGAAGTGTCTACAGGATCGCTGGGGCATGGCCTGTCCATCGGCTGTGGAATGGCCCTGGCCGCCGGGCGCGACGGCAGGGATTACCGCGTCTTCGTTCTCCTCGGCGATGGTGAGTGCAACGAAGGTTCGGTGTGGGAGGCCGCCTTGTTCGCCCGTCAGCACGAGCTCGACAATCTGGTGGCCATCGTCGATCACAACAAGCTACAGGGACTCGGGGAGGTCGATGAGGTCTTGAGAGTTCAGCCTTTTGCCGAGAAGTGGCGCGCGTTTGGGTTCAGCACCGTCGAGATCGACGGGCACGATCACGGTCAGATCGCCCGTGCGCTGGCGAACGTCCCGCGCGAGCCAGATCGGCCTACTGCGGTGATTGCCCACACAATCAAGGGCAAAGGCGTCAGCTTCATGGAGGGTTCGCTGGCGTGGCACTACAAATCCCCAGACGACGGCCAACTGGCCCAAGCGATCGCCGAACTGGAGGTGGCTCTGTGAGAACCGCCTTCATTGAAACGCTCTGCGATCTGGCCGCCCGGGACGAGCGCATCTTCCTGCTCACCGGCGACTTGGGCTACTCGGTGCTCGAACCGTTCGCCCGCTGCTACCCGAAACGGTACCTCAATGCCGGCATCGCCGAGCAGAACATGACCGGCGTGGCGGCCGGTCTGGCGCTCTGCGGCAAAACGGTGTTCACCTATTCGATCGCTAATTTCCCACTGCTGCGATGTCTCGAGCAAGTGCGCAACGACGTGTGCTATCACCGCGCCAACGTCAAGATCGTGGCCGTGGGCGGCGGCTGCACATACGGCGCCAGCGGTTACACGCACCACGGTGTTGAGGACCTGGCCATAGCCCGGTCGCTACCCGGTATGACGGTGGTTGCGCCGGCCGATCCGATAGAAACGCGCCTAGCGATGTGTGCGCTTGCGCGGATGTCCGGCCCGTGTTACCTGCGACTCGGCAAAGGCGGCGAGCCGGTCGTGCATCGCGGCAAGCCCGAGTTTGAAATCGGGCGAGCCATTCAGGTCCGGACCGGCCAGGATGTGACGCTCATCAGCATCGGGGCTATGCTCAAAGAGACGCTCTCGGCGGCCGACCAGCTTGCTCGACAGGGCGTCGAGGCCGGCGTGCTTAGTATGCATACCCTCAAACCGTTGGACCAGCAGGCCCTGCAACAAGCTGCCGAGCAGACGGGCGCGATCGTCACCGTGGAAGAGCACAGCACCGTCGGCGGTCTGGGCTCGGCCGTGGCCGACTTCCTGGCCGAAGCCGCTCTACCCTATGTGCGCTTCCGCAAACACGCGCTGCCCGATGAGTTGCAGCACAAAGTCGGAAGCCAGCAATACTACCGGCGTCTGTCCGGCTCGATCGTAGCGAGCGCGAAACTCCTCGTGGCCGAACCGGCTGGCGCAGCCGTCTAACCGTACGCGTTCCACCCACACGTGCAGGCAGGTCGACACGTCAATGCTAAGAGGCTTGCAGCCGGCGTCGTCGCCTGCCAGCCAGGGCAACCACCATAGCCATCGCCGCAACGCTCACTGCCGACACGATCGCCCCAGCCACAACGCCTTCCGTCCGGTAGCGAAACTCCACCACATGGCCGCCCGGCAGCAGTTCAATGGCGCGGAAAAGGTAGTTAGCTCGATGGATCGTCACGGGTTGGCCATCTACCCGGCAGCGCCAGCCAGCCTTGTGGGTGTCGCTCAGCAGGAGCAGGGCGGGGCGGTTGACCTGCACCTCCAGCCGCACGCGTTCGGGCTCATCCAGTAGCCAACTCAGCGAGCCGATCGGTTGGGATTCAGCCGTGGTGTCTGCCCGGGCATCGTGCTGCTTCCGCCACGCCTCACCGGGAGGCTGCTCGAGCAGAACCTTCTGCGGGGTTTCGTCGGACACTGAAACCAGGCTGTTGAGCACATCCGACGGTGATACCACCTGATAATCTTCCCACAAGGAAGCGCGATTGATGACACGTCGGTTACGGTAGGCGATCGTCCCGTTGGGGAGCGTCTTAACTTCCTCCCAGCCATGTTGTGCTGCTTCTTTGATCGGATCAGGCACGGCTATCACGCGGATGCTGCTGACATCGAAGAGACTCCGGTGCGGCTCGACCGGCAGGTCCCACAGTCTGTTGCTGCGGACCTTTCGCAGGTTCCGTGCAAGGAACCACTCGTCCACTTCGGCATGTCGCTTGGGGATGAATGGCTCGTACACCGCGAGCGTTCGAAATGCCGGCAGCGACGCCGGTCGGCGCAGCGGCGCATACGGCGCGGCAATGTACAGCCGATCACGTCCAGCCTCGGCTGCAAGCTGTCCGAGCTGTTCGGCCGTCAGGATGGTCTCCGCACCGACTTCCGTAGCTGTGCGGACTTCGCTCAACTGCTTCCGGGGGAACGCAATGTAGGGGCAGACGAAGCCTGACGCGAACACCATATCCACCACCGTTACGCCAAGCGCTGCGACGGCCAACTGATTGGCTGTGATGGTCTTACGGCCGAGTTTCAGCCGCCCGACTAACGCTGCCGGCAGGACGCACACAAGGCCGCACAACCACAGGACAACCTGACGGACGTCTGCCTCGGATGACGCCCATCGGCCTATCTGGATGGCCGCGACCAGGGCCGCGACCGCCAGAACGCGCCATGGGCAAGTCGAACGCGAATCGGCCGGCCAGATCCGCTCGGCCCCCAGGCCGACAAGAGCCGCGCCGCCCAGCAGAAGCCACAGCAACAGGCGGTCGGGCTCGCGGAACGAGCCAAACCACGGCACAAGATGCGCCAGCCAGTCGTAGACGGGCAACACCGTTGGCGTGTAGCCCACGCACAGATACCAGCCGGCGCCCATCGCAAGCGCAAAGTAGATCGTACGCCACGTCGGCTTGCAGATAAGACACATCGCTGCCGCGAACGGCAGCACGACGCCCAGGTAGCCGTAGCTGAAGCGATTGCTCAGGAACCTGGCTCGCTGCGAGTTGTCGAACACGTTGGGCACAACCCGACTCAGTTGCGACTGGAAACTCTCTGCTGGCACGCCTCCCGTGCCACTATGGACGCAGTCGGGCTCGAGCGGCCCTCGGCGGAAGCCTTCGCGCGTGACAAACAGATATGTCGGTAGCAACTGTACAGCTGCCAGCAATATCGCCGTCACCATGGCGGCCACAAGCGTGGCCGGCAGATGCAGCGACCGGCTCTTGATCGCCTTGATCGCAACGTATCCACCCAGCAATATCAGACTGTAGAGAACGTATTGCGGGAAACCGGCCAATAGCTGCAGCGCCAGGCACATCGCCAGAAGGCACCCACGAGACCTGCTCGACAGGTCCGGCAGATCGACCAGCAGGAAAGCGACCGGCGTCCAGGCCAGTGTATACAGCATCGGCGGCCACCATGACTCGCCTAGCAGTCCGAACACCAGCGCAGCTGCGCCGAGCAGGGCCGGTGCCGTGCGGACGTTCAGGCACCGCAGCCACGCCACCCACGCACCTCCCGCCAGCAGTAGATGAACGACCACCAGAAGTCCCAAGCCCAGCCGCGGACCCAGCCACGCCGCCAGCCAGAAAGGGGGATAGCACAGCGAGTTGTTCATCGAGACGAACTGATCGACCCCGCAGCCCGCCTCGGGGTCCCAGAATGGGATCTGTCCGTCCCCAAGGCGCGCCCCGATCCGCTGCACGGCGGCCACGTGATAGTTCAACAGGTCACCGTAGCGTAGCCCTTCCTTCTTGTCCGCGTCGCTGCCGGCCAGAAAGACCGCAGCCACGACAAGCCCCATGCCCGTCAAGGCCCACGCCACCGAGCCTCGACGCGATGACTGAAAGGGCGGTTGCGGCGATGATCCCATGTATCACCAGCTCTGAACACGCCACCTGGAAAGGCTGCTCGACGCCGGGAGGCGTCCCACCTCCCAAGCCATGGTCTTACAGCCAGGCGGCAATACTTTTATCGGGCGTGACACGGGTGGACTTTTGCGATTTACAGTGGCTGTGGGCCAGACGATCCGCCTGATGCGTCGATCGCTACGCTGGTTGCGGCCTTCCAACCTGCTATGCTGGTTGCTCGATGACGGCGGAACCTGCACATACCCACGATGGCGGTCTCGGCGAACGGGTCTCGATCGTCGTACCCACGTACCGCGAGGCAGAGAACCTGCCCGCCCTGGTCCGGCGTATTGCAGCGGCTATGGCCCCGCTGGCCCGCCCCTATGAGATCGTTGTGGTGGATGACGACAGCAGGGACGGTACGGATCGAGCTGCCGCCGATCTGGTTGCAGCCAATCAGCCCGTCCGGCTGATCACCCGCGTGGGCCGGCGCGGTCTGAGTTCGGCCGTGCTGCGCGGCTTCCAAGAGGGTCGGGGACAGATCCTGGTGTGCATGGATGCCGATCTAAGCCATCCCCCCGAGGCCATCCCGCGTCTACTGGCGTGCTTGGCCGAGCCGGCAGTCGACTTCGTGCTGGCCAGCCGATACGTGCAAGGGGGTAGCACCGACGAGCGGTGGGGTCCGCTCCGTTGGATCAACAGCAAGGCGGCAGCGCTGCTGGCCAGACCTTTCGTCAACGTGCGCGACCCCATGTCCGGGTTTTTTGCCTTACGCCGAAGCGTCCTGTCCCGAGCCGCCAAGCTGTCGCCCGTGGGCTACAAGATCGGGCTTGAGTTGATGGTCAAATGTGGCTGCCGGCATATCCGTGAGGTGCCGATCCACTTCGCGCTACGGGAGCGCGGTCGCAGCAAGCTCACGCTCGCCGAGCAGATCAACTATCTCCGACATATCCAGCGTCTGGCCGTCTACAAGCTTCGCGCCGCCCTCTGAGCACATAGCCAAGCGCGTGTCGAACCGCCTGCTCATAGCCGTCGTGGCGCGACGTTCGAGGATTATCGGAGCTTGGCGGCTTGCGACCGCGCCTAACCAAACCCCACGACAGCGATAGTGAAGAGGTCCAGTATTATCGGTCCGATCTCCGCGACTGCCTCCGATACAACTGAATCGGCCCGACCGACTGACCGATAACCACGTCGAGAGTGCGTTTGCATCGTGTTGCCGTAAGGCGGGTGTCTGCCGGCAGTCGCTCAGACCCCGCGCGTCGTACGTCCCGCCCACCCGCGGGAGCCATGCATGAGCAAGCTAACGGGCTACGTGCAGCGAATAGGTCCTAACTGGGTTGCGCGTTGCGCCAATCTGGCCGTACTGTTCGTGCTGTCGCCTTTTGTCGTCCACCGACTCGGCACTGAGGCGTACGGGGTGTGGTCGCTGCTCGTCTCCCTGACCGGCTACCTGGGCCTTATCGAGTTGGGCACTCGCGGCGGCCTGGGTCGTTTCATTCCCTTCTACATGGGCCGTAACGACCCGACGGGCGTCAACGGTGTGATCAACACTACCATCGGATTCTTTATCGCCTGCGGTGCCGCGCTGATGCTGGTGGCCGGCGGCTTGGCCGCCTCGGTCGAGATCCTGTTCGCCCGAATCCCGGTCGACTACGTCGCCAGCGCGCGCCTGGTCATCCTGTTGATCGCGTTGAACCTCTGGGCCTCCTTCCTCGGTACTCCGTTCTCACTGATTCTGACGGCGTTGGAGCGCTTCGGTCTGGCCCGGGGAATCGATATGGGGGTGTTGGCAGCCCGCGCCGCGGGCGTGGTGATCGTGCTCGTCGCCGGAGGCGGGCTGATCGGTCTGGCCGTGGTCGAGCTTGCCGCAAACCTCCTCTGGATTCTGGCAAACTACGTAGCCGCCCGGCGCATCTACCGTCCACTGCGGCTGGGTGTGGGGTTGGTCGGTCGCGGCTGGTTTCGCGAGGTGTTCGGCTTCAGCATCTGGGCGTTCGTGGGCAACGTGTCGGTAAACATCATCTATTCCACCGATCTGCTTGTGGTGGGCCTGCTGATTGGTGTCAGAGAAGTGGCCATCTACTCGATCCCGCTCATGCTCATCCAGCACGCCCAGCACTTCTTCAACGAGGTTAACGCCGTGCTGGGCCCGCCGATCATCAAGGCAGCCGGCGCCGGCCGACACGCCGATTTGCGGTGGCTCTTCCTGCGCGGCGCACGAGCGTCGCTTTTGCTGGGTTTGCCCTTCCTGATCGGGTTCATGGTCTTCGGCGGCGAGTTCATTGTTCTCTGGATGGGGCCGGAGTTTGCCGACGGAATATGGGTGCTGAGGATCCTGGCGCTCGCGCAAGTGGCGGCCGTCGCCACGAGCATTACTACACCGGTCATCAGCGGGCTCGGACGCGTGCGATACTCTGCGCTGGTCGTGACGGCTCAAGCCGTGTGTAACCTCGCGCTGAGCGTATTTTTTGTCACCCAGCTTTCCCTCGGGCTCGAGGGCATTGCCTTGGGCACACTCTTCCCCATGGTGGTCTTCTACAGCATTCTGGCCGGTGCGGTCATGCGATGGCTTAGGGTCTCTCTTACCAGTTTCATTAGTCAGGCCGTCTTGCCAGGCGCCATGGCTGCCAGCTTGTTCACAGTGATGACTCTAGTGGGATTTCGTCTGCCGGGACACGGACAATGGCCGTGGTTCGTCGCCAAAGTGGCATGCCTGGGCGTGGCCTATGCCGCGATGGCCTGGGTGCTCCTTTTCTATGGTGTCGGCGGAGCCAACCACCAGGGCGCCGGCCGCCAGGCTGCGAGGGTGATCACCGCCGCAGGCGGCTCGCCAACAGGCAAGGGATAACCAGCGCATGCGTGTCGTGATCTTGTTCCGCGGTTTTGCCTTCGGCGGTATCGAGCGATACGTCTTCGCGATCGCCGAGGGATTGTCGCGCCGCGGCGTGCCGTGGGAGATCTGGCATCCCGATCCTGTGTTCGTCAGCAAGATGCTCACACGAAATACTCAGTGCGCGGAAGGGGGCTCCGTGGTGGCGCTCGACGTGGCAGGCCCCGCCGATCACCCGTGGCGCCAGTTCTGCACCGCTCGCCGGCGATTCTGCTCACTGAAGGACCGCTTCTCACTACTGACGAACGAAAGCACACCCGGCCTCTTCGCCGCTGCGGCCCTGGCGGCCCGAACGTCTGGCGCACGCCGCATCGTCAACGTCACGCACTGGATTGGCGACGAGTGCGCGAACCAATGGTCCGGCGGGGCGATCGGGTTGTGGAAGACCCGACCTTTTGCGCGAATGCAGACGGTGGCGAGTGCCTCATCGGCTTGTGTAACGCCGTCCATGTTCGCCGGCAGGGCGCTTGTTGACCGGTTTCGTGTTCCCGCACGTAAGGTACATGTCATTCCGCACGGCGTACCCCCATCTTTGCACGCGAGCAGGGGCAGCGGCCGCGTCCCGGATTTGCTTTTCGTCGGGCGGCTGTCCCCGGAGAAGGGCCTGGACGTACTCCTGCGGGCCTTGGCGCTTCTACCTGAAGGGTTGCCCTTCCATCTGACGGTCGCCGGCGACGGGCCGTT
>CBFCZG010000171.1:0-9281 GCA_965602375.1 uncultured Phycisphaerae bacterium | reverse complement strand
TGCCCGCCGGGATGCGTTCCGGCCACCGCGCCAGGGCGGCCACGCGGATGCCGCCCTCAAAGCAGGTCACCCCGCCGTCGCGAAGCGGCCGGTTCGAGGCCACCTCGAGCCCCCGCCGCTTGAGCATGAACGCCCCGTTGTCGGAGTAGAAGAAGACGAAGGTCTGCTGGGCCAGCGACAGCTCATCGAGCGCCGAGAGCACGCGGCCGACCGCGGCGTCGAGGGCCGTGATCACCGCCCGGTAACGCTCCTTCTCGTCCCGCGTGGCCGGGTCATAACCGTACGCCTCGAAGGCCGCGTCGGGGGCCTGCCAGATGCACGGCTCGCCCGGGGCCTTGTTTCGCGGATTGGGGTAGTGCGGCGCGTTGAAGGGGAGGTAGACGAACCACGGCGTGCCCTCTTTCGCCCGGCGGCGGATGAGGTCAATGGCCGCGTCGGCGAACAGGTCGGTCGAGTAGCCCTCGACGTGGGCCTCGGCCGTGCCGCGGAACAGGTCGTGCTTGCGGTTGTAGTTGTGGGTGTAGTAGTCGATGTTGCCCGAGGCGTGGCCGAAGAACTCGTCGAAGCCCCGCTCGGTGGGCCGCGAGCCGGGGGCGAACCCGATGTTCCACTTGCCGAAGCAGCCGGTGGCGTAACCGGCCCGTTTCAGCACTTGCGGAACGAGGATCTCATCGTGGTCTAGGCCGCGGCCGTAGTTGCCCTTGATGCCGGGCAACTGGTAGGTGAGCCCGTGCCGCTGGGCGATCCGGCCGGTCAGCAGGCATGCGCGGGAGACGGTACACGTCGGTGAGGCCGTGTAGAACTGCGTCAGCATGAACCGCTTGGGTCGGTCCGGCGTCGGGTCCTGCGGGGTCGGCGCGGGTGCCGGCAATGTCTGCGCTTGAATCCGCCACGGCACCGGTAACGCTACATCACCCCCTACAAGCGGCGCGACGGTACCTGGCGGCAGCTGCAGCGGAGGCAGCTGCCGCCAATCCTGCTGGGCAAAGCGCTCGTTCGGGCCGCGGCGGCAGACCAGGACGGTGTAGTAGTTGCGCGACGACGCCTGGTCGGTACGCAGGAACGCCATCCACGTGTAGCGGACGCGTCGATCGAGCCCGTCGGTCCCGGCCAAAAAGCTCCCGGGGGTCGACGGCGGGGGATACACCACATCGCTCACGACGAAACTTGTCCATGTCGGTGGTGGACCAGCAGGAGTCGGGTTCAGCGCGCCCGCATAGCCAGCTAGGTTCACCGTAGTGGCCCGAGGCGTCACGGTCCAGAAGGGGTGCATGTACAATCGGTCATTCGGATCCGTGGGGCGCGCGAATGGTTGGTTCAAGCTTGACAAGCTCAAGAGGTAGCCCTGGGCGTTTTGGGCGACCAGATCGGCCATGACGTCGTCGGTGCTCTGACGATGCTGGTCGAGGGCCACCGGGAAGATGGCCGCCACCATCACCAGGCCGATCCCGAGTATGCCGATGGCGATCATGATTTCGAGCAGCGAGAAGCCCGCTGCTGCGGGCTGCCCCCGCCGAAAACCAGATCGGATTGTCTTAAACACCGCGTGCATGGCACCTTGCCCTGGGCTGTATCTGAAAAAGAGATTCTTCCGAGCGTGGGCCGTCCGGGGCACTGGCGGACAAGCCGCCAGTGGCACCCGAGCGCCGATCAAGGGTCGGCGGCGAGGGCATCGAACTGTCACGATCGCATCCAAGCGCACGGTGTCGCTCCTGTCGTCCGTCACTTCATGGGCAAGGGCCGACCGTTCCATTGGTTCAGCACCACCGCCTCCCACAGGCCGGCCTCGGCGTAGTCGTTTAGGAAGTTTCTGAACTGGCTGGCGTTCACGTCCTCAATCATTTGTTCTCCTGCGTGAATCATCAGCCGCTCCGGGCGGTACACTTTCATGCCGTAGGAGGTCCTAAAGGGCCATCCGGAAGCCGCCCCGCCCGGGGTGTCCGCAAGGCGGCGGATCAATCGCCCGGAACTGTCGAAGCACAGGCCCGACCAGGTTTCCCATTGATTTCCACCGGAGTCGCAATCTGTCGGATCGATCGGTGCGGCCGCGAGCTCTTCGGGAAGGTTCTCGAGTTCGCGACCGACCGGTTGGAAATCGCCCGGCGTCCAGCCACCGCCTTCGGTCTGCACGTCCCGCCTGTACATCCGCAACGTCCCGTTCGGATCGACGGCGAGAATCGTCTCGATACTGTTGTCGATCGCGTACGCCCGCACCACCGACGCGTAGCTGACCAGGGTATTGATCGCCTGGGCCTCGATCTGGCGGCTGGAAAGCCGCTGCCAGCTCACCCCGGCCACCACCAGCAGGATGCTGATGATGGCCACTACCACCAGTACTTCGATCAGCGTATAGGCGCGACCTGACGACGACGCGACGCGGGGCGGGCGCTGCGCGCAAACGACGCGTCCGCGCGTCTCTGCAACTCGGTCTGTCGTCGTCAAAGTCGTCAAAGCTGTCCTCTCGACCAACGTCATGGTCCAGTCAACGTCAGGTTGTCCTTGGCCCTCTGCTTCTCTTGCGTCGACCCGTTTGCATCGCCGAAGAACCCGTCCGGCCCGGCACTGATCAGGCGGCACCCGTCAGTTATGTTCCCTTGGTTAGCTTGCGAGACTTCGTTGGCTTCTGTGATGGGGGTGGTGCCGGCCATCCATTGGTAGCGATACGCCGTGCCCCATGGGTCCACAAAGCGGCGCACGGGCACGTTTCGTCCGGCGGTGCCCGACAGAGAGTGCAATGTGTTGAAGTCCGTGGTCGTTACAAAGACGGCTTCGTCCGGCGGGTTCTTGAGGTACGGACCGCCACCCACCTGGGCGAGCAGGCCGTAGCTGAGGCAGTCATTGGCCTCGAAACGAGTCTGATCATCCGGATCATCTACCACGCGCGGGTCAGTGCGATATTGCAGAGTTCGGAAGTTCTGACCGGGCCAAAGGTAGTAGCAGTCCCACTCGGGAAACCCGGCTGTGGCCCGCGGCGTCCCGGGCGCGGCACCCGGACGCCCCGCCGGGAACTTCGGCGCCGGCCAGAACCGGGTGTATTCCTCGATCCCCACCATAATCATCCGCATGGTGGCCTGGGCGGTGCTTCTGCGGGCCGAGTCGATGGCCGCTCGCGTGGCCACCAGCGCCAAAACGGCCAGCACGGCGATGATGGCGATCGCTATCAGGATTTCGACCAGCGTAAAGCCGCCGCCTTGCCGCAAGCCGACGGCGCACCGCGCACGGGGCGCGTGCGGGCCGCGTCGGGCGGGAGCGAGAGACAGACTGTCCACATCACGCGGACTCATGGGCATCTCCGGGAAGCTGTCGCGGCCTCTTGTCGGGCGATCTAGCCGCCTCCGCTGACGCTGTTGATCAGCGAGACCAGCGGCAGGAACAGGGCGATCACGATAAAGCCGACGATCACGCCGAGGACCACGACCATGATCGGTTCGAGCAGACTCACCAGACCCGCCACCAGGACGTCGACCTCGTCGTCGTAGTTGTCGGCGATCTTGACGAGCATCTTGTCGAGGTCGCCGGTTTCCTCGCCCACGTCGATCATGTTGGTGACGATCGAGTCGCACACCTTCGCCTGCCGCAGCGGGTTGGCGAAGCTGTCGCCCTCGCGAATGGCGTCGTGCACCTTGCCCAGGGCGGCCGAGTAGACCTCGTTGCTGGACGTCTCCTTGGTGATGTTGATGGCCTCGAGGATGGGCACGCCGGCGTTGATCAGCACGCCGAGGGTCCGCGCGAAGCGGGCCACCGCCGTCTTGCCCAGAATCTGACCCAGGATGGGGATTTTCAGCTTGATGGTGTCGACGATGAATCGCCCCATCTGCGCCTGGCGCGCCAGTTTGACGATCAGAAACAGCACTATCGGCGAGAGCAGGATGATCGCGACGCCCGGCACGCCGCCGGAATGCGAGCCGCGCCCGGCCATCCAGTCGGACATGCCGATGAGCAGGGTTGTCATACCCGGCAGTTCGGCGTCGAAGTCGGCGAAGATGTCCTTGAACTTGGGGACGACGAAATACATGATGCCCGTGACGATCAGGATGGCGAAGCTGATGACCACGCACGGGTAGATCATGGCTCCGATGACGCGGCGCTTGAGCTTCTGGGCCTTCTCCATGAAGTCGGCGAGACGGTTGAGGATCACGTCGAGCACGCCGCCCGCCTCGCCGGCCTGCACCATGTTGACGTACAGCCGGTCGAACGCCCGCGGGTGCTTGGCCATCGCCTCGCTGAGCGTGGCGCCGCCCTCGACGTCCTCGCCCACCTGGCGGATGACCACCCGCAACAGGCCGGGCTTCTGCTGCTGCTCGAGAATGCGAAGCGAACGCAGAATGGGCAGGCCCGCGTCCTGGAGCGTCGAGAGCTGCCGCGTGAAGGCGGTCAATTGCTTCTGCGAGACGCGTCCGAACCCGCCGGCGCCGGCGGCCTTCTTGCGTCGCCGGCCCGTGCCCGTCTGCACCTCGCGCTTCTTGGCGCCCTTCTCCTTGATCTTGGTGGGGAAGTAGCCCAGTTGCCGGATCTTGGCGATTGCTTCCTCGGTGTTGGTCGCGTCGATCTCGTCCTTGATCTCCTGGCCGGCGGCGTTCATCGCTTCGAACGTGAAAATGGCCATCGGTGCGTCTCCCGGGGGGCGGCGAGCCCCCTGCCTGTTACTCCTCGACGATCGTTTCCTTCACGACCTCTTCGATCGTGGTGATCCCGTCGTAAATGGCCAGCAGACCGCTCTCACGCAGCGTCCGCATGCCGCGGCGGCGGGACTCCTCACGCAGCACGCTGGTCGAGGCGTTCTTCATCACCAGCTCGCGCAGGTCGTCGTCGAAAGCCATGATTTCGTAGATGCCGAACCGTCCGCGGTAGCCTGTGTTGTTGCAGAAATCGCAGCCGCGGCCGTAGTGGAACCGGTGCCCGGCCACGTCGTCGAGCCTGAGGTTCAGCTCCATGAGCATTTCTTCGCTGGGCTCGAACTCGGCCTTGCAGTTGTCGCATATCCGGCGCACGAGGCGCTGGCCGACGATGGCTTCGAGCGTGGCGGTAATCAAAAACGGCTCGAGCCCCAGATCGAGCAGTCGGGCGATCGCCGAGGGCGCGTCGTTGGTGTGCAGCGTGCTAAAGACCAGGTGCCCGGTCAGCGAGGCCTGCACGGAGATCTGGGCCGTCTCTAGATCGCGAATCTCACCCACCAGGATGATGTCGGGGTCCTGCCGCAGGAAGCTCCGCAGGCAGCGAGCGAACGTCAGCCCGATGTCCGGGTTGATCTGACATTGGACCAGGCCGTCGATGTCGTACTCGACCGGGTCCTCGCTGGTGAGGATTTTCACGTCGATGGTGTTGAGTTCCTTCAGGGCCGAGTAGAGCGTGGTGGTCTTGCCGCAGCCGGTCGGGCCGGTGTTGAGAATGATGCCGTGGGGCCTGCGGATCAGCGTGCGGGTGGTGGACAGATCGTCGTCGCGCAGCCCCAGGCGGTCGAGGTCGAGGTCGAGCTGCGTGCGGTCGAGCACACGCATGACCACGCTCTCGCCGCACATGGTGGGCAGCACGCTGACGCGCAGGTCGACCGGACTGCCCTGCACCGTCAGCGAGATGCGCCCGTCCTGCGGGAGCCGACGCTCGGCGATGTCCAGATTGGCCATGACCTTGATGCGCGACGAAATCGCCAGCGCGATGTGCCGCGGCGGCGGCACCATCTCGTAGAGCACGCCGTCGATGCGGTAGCGCATCTTGAATTCCTCTTCGAACGGCTCGAAGTGGATGTCGGAGGCCTTGTCGCGAATGGCCTGGAGCAGCACGAGGTTCAGCAGCTTCTTGACCGGGTTGGCCTCGATCATCTCCTTCAGTTCGTCCAGGTCGATGCTCTGTCCGCGGCCCTCGAACTTGGCCAGCGTCTCGTCGCCGGCCAGCTCGTCGATCAGGTCGTTGATGCTCTCGCTGCCCTCCTCGGGGTAGTAGCGGTTTAGCGCCGCGTTGACCTGGTCGGCCGGCGCGATGAACGCCTTCACGCCGAACCCCATCAGGGTCTTCAGGTCGTCTGTGGCCTGGAAGTTGTCCGGGCTGGCCAGGGCGACCTCGAGCTGGTTGGTCTGCTCGTCGTAGCTGATCGGCACGACCTTGTAGGTGTTGGCCATCTGGGCCGGGATCAGATCGACCACCGACTTGGGGACGTCGAGCTTCTCCAGGTCGATCGAGGCCATGCCCACCTGGGCCGCCAGCGCTACCGTCAGCACGTCCTCGGTGAGGTGACCGAGTTCGACCAGGATCTGTCCGAGCGGCCCGCGGCGGTCGCGCTGGATCTCCAGTGCCTCGCTGAGCTGCTCGCGGGTGACCTGGCCCATCTTGATGAGCACGCGGCCTATCTGCCGGCCACGCAACTGCTCAATCGGAGGCATTTTGGGTATCGTAGTCATCGCTTAACTCCCGACCCACATTCATGCTACGGATCAACCAAGTGCCGGCAAGGACGCCCAACCGGCCCTGCGGATCGGCCCGAGCCGGGCTGCCTGCCGAAGCGGGTCCGATAATCGTAGGGCATCGGCCTATTGCGGCAGCCTCAGGCGGGCTTCCGGTCAATCCTATGGGACTGTCGGGGCCCTTTCAACGGACCCGGCGGCCCGCCCCCAACCCGGGCGACAGCCCGCTGCGACGCCGCCGGGGCGGATAGGCTTACTGTCCGGATGACCAGATCGGCATGTCGTCATAGGGCGGGTGGCGCTCGCCTCCTTGAAGCGCCGGGCCCGCACGGCTAGGGTATCAAGATCGGCCCCGCGCCACAGACCAGTCGTTGGAGAGGCTTTGATGGCTCGCCAGACACCCAGCTTACGCATGCTCGAAAAGATCGACCCCGAGGTCTGGCAGATCTGCCAGCAGGAGCAGGATCGCCAGGCCAACACCCTCGAACTGATCGCCTCGGAGAACCACGTCTCCCAGGCGGTCATGCAGATCGTCGGATCGGTCTTCACGAATAAGTATGCCGAGGGGTATCCCGGCAGGCGGTACTACGGCGGGTGCGAGTTCATGGACGCGGTCGAGAACCTCGCGCGCGATCGCGCCAAGCAGCTCTTCGGCGCCGAGCATGTCAACGTTCAGCCGCACTCGGGCACGCAGGCCAACATGGCCGTGTATATGGCCGTCCTTGAGCCGGGCGATACCCTCTTGTGTCTCGACCTCGACCACGGCGGGCACCTCAGTCACGGCATGCGCGTCAACTTCAGCGGGCAGCTCTACAAGGTGTGCACCTACGGGGTGGACGCCAAGACCGAGCAGTTCGACTACGACGTCATCCGCGATAAGGCCCGAGAGTGCAAGCCGCGCATGATCGTCTGCGGCGCATCGGCCTATTCTCGCACGATCGACTTCGAGGCGTTTGCCGACATCGCCGCCGAGGTCGGGGCCTATCTATTGGCCGACATCGCCCACATCGCCGGCATGGTGGCGGTCGGGATTCATCCCTCGCCCGTACCAGTGGCCGACTTTGTCTCCACCACCACGCACAAGACGTTGCGAGGCCCGCGCGCGGGAATGATTCTGTGCAAGGCCAAGCACGCCCAGGCCGTCGACAAGACGGTGTTCCCTGGGATCCAGGGCGGGCCGCTCATGCACGTCATCGCGGGCAAGGCCGTCGCCTTCGCCGAAGCCCTGCGTCCGGAGTTCAAGGCCTACCAGCAACAGATCCTGACCAATGCCAGGGCGCTGGCCGAAGCGCTCGCGGCGGCCGGCTACCGCCTGGTCTCCGGCGGCACCGACAACCACCTTATGCTCGTCGATCTGCGAACCGTCCTGCCCGACGTGACCGGCAGAATGGCCGAGAACTGGCTTGAGCGTGCGTGCATCATCGTCAACAAGAACATGATCCCGTTCGACGATCGCCGCCCCGCTGAGACCAGCGGGCTCCGGCTGGGAACGCCCGCCCTGACCACGCGCGGCATGAATCCCGACCAGATGAAAACCATCGCCCAACTGATCCACCGCGTGTTGGACAGTCGCGGCGACGACCAGGTTGTCCAACAGGTTTGCGGGGAGGTGCGTCAGCTATGCGAGCAATTCCCGTTGCCTCACTGACCCGGCCGATCGCCCTGGCCGCGGTGATCGCGGTGCTTGCCCACCTGACCGCGGGCTGTGCGCCCAAAGGCGAGCTCACCTTCAGCGGCCCGCAGGACGACCCGGCGGGCACCGTGGCGGTCAACCTGGAGAAGGGCTACTGGTATCAGCCCGACGAGCAGACCATGCGGCTGGTGCTGGTTCACGACTACCTGCGGCATTCCGGGCAGATCATTCTGGAGGGCGTGGAGACCGACGAGCTGGTGTTGGTGGTCGATCTGCCCGCCGCCCGGACGACCACGCGCGAGGCCAGCACGCCCGTCCACGCCGACAACCTCTCGGGTTACGACCTGACCGACTCGGGACTGGTCTACATCAGCGGCCGCGAAGGCGCCGTCACCTGGGGCTATCACCCCGAGGACGAGCAGCTCGAATCGCCTCGACTGGTGGGCAGCATTCAGGCCACGTGCCGTGTGTTCCCGCCGCGCTATTACGCCGAACATCGCCTGGCCAATGACTATGTGCTGGCCGGCCGCTTCACGGCTGAGTACGACCCCGAGGCGGCGCAGAGGGAGTCCAAGCGGGTCATATGGGCGCTTCGGCGGGAGCGGTAAGTGCAGGCGTCGTGGACGGCTCACGCGATGGGGCTGGCGAGTGTGGCCCTTCTGGCCGGGTGTAGCGGCTCGGCCCGTGTGCAGGTTGCGTCGCTTACGAGCACCGCCATCGATCCGCCCGCCGCCGAGATCGTCGACTTCAACCCCGACCGATGCTGGTGGTGGCTGGATGAGCATGGGCGACTGTGCATCGCCATGCAGCAGGATCGCCTCTCACTGCTCGGGCCGATCGCCCACGCCACCTTCCGCATGTCGCTCGTGCTGGGTGAGCCCAGCGCCGGCGTGGGTAAGAACTATCGCGTCGACCGTAACGTCATGCGGGCCAGCTATCACCACGGACCCACCTCACACCGTTTCCGCTCGACGAAGGGCATCGTGGCCGTCCGCGACCGGGCCAATCACGTGTACGAAGGCACGTTCCGCATGTGGGCACTGCACTGGTCCAGCGGTGTTCTGGCTGGTTGGAGTCGCGCGGGACCTTATCTGCTGCTGGGTCGCTTCCGCGCCGTGCATAACCCCGAAGCCGGCCAGGCGATCGAAGCCGAGACCGAATACGGCATGTGGGCCCGCCCCCAGTCGACCAGCCGTCCAGCGACCGGGCCCTCGCCACCGCCTGGGTGCGATTGTTCACGCCCAGCTTGC
>CBFCZG010000170.1:0-9295 GCA_965602375.1 uncultured Phycisphaerae bacterium | reverse complement strand
CCCAAGCCGCAAGCGCGGGTCTACACTTCCTGAATCTCTTTGGACTTGGCCTCGACCAGTTCGTCGACGCGCTTCTCGTACTTGCCGGTCAGTTCCTGAATGTTCGCGTGGCAGCGCTCGGCGTCGTCCTCGGGCAAGGTACCGTCTTTCTTCTCGGCGTCGATGGCTTTGTTGGCGTCGCGCCGGGCGCTGCGGATGACCACGCGTTGGGCCTCGGCTATTTTCTTGATCTGCTGGGTGAGTTGCTGACGGCGTTCGCCCGACAGCGGCGGAACCGGCAAGCGGATCACCCGGCCGTCATTGACGGGCGTGATGCCGATATTGCTGCGCTCGATGGCGCGTTCGATGTCCTTGAGGGTGTTCGGATCGAACGGCTTGATGAGAATCAGCGTCGGCTCGGGGGTGCTCAGGGCGGCCAACTCTCGCAGTTCCATCGTCGAGCCGTAACTGGCCACCTCGATCTTCAGATGCTCGATCAGGCCCGCCGAGGCCCGACCCGTGCGGATCGTGCGATACTCCTGGCGCAGGAAGTCGACGGCCTTCTCCATCAAATCCTCGGCCTCAAACTCGATTTCGTCCATCGGCATCGCCGTTTCCACCTTTGCTGTCGGCAGATCGGTTATATTCTAGGAGGCCCGTGGCGGGCTCACAAGCCCCGTATTCACATAAGCCGAGCGACCACTCCGGCCGGTCACCCGCTGCACCCGATCAGCGTTGCAGCAGCGCCGCCGCGATACGAAGACGCACGCGGTCCATCTCGTCGTCGTCGGCCCGCTCGAAGCGGATCGTGCCGGCATCCTCCGGGAAGAGTTCCTCCACCGTACTCGTCAGGTCCAGTGCACTGCCAACGGCTCGCGCGACGGCCTGGCGATCCCAACCCGACTTGGCCGCCAGCATGTTGAGGTACTCGGCGTCCTGCTGCCCGCGCCGATAGGCCTTGAGCCGAACCGACGCGAACGGTTCGTTCCTGCCGAACTTCGATCCGGGGTAGAACACCGTAAGCTGGGTGGCCTGGTTCCACGAGTTGGCGCCGCGAACTGCATTCCACGGCAGCAGCCCGTCGCCGCCGTACACCCACGTCCGCCAGCACCATGCGCGCATGGCCACGTTCGTGTCGCGCGGATGGTTGGTCGAGCCGTAGTTCCACAGGGCCTTGCCGAACCGGTCGCGGTTGTCGGTCAGATAGCGGTTCTTGTCGTAGAACCGCCGACTGACGCAGTTCAGGTCGATCTGATCGGCAAGCAGATCCCGAATCCAGAACACCCGGCTGATGTCCGTGCGGTAAACGATCGGCACATCCTCGTAACCGGCCAGCCCTCGCGCCAACAGCATCCCGAAGAACGACAGCGCCCGAATGTCGTCGCGATGGTTCGGCTCGTCCAGCAGCCACCAGGCCGACCCATAGGCCGGTCGTCCGTTCTTCGGCTCCTTCCAGTAGTACTTGTTATTGAGGTACATCTGGTACTGAGTGTGCGTCCATCCCTTCTGCCGGATGTGCTCGGCAAACTCACGCACCACGGCGGCAAACCGGTCCGGGTACGGCTGCGCAAAGGCGTCCTCGATGGGCGAAGCCTCCAGGGCATGCCGCGTGACCATCGCGGTGTACTCGTCCTTCGTCTTGGGCGTGGGGTAGTCGAACTTGTAATGCTTGTGGATGTCTGCCGGCCAATTCTCGTGGAAGACCAGATACATGTCGGGGATCGGCACCGACGCGCGAGGCAGATCGGCAAACGCCGAGCCATTCAGCAGCGGCCCGAAGTGCGCGTCCCAGTCGTCCCAATTGGCGACCTTCGTCTCGGCACCCTCTCCGGTCAACGGCGGCGCATGATCGGGCTGCACGTTGCCGCTCTGACCGTACCCCAATACGTTGAGATTCGTCCGATTCACATGGGCCAGGCGGTGATGCGCCTTCACCAACGCACTGTACTCGTCCGTACCCCGCGAGATATCGTAACCGCTGTTCACTCCGCTATAGCAGTTCAGGTCGACCACGAAGCTCAGCGTATCGGGCAGCGTGAGGGGCAACACTTCGACCTCGAGGACTACGTCCGACGTCGCGCCTGCCGCGGTCACGCGCAGCGCGGCCTTGTGCACGCCCGGCTCGGCATCGTGCGGGATGTACACATCCGCAAATACCGGCTGGACCGTCTGATTCGGCACGGCATTGTCCGACGCGGGAATCGAAAACGCTCCGTCGAGCGGCACCAGCGCGTCGGGATACCACCAACGACGCTCGGCCGGTACGCCAGCCGGTCGATCGTCCGGAACCGACCAGACGCGGTAGAGCTGAACCGCACCCGACTCGAACACCTTCGGCAACTGACAGTCGGCAAAGATCGGTTCGACCACCTCGACTCTCACGGCCTGTAGCGGCTGCTTGCTCTCGATCGCCAACTGAAAGGCGACAAACTCGTTGCGGGCTCCGGTCAGCTTGACCGTGCCCGTCGCGGCGTCCCAGACGCGATTGCGCATCCGGTGCCGCGAGTAACCCTTGCTCTCCAGCAGTTCACCGGTCTGCGGGTTGATCTTGACCAGGTCCGAGACGGCCCACACACCGGGTGTTTCGACCGCTTGCCCGTGTTCGAGGGGCGTACCGGCCGGCTTGTCCGGCAGCGGCGGATACGTGCGGGCGTAGGCACGGTACGGCCCCAGGTCGGACACCGACCCGGTATGGCCGGCTTCGTCGACGGCTCGAGCAGCGAAATGATATACCTCGCCGGGCCGAAGCCCTTCCACGATGGCCGTCACCTCGTCGGCGAGTGCGTTGGCCGTGGCCAGAGGATGCGCCTTGGGCGCCAGCGGATCGATACACCACCGCGGCACGGGCGTCGCCAGCTCGAAAGTGGCCTCCGTGATCGGCAAGGCCGCATAGCGCAGCTCGTATCGCGCAGCCACGCCTTGCCCCGCATCGTCGCCGGCGCGACCGAATTTCAGCAGCACACTTCCGGGTCGCAGGGCACGCCGGCCCAGATCGGCAACGTCCGCGGGCGTCGACGCCATCACATCCGCGCCGCCACGCAGAGACACAACCGGCCCGGGCGCCGTCTCATCGACGCGAGTCGCCTCGACAACGAGCACGGGCGGATGCTCGCTCTGACGGCTGCTGATCATGTGGTTGGTCCAGGTCTGACCTTTCTCGTCGCAGAGCATCCACCCGAACTGATCGCCCACCGCCAGCGCATGGACCAGTGCGGGCGGCACGTCAACCTCGTACCACCCGTCCGCGGCGCGACCGACGCGCAGATAGGCGTACAGACTGCCACCCAGCCCGAACGTCACGTCGGTGATGTCCGATCCGGGATACGACCACGCCCGCTGGCCTGCCAGAGCGAAGAAGAAGTTCGCCGTGCCAAGCTCGGCCCGGCCTCCCGTTCCAGAGCCCTCGCCCCACGGCCCGCCTCCGCTGATGGTCGACAGGCCCACCGTGTGCAGCGGCACGTCCTCGGACGCCGGCGGCGACGTGGCGGCCGCATCGCCCGGATGTGCCAACGCGCCCGCGGGATGCAGCCTGAGCGTCGCCTTCTCAACGCTCATGCCGCCCAGGCCCGATACGTCGAAGTTCAGCAGGGCGAACGTCTTGCGGCTGCTGACCGACAACTTCACATCCCCGCCGTAGCCGGCCATGCCTGGACCAGGGTTGCGGTAGTCGTGGTCCAGCCACGTGTCGGCGATACACGGACAGGTAACCTGCTCGGCCAAGCCCGCCGAAGGCACACCCGCAAGCAGAACACAAGCTGCCAGACCCGTCAGGACAGGCAGCCACCAGGTATGAGTTTCGTTCGGCAATCCAACGTCGGCGTTCATGATCGTGTCTCCTTCGCGATTCGGCTGCGGGAGCCTGATACGTCGATCGAATGACGCGCCCAAGCGCCTGGGCGATCGTGCACTGTCAGACGCAGGCTTTCTTGAGTCCGGCCCGCTGGTCCAGCTTGAACAACTCGATCAGATTATCGCGCAGCATCATCTTTGCCAGCGTGACGGCTGCACTCTCACTAAGCAGGTCGCAGCTCACCTTTTTCTCCAACACGTCGGCAATGCAGAGCTGCGCCATCCGCAGGTGGGCGTAGACCAGCTCCGGGCTACCCACGTCGGACCCGAAGCCGAGGATGCGATACGCCGGAATCAGATCGATCCACTCGTCGAGGGTGTTCCGGCTGCCGGCCATGGTGATCACGTACATCCAGCACATGTCGGCCCACACATTGGGGTAGTGCTTGGCGAGGATGCCCATGTGACGCGAATACGGATAGCCCGCGTGGAACAGGTCGAACCGCGTCTGGGGGAACTCTCGCAGCAGATTACACAGGTGCAGCGGGTCGGAGTCGGGCACGTGTCCCCACGTGGTCTGAACGCCTGTGTGAATCTGGACCACCAGATCGTGCTGTCCAGCCAGGTCGGCCAGCAGAAACACGATGAAATCTTCATAGGCCTTGTTCTGACCGGGCGTGGGCTTGCGGCCGCGCCGAACTTTCTCGAAGGCTGCACGCACTGCCGCCTTGCCGTGCCTCTCGTGCGCCAGCGTCCGCCCATAGGCGTGGCCGAGCTTGATGGCCACGGCGCCGCGACGCTTGTGCAGGCGAATCGCTTTGTCCAACGCGTCGGTCAAACCGGCCACGCTGCGGACGCTTCGGTCGGTGAGCTTTTCGAGTTTGCCGATCCGCTCGCGATCGGCGTAGAGAATCTGCTCGAAGCGGACCGCGGGGCGACTGAAATCGGGCTCCCAATCCGGCTCGAACAGATCGACGTTCAGGATGGCCATGTCCATCTTGCACTTGGCCTTGATGACGCGCCGGTACCAGCCCGGATCGGCCGAGAGCTTCTTGATGCGGGTGTTGACCTGCGACCAGTTGCGGTCGGTCAGCTCCGGCTGCTTCAGGCCGAAGAGCTGCTGGTAGGCCACGAGGTTGTGGCGATAGTACGATGTATTGAAGGCCCGCGCGACCACCGGCTTGAGAAGCTGCCACTTCTGTCGATCGGTCTTGGCCTGAGCGAAGAACTCGCCCACGTCCTTGCCCGTCTGGGCGATGATCTCGCGCCGGAAGTAGGCCCAGAGGCTGAACAGGTCATGCCCGCGATGGGCGTTGTGCGCCCGCTCGGTCTCGGTATGCCAATGGGAATCGATTACGCGGATGCGGCAGATCGTGTCATACAAGCGCTGCCACAGCTTACTTCTGGCCATTCGCCACCTCATTGGTGAGTGGACCGACCCGCTGCTTATATTCGGTGAGCATGAGGTTGTCCAGAAGCGCTACAGACCGCGTGCCAACCGGCCCGCGGCGGGCTACACGCCGGTATCATCCGTCATCGCTTTCGCTCTGTCTCACATTCAGTTGACTGAGGTTACGGGGAAATTTTCTTTCCCTGCCGCAACGCCAATCCGGACCCATATGAGACGCGATGAGCGCGTGCTGTGACCGGCTCGCCTGCGACACGTCTTCGGCATGTGTCTTACTCTGTTGGCCAGCGGCAACATCCGGGACGTCAGAAAAACGGGCCACACAAAGGTCGAGATGGCCGGTTGCGCTTGAAACAAGCGGCCAGACTTGTGTATACTTATCCCTGGAGGTTGATTGAATGCGGATGTTTCACAAAACGTTTTCCGGGCCGTCTGGCCCGCGACCGGTCACAACGCATGTGGGGATGACCGGCGGGAGGGCCCTGCGCCAGTTCAGTCGAAGGGATTTTCTGCGCTCCACCGCTGAGTTGGGTACCGCCGCAGCGATGACGTGCCTGATCCCGGGCTGCGGCAGCGGCCCCAATCAAGTGGCTGAGCAACCCAAGGCGAAGCGCCCTAACGTCGTGGTGATCCTCATCGACACGCTGCGGGCCGACAAGCTGGGCTGCTATGGATGCGGCGAGGACACGTCGCCAGAGATCGATTACTACGCTGCTTCAGGCACCCGGTTCGATCGGGTAGTCGCACAGTGCAGCTGGACGCGGCCGTCTATTGGGTCGATGCTGACGTCGGTGTATCCGCGGACGTTAGGGTTGTATGTGGAGCGCAACCAGACGCTGCCCGAGGAATTCGTGACGCTTGCTGAGATCCTCCGAAAGCACGGGTACTATACAGCGTCGCTCGTATCCAACGCCAACATCAACAGGGTCTTCGGCTTTGCGCAAGGGTTCGATTACTACCTGGACGTCGACCCCGAGTCGGCGTGGGGCTGGATGCCCGAGGCGCGGCCAATCGTTGAGAACGGCCGGAAACAGCGCAAGATGGTCCGCACGTCACGCCAGTTGTATGAGCGTGCCTTGGGCCTGGCCACCATGACACCGCCGGAAAAGTCCGTCTTCCTCTTCTTCACCGTAATGGAGGTGCACGAACGCAGCTATGCCAATGGCCGCATCATTCGGCCGGCATTACGCTCGCTCTATCCGCAAAGCAAGAGCCAACGATATCTGCAGTCGGTTCGACAGGTTTCCAGGGATACAGGCGAGTTCCTGCGACAGCTTTTGTCGCTGCCCGGCTGGGAGGACACGCTGGTCGTGATCACCAGCGATCACGGCGAGGGACTCAAGGACCATCCGAACGTCCGCGACTCCGAAAGTCACGGCCGGCTGCTGTACGAGTCACAGGTGCTCGTGCCGCTGATCTTCTATCATCACGGCCGAAACCTCGGTGGCGAGGTGATCAAGCCTCCGGTTCGATTGCTCGACATGATGCCGACCATCCTGGACTACGTAAGCGTGCCGATTCCTGACCAGTGCGTGGGGATGTCACTGTGTCGGCACATGCGCGGGCAGGCCGGCGAGAACGAGTTCCCCACCGAGTTCATGATGGAAACTCATCGGTTTAGCAACATGGTGGGCATCTACGGCGACCAGTGGTATTACGTCGTTAGTCGGCAAAACCGTCGGCCATGGGGGACAGCCGAGATCGAGCTGCAGGAGATCGGTGTCAAGGCAGACGGTCAGCGGACAAATAGGCTCCGTTCCCATCCGAAGGTGGCAAGAGATTTGGCTGAACGTTTGGCTGCATGGCAGAAGGCGTATCCGCCCCGGCCCCCGACCCCGCGCGGATCCGCCATTCCTGAGCACGAAAGAAAAGTACTCCGGAGCATGGGTTACGTGGGCTGAACGTCGGAGCCGTTCCTCAACGCCGGCAACGTGCGCCAGGCGAGGGCGAGTTCTTTGCTCGCTGCGGCAGCGTGACACCGTTTGATCGGATCGCTGAAGACACAGTCCGTGGTAATAGCGTGGCGTCCATGGCGAGGAATGTGACGGCAGAGATAGGCAAGCCGGCGCGAAGTTCTCGCTGGCTTGGTCCGGCACGTCTGCGCGGAACGGAGTTGCTGCCATGGTTGCTGGTCCTGTTCGGCTTCGTGGGTTTTCAGTGGTCCAGTCACGGCTGGCTGTACGCGGCATCCGACGATTCATACATATACCTTGGCTATGTGAAACAAGCCCTTACCGCTCCCTACTCGCTCTTTTCGTATAACCCTGGCGAACATTCAGCGGGTACGACCGGCATTCTCTACTACTATCTGCTGATCATGATCTGCGGTATCACGCGTTTGCTCACGTGGTCGCTTGAGATCCAACTCAGCCTGCTGGTCGGTTTGTACGTCACCAATGCCGCGTTGTTCTTGCTGACGGCCCACCGCTATCTGCGTTGTTGGCGCGCCCTGACCGGCGAAGACGACAGAATCGGTTTCCCGAAGTTGTGCATGCTGTTTCTGCTATTCTGTGGACATCCCCAGTTCCTCTGGGGCGTCTTTGCGGGGATGGAGAATCCTCTGGCCGCTTTTCTTGTCTTGCTGCTGCTCGACTGGATGGTCCGGCGCCAGGCGTTCTGGCGCCCTGTGCTGGTCGCCGCGCTGCTCTGTGCCACTCGACCGGAACTGACAATCGTGCTATTTACAATACCCTTTGTGGGTGTGTTGGCCGATGCGCGCAGGCGCGCGCCTCGCCGGCCCGATGTCAAAGGTGGCGGCTGGCGACTCATCGTTCGCATCCTTGCTGCGTACGGTGTTTGGACGGCCTGCCTGGGGGCGTTGATCTTACCGTGCTACCTTACGACGGGACGTCTGTTTCCCAGCGCGTTGGGCACGCGCGTTGTGTTGCCCCCGTTTGGAAGCTTCTCCGCGCTCGTGGCGAGATTGCAGGCAACGTTCGGGTGGGGCGAATACTACTGGGCTTCGGAATGGCTCTTGCTGGCCTATGTGTCGCCCTTGGTTGCGCTGTTCTCCGGCCGGGCCACACGCCGCTGGGCCTTGCTGTGGGCGAGTTTCTATCCTCTGATCTTCTTCTTACTCAGGGCGTTTCTCCAACTTCATGACTTCAATGTCGAGGACCGCTATGTGTCGTATTTCTGGCCGCTCTATGCGGTCATATTGGCCAGTCTGGGCAACACCGTGTGGCACCATGTGGCCCGTTACGTCCAGCGAGGCCGTCGCCTTGCCGGGTTGCTGACGGGGGTCGGTCTGCTGGTTGCTGCTGCGCTGTTCCCCGTACGAAACTTCGTGAGGCGCTTTGACAGGCACGTGGGCCTGATGAATGCAATCGTCGTTGAACCATCGCGATGGATGCGCGACAACCTTCCTTCAACGGCGCGCGTCTGCATGGAACCTGCCGGAGCGATACGCGTGTTCACAGATCTTTATCTGGTGGATGCGGTCGGTCTCACGACGACGCATCGCCGTTCCTACCAGGGCAACTACCTGGATTTCCTGCACGATCATCACGTGGAGTACGTATTCGACCGTCCCCCCGCAGCAGTGCCCCTGCTGACGAGCCGGGCGGGGCGCGACGTGAAGGTCTGGGCAAAAGGCGCCCGACCATGGGGCGATATTCATCTGTATAAGGTCGAGCCCTTTCGTAGTGTGTTGGTTACCCGTGTCGCTTCCAGCGGCGGAAGGGGCAAGTCCGGTCCCTTGTGGGCGTTCGACAACAACGTAGCGCCCAGAGACGGGCGGTGGCAGTATTGGTTTGCAGCAGATAGCGGGCCCGCGTGGGTACAGGCTGAGTTTGAGCAGCCCGTCCGGGTCGATACGTTTGCCTGGGTCATTCAGTCCCTGGGAGCAAAAGCGACGGGCGCACTTGGGCGAAGATCGATGGACATTCAACTGGAAGGAAAGATAGACGGTGCCTGGACGCGCTTGGATTTCCGACGTACGCCTGTCGGCACCGCGGCAGACGGCCGTCAATTCTGGATGCTTTCCCTTGCGGCGCCTGCTGAACTGGAAGGGTTCCGCGCGAGATTTCCTGGCAGTGACCGAAGTATCCCGCTGATCGTCCACGAAATCACGACTTTTTGCGAGACTGTCCCCGCCGTATGGCTGTGGCCCGACCGAAT
>CBFCZG010000169.1:0-9315 GCA_965602375.1 uncultured Phycisphaerae bacterium | reverse complement strand
CCTTGACGAAAGCGTATTCCACCTCATCGATCGTTGTGCGGCGCATTCCCCATCGGCCGGAGCGAATCGGCAGCCAACCGATATCAGCTATCATCATCGCCCGCCGAGCGCGGGGGACCGAACGAGCTACGGCATAGTCCACCTCCAGCTTGGGGTCATCGGAAATCCACCCGTAATCCCGCTGGCCCGTCCGGGTCATCAAATGCCAGGAGAATCGCGATTCGGCCGCCGCCTGAACTATTACGGGTGGCGAGACAAGTTTCCGGAGCAGCACGAGTTCGCTATTGGCGACCGTGTACCACACTGGCGGGGGGACGGCCTCGCTGCCGTTCATGTACACCCAGTCAAAACCGGCCGCCTCGTACGCACGTGCAACGTCGCCCGCCAGCTCCTGGAGCAAATCTGTCTCGTGGTCGATGAAAAACGTCCGGCGACTGGTGCCAGTCCGAAGGTGCCCAACCTGTGTCCCAGCCGGATGGCGCGTCGCTTTCGTTCCACACTGTCCGCGCTTGCAGCCAGTGAAACCGTAAGGCGGCGTCACCGACACGTCGGTGTAAGCAACAATCTCGTCGTCTACGCGGAGATACTGCATGCCACCGTCTGTCGGCCAGTCGGTCGGGACCTCGAGGATCTCCATGCGGTCTGCGGAAGCGTCAACGTCTCGTCTCAGCGTCGCGCGCGCATCTACGTACAGGCGGCGGTCGGGCCTGGGCGTTACGTAGGCGCCGTGATTCGGAACGACTGTGGCGAGCAAGTGGCCGCCGGCCAGCATGCCGGCTTTTCGGATCCTGCCGACGGCCGATTTCAATTGCGCGACCCCGCCCGGAAAGTTCTTAACAGGCACCTCGTACCTTCGACTGGTATCGGCCCAGCTATCCGTCTGTACCAGGATCGAGCCGAATCCACCTCGGCTGGCGTACTCGATCAGTCGATCGATGTTGGCGTGTGTCACATCGTAGGCCAGAAGGTACGGCCGTCGGTTCGCTTCGTTGATCTTGCCCTTCAGACCTATCGGGATACCAAAGGATTGCTCGATGGTCATGACCCGATCGGACAGCTCGCTTGCCCGGCAGGCAAACAAGGCTGCCCTGCGGCCGATCATGGCGGTGTTGGGATCGACGCCCGGCAACTCCCGATAGGCGGTGGCTATCAGTCGCCCACCGGCGCCCTCGAGTCCCCTCAGTCGCACCGTCGGCGAATCCACGATCAGGCCTACCCGCATGTCGTCAATCACCAGGAAACGCTCAGCAAGCACATCCGTCGTGCCGGTTGCTCGAACGTTCACGAAGCGCAGCTCGTCGGGATCGCCTCGCACGTCGGCCACTTCAATCTGGAGGTACTCGTCGTCCTTCGACTCAATGACGATTCGCGCGACCACGGGCGAGCCCGGGAACTCGAAATTCAGACCGCGATTCGCCGGGCGCACACGGATAGACGTCAGCGTCCTTCCATCGACGACGGCCGAGCAGAAGGGCGTTGCCGCACCGACCAGCGTGGGTTTCCCCTCTCGCTCGATGCGACAGCGAGCCGTGGCCTGAGGTGAGATCGCCAGCGTCAGCGGCCCGGCGCGAAACTCGGCAGTCTCGTCGGCCCACGCGCACGCCGGCCACGCAAACAGGACAACCATGGCGACGGGCAGCGATGTTCGGCTTGCTGATAGCATCCGTTCCGGTTTCCGAACAGGTCCACGATCAGGCGACATCGGCTGCGCTGGCATCCGGCGAACCATTGACCTACTCCGATCGGCCCAGCCGGCAACGAATGTCGTCGATGATCGCGCGAAGCGTGTCGTCCAGCTTCGTGCGAGGCTCGTAGCCGATCGTCTCTTTGATCCGATCCAGGCACGGCACCCGCCGCATCATATCGTCAAACGGGCGGCCGTAGGCCTCTTCATACGAAAGATACTTCTTCTCGCTCCTGCTGGCCGTCATCTTGATGATCTTGTCGGCCAGTGCGTCGATCGAGATCTCCTCGTTCGAGCCGATGTTGTACACTCGCCCGGGTGCGTCGGCGCTGGTCATCAGGGCCACCATCGCGTCGATCACGTCGCCCACGTAGGCGAAACACCGGCTCTGCTTGCCCGTCCCGTACACGCAGAGCGGCTCGTTTTTCAGGGCGGCCGTCACGAAGCGCGGGATCACCATGCCGTAGCGACCGGTCTGACGAGGCCCCACCGTATTGAACAGACGCACCACGGCCACCGGCAGATCGTATTGGGCGTGGTAGGCCAACCCCAGAAACTCGTCTATGGCCTTGCTGCACGCGTAGGACCACCGAGAGAACCGCGTGCTCCCCAGGACGGTGTCGTCGTCCTCGCGGAACGGCACCGCTTCGCTCTTGCCGTATACCTCGCTGGTCGACGCGAGCAGCACCGTCTTGCGGAATTTGTTGGCGACCGCCAGCACCACCTCGGTTCCGTGGATGTTGGTTTCAATGGTGTGCACCGGCTGATCGACTATCAACTGCACGCCGACGGCGGCGGCAAGATGGAAAACCACGTCGCACGGCTCGATCAGGATGTGCATCGTCTCGGGGTGGCGCACATCGTCGTATACGAACCGCAGCCGCGGGTGGTTCTCGATCGCCCTGAGGTTGTCCAGACTACCCGTGCTGAGATTGTCGACCACAACGACCTCGTGCCCGGTTTGCAGTAGCCGCTCGGCGAGATGCGACCCGATAAAGCCCGCCCCGCCGGTGATCAGCGCCTTCATCTAAGGGTCCTCCCTGCCTGGACTGACCTCAGCAGACACCATGCAGGTCGGGTCTGCTTGAGCCGGGTCCGGTCGCATGCCGAGACGGCCGGCGCAAGACGGGCCGTTGGCCGCGCCGCCGCAACCGCCCACGGGGTCTCGCCTGACATGCCTGCATCGCACACTCACGCACCAGCCCGCCGGCTCCCGTCCGCGTCCAGCAGCGACCTGCCCTGCATATCCGCGGGTACGGGCTCGCCGAGCATCTCCAGCACCGTCGGAGCCACGTCGTACAGCGTGGCGGTGTCGTCTCGTCCTCGGCCGGCCAGCGATGGGTGGCTGAAGCAGTACATTCCCATTTGAGCGTGGTTGGCGTCGTCCGGGCCGGTGTCGTTCTCGAACGTATGGATCGCGTCGTTGCCCACCGTACCCACGCTCCGCCACCGAAGACCGCCGAAGATCACGATCAGATCAGGCGGCACGCCGCGTACGCTGCGGTAAATTTCCTGCGGTCGGTACACACGCGTCGGGATCGGTCGGCCCTGGTGGTCGGGAATGGCCTGGATTCTGGCAATCAGTTCGTCGCGGACGGCTTCGTATCGATCCGGCGAGACCTGTCCGTTGGGCTCTCGGCCCGCCACGTTGACGAAACAGCGGCCATAATAGCCGCCCTCGCCCCAGGCGACGGTCTTCGACCAATCCACCAGATCGAAGCTGAATCGTGTGGGTCCGCCCGGCGGCTGCTTCAGCGTCAGATACCCCTCCTGAATGAGCCAGTCGTTGAAGCAGATACCGCCTTCCATCAACTGCGCGCCGTGATCGCTGACGATCCAGACCGCTGTCTTGTCCAGGTCCATCACGTCGAGCATCTCGCCCAGCAGTTCATCAAAGTGCTTGTAGTAGTCCCGGATAGCGTGCTCGAACTCGTTGCCCGGCTGATACCGGTGATGATCCTGGTCCATGAACTGCCAGAAGCCATGGTGGATGCGGTCGTGACCCATCTCGACCATCCAGAACAGGTCCCACGGCCGCGTCGTCAGCAGATGCTTGGCCAGCCGAAACCGCTTGTCGGTCATCTCGTAGATCTGGTCGAGCAGCCAGCGCTTGTCGTCCGTTCGGAAGCCCTTCACGTCGAGCAGGTACTCGCCGACCTCCCGCGTGATCTCCGCCTCCAGCGCGGGCGGATAGGTGTACTTCTGCGGCGGCTTGCCCGGCAGCACCGGTGTGAGGAACCCGGTGACCATGCAGCCGTTGACCGGCCGAACGATCGGGTACGTCTGCGGCACCCCAAGCACGATCACCTGCTTGCCGGCCTGACTGAACACGTCCCACAGTCGCGGCTCGCGAATCGCCAGACTGGTGGCGATCGTCAGATTGTCGTACGAGTGGTCGCCGCGGTTGCGGAACCCGTAGACGCCCAACGTGCCGGGATCCTTGCTGCTGGCCATGCACGACCAAGCCGGCACGGTGATCGGCGGCATGCAACTCTCGAGGTTGCCGAACGTGCCTGATGCCGTCAGCCGCCGGAGGTTCGGAAGATCGTCGATGAATCGCTCGAAGGTCAGCACCGGATCGGCGCAGTCCAGTCCAATAATCGCCACCTTTTCGATAGTGCTCATTCGTGCAGTGCCCCTTTACTCCTTCATCGCTTCGATAAGCAGATCGGCGACCTCGGGACGAGTGAATTCGGCCGGCGGGCGCTGACCCGCACGCAGCATCTCGCGGACCTTCGTGCCGCTGAGAAACACTCGCTGCTCCTTGCTGCTGTTGGTCGTCTTGTCCGACGCCATGCCCTCGGTCTGCTGGCAGTAGAAGGAATGCTCGAACTTCAACGGCGTAATGCCCATCAACGCCGGATCAATTCGGTCGAAGATCTTCTGCGCATCGTATGTGCCGTAGTAATCGCCGACTCCGGCATGATCGCGCCCCACGATGAAGTGCGTGCATCCATAGTTCTTGCGGATCGTCGCGTGCAGCACCGCCTCACGCGGTCCGGCATATCGCATGGCCGAGGGCATACAGCTCAGCAGTACCCGCTGAGGATTATAGTACTTCTCCAGCAACACCTGGTAGCACCGCATGCGCACGTCGGCCGGGATGTCGCCCGGCTGCGTCTGCCCCACCAGTGGGTGGACCAGCAGCCCATCACAGATCTCCAGCGCACATTTGGTTAGGTACTCGTGTGCCCGATGGATCGGGTTTCGGGTCTGGAACGCCACCACGCTTTGCCACCCGCGCTGCAAGAATACCTCGCGAGTGCGCGGCGGCGGCAGGCGATACTCGGCGAACTCCGGCTCGTGCCGGGGACAGAGCACCGCCAGGGGACCGGCCAGGCAGACCTCGCCCCGGCTCTGCAACACCGCCACGCCCGGGTGCTTGACGTCGTCGGTCAGATAGATTCTCTCCGCCTCCTTGCCCTTGTCGTGCGGGTACTTCTCCTGAAGCGTCATCACCGCCAGCGGCCGATCCTGCTCGTCGGTCAGACAGACCTCCTGGCCGGGCTCCAGGCTGTCGGCCGTTTGCCGATCCACGCAGAACGTGATGGGAATGCCCCAAGGCAGTCCGTTGGCGAGTTGCATTCGGTCGCAGACGGCATGGAAGTCATACGATCCCATGAATCCTGTCAGCGGACTGAATGCCCCGATGGCAACCATCTCCAGGTCGCACTGCTGCTGCTCGGGCAGGGCGATCTTCGGCATACTGGCCAGTCGCTGCTCGATGGCCGAACGCTCCGTCCCGCCCACTACTCGATCGATCAGTTCGCCGCCGTGAGGCTCAATCAATCCGTCTTTCGTTGTCTTCATATTACTCCACCCACCTGTCGGTCGTTCCAGGCCGCCGCGCGCCGCAATCCACCATCAGGACACAACGGAGGCAGCACCTTAGTGTCTGCCAGACGCGTGCCCGTTCACGTCGCTTGAGATTCTGCAGGAGCGACCATTTCGAGCTCCTCCAGTAGTTCCAGCACGCTGGCCGCCGCCTCCTGCGGCGTCTGCTTGTCGGTATGCACAACCAACTCCGGCTTTTCGGGCGGCTCGTACGGATCGTCGATCCCCGTAAACTGCTTGACCTCGCCAGCCCGTGCTTTGGCATACAGTCCCTTGGGGTCGCGTTGCTCGCACACCTCCAAGGGCGCATCGACGTACACCTCGATAAACGGCAAGCCGGCCTGCTCGTGCAAAGCTCGCGCTTTGTCCCGATCGGCGCGATACGGACTGATGAAACTGGTCAGCACAATCACCCCCGCGTCGGCGAAGAGCTTGGCCACCTCGCCGATGCGCCGGATGTTCTCCTCCCGGTCCTCGGCCGAAAAGCCCAGATTCCGGTTCAGACCGTGGCGCACATTGTCGCCGTCCAGCACATAGGCCAATCGTCCCGACTCAACCAGGGCATGCTCCACCGTGAACGCCACTGTACTCTTGCCCGAAGCGCTCAGCCCCGTGAACCAAATCGTGACGCCCTTCTGCTTCAGCAGTTGCTCACGGTTGGCCCGGTCGACGTGCCCTTCATGCCAGGTGATATTCGTTGCGCCCTGCTTGGTCACTATCTCGCCTCCAATCATCCATGCCGTCTTCGGCAACATGGGCCGGTAACACAGCCCAAAACGTGTTGATTATTCTGGTACACTCGATCCGTTTCAACATCGGGGATAGAAACGATCATGCTTCTCGTGATCGCGTCTCCGCCTTGCATCCATACGGATGCCCACGTACCCAATCGGCCATCTCATCTACCCAATGCATCGGCATGCGCCACGATCACCGATGCCGCCGCCACCGCCGCGGTCTCCACGCGAAGGGTCGTACAGCCCACGCGCACTGTCTGGAAGCCCGCCGCCTCCAGGGCAGCCGTCTCTGGGGCGGTCAGGCCCCCTTCCGGGCCGATAAGCAGCAGGATTGAGCGCGGCGCAGCCGCCTGTGGCAGGACCGACAGCAACGGACGGCCAGGCCCACCCACCAGCAGCACCTCAAAGCCGCCCGCCTGCTCCGTTACAGTGCTAACATCCTGTTGTATAAGGATTTGTGGCAACCACGCCTGCTGCGACTGCTTGGCCGCCTCCACTGCCCGACGCCGCCAACGTTCGATGGTAGCCCTGCCGGCACGAGCGGCACTGCGCGCGAAATTCACGCCCCAGACCGCCCCGACCCCCAGTTCGGTGAGCTTCTCGGCCAGCCAGATCTGCCGGGAGCCCTTCGCCGCCGCCACCGCCACCGTCAGACACGAAGCCGACGGCCGTGGCACCACCCTGCGCTCGGCCAACTCGACACACAGCCGCTCACGACCGCCAGGAGTCGACACGATGCGTGCGTCAGCCTCGGTCCCAGCTCCGTCGAACAACACGACGGGCTCACCTACCCGCAGACGGCGGGCGCCCAATGCGTGTCGTGCCTCAGCACCGAAAAGCTCGATCCGCGGGCTTGATGGCGTCGTTTGGGCTGCTGGCTCTGCTGCCTCTGCCAACCCCGCGTAATGGAAGCGTGGTACCGACACAGGTTGATTATGGCCTCCCCCGCACGGGGCAGCAACCCACCCCGGTCAAGCGCCCCCCCTGGGTGGCCGATAGGACCCCTGCCAACGGAGCGAAGAGGGATCGAGCCGTGCCCGGCGACGCCAGCGACAAACAACCCGAGAGACCCTCTGGCGGTGGAAGCGACCCGCTCGCGGAGATGTCCGCCCGCGACGTCGAGGAGGCCGTCGCTCAGGCTGAGGGGCTCGCCGCCGACGCGGCGGAGCAGGTCGGCGCCGGCGAAGAGCGGCCCGCGACCGACCAAACGCCTGCCCAAGGCGAGTCTGGCGCCGACGGACAACACGCCGCAAGCGCCTCCCCGTCTCCCTCGGATGCACCGGCTGAGGGTGCTGCCGAAGCGGACCCCGTCGACGAGAAGCTCGCTCAGCTGGAGGCCCTGCTTTCCGGCGTGCGGGACGACGGCCAGGAGCCCAAGCCGAAGAAGCCAGCCGCACAACCGGCCAAGCGGTCGGAGCCGCCTGCTGCCGACGACCAACGTGAAGGCGCATCACCGGAGGGCGTGAACGGGCTTTCCGAACAGGAGGCCAACGAACTCGACGAACTCATCGCAGGCGCCGTTGACACCGAGGCCGTCGAGGACGCCGGGGAAGAACCATCAGCCCAGCCGCAAGACGCCGAGCAATCTTCGGACCGGGACGACCCGGCAAATGTTGCCGATCACGTCGACGATACCGACCAAAGCGAATCCGACGGCCACTCGGACAACACCGATTTGAACCGTGTCGAAGTTGCTCGGGCGATGGTAGCCCAGGCAGTCTGCGGCACCTTCGAGGTGATAGACCGGCCCTTCCAACGGCTCAATCAACAAACCAAGGACATCATCGGGTGGGTTGGGCTGGGCACGCTGGTAGTAGCCTCCGTCGTGCTGGTGATCTCCTTTCTGACTGGTTGAGTCAGCCGCCCGATCAACCCCTCAGTACCCCACGGAAGATCCGAGAGAGACCAACACCCACGCTGCCATTGCACTATCCTCCTGATGGATACCTTGAAGTGCGAATCGACACCGAACCTGATCGGCGCGACCGGTCCGGCCGTTGCCGTTGCGATCCGACTTTCGGCCGCCTTCCATCCCGTGGACCGCGCTCGTACCACTCCGTTTTGCCGGCGCGTGCGAGCTGTCTGGACACCTGCCAAACGTCGCGGCAATTGGTTCCTGGACGCTGCAACGCCGGTGTAGAGTCCCGAATACCCCGCTCATCTTGATTTGGACTCCCGCCACCGATAGCATGCATCATGAGGTGGTCGATGGCGTTTCCGAGTGTCGAGCAACAGCTTGAGGTATTGCTTCGCGGCTGCGAAGCGGTGTACAGCCCGGCTGAGTTGCGCGCCAAGCTCGAACGTGCGCGCAAACAGGACACGCCCCTTCGTGTCAAGCTCGGGCTCGACCCGACTGCCCCGGACATCCACCTGGGCCACACGGTCGTATTCCGTAAGATCCGCGAGTTCCAGGATTTCGGCCACAAGGCCGTGGTGATCATCGGCGATTACACCGCGATGGTGGGCGACCCTTCTGAGAAGAGCAAGACCCGACCGACGCTGTCGCGCGACCAGGTCGAGGCCAACGCCCAGACCTATCTCGAACAGGCGGGCCGCGTGCTGGACACGCGCCCGGAGCGGCTCGAACTGCGGCGCAACAGCGAATGGCTGGCGGACCTCTCGCTAGCCGACGCGCTGCGGCTGGCCAGCAAGATGACCGTCGCGCGCATGCTCGAGCGCGACACGTTCGAGAAACGCTACAAGGGCGGCGTCGAGATCTACCTGCACGAGTTTCTGTATCCTCTTTTGCAGGGACGTGACAGCGTCGCCATCGAGGCTGACGTCGAGTTGGGCGGCTCCGATCAGACGTTTAACAACCTGGTCGGGCGCGACCTCCAGCGCGACGCCGGGCAGCCGCCGCAGGTCGTGATGATCATGCCCATCTTGTCGGGCCTGGACGGCGTCGAGAAAATGAGTAAATCGCTCGGCAACTACGTCGCCGTCACCGATTCGGCCCACGACATGTTCGGCAAGCTGATGAGCGTGCCCGACGAGCTGATGCGCAACTACTACGAGCTGCTGACCGCTGTGGATCCGGCCGACGTCAACACGCTCTGCGAC
>CBFCZG010000168.1:0-9369 GCA_965602375.1 uncultured Phycisphaerae bacterium | reverse complement strand
GTGATCAAACTGGTGTTCTCCGATGCGATCACGCTGCCGGGCGGCGATCCGCTCGTGATCGTCCAGATGGGCGGCGGACCTGACGTCAGCAGTGCGTTCAGCTACCAGATCGATCCGAATGACCCTTCCGGAGCAACGCTCAAGGCCGTCGAGCAGGGCACGCAACTGGTCAACCAGACATGGTACAACGTTACGCCGGCTGCGGGGCTTGTGGTACAGGCGCTCTCGTTGGATGTCTGCACGCTTACCGGCGATGCCAACAACAGTAGCCGCGTGACCACCGCAGACTACAGCGAGGTCAAGGCGCACATGGGCGAGTACACCGACGAGCGCTACGACCTTAACGGCAGCGGCCGCGTGACCACCAGCGACTATAGCGTGGTCAAAGACAACATGGGTCATCGCGCGCCCACCAAGCCGTAAGGCCGACGCCCACACCGGCGTGAAGGCAGGGAATCGGGGTCGGTGCGAGAACCGGCCCCGCTGTCTGTCCGGGTTTGCGACTTCGCGGGGGAGCCTTGGTTTCGATTTGCGGTGACAGACAATGAGGGCTCTCCAGGAGGAACTCATGCAACCGAAGCGTACCGGTGTGTTGGTGGTGGCGTTGAGCCTGCTGCTCTGTCCGGTTGCGTTTGGCCAAGGCGGCGAGATTGAGCTGGACTACCTCGGCGCGGTTCGCGCGTTTGCCGGCACGCCGCAAATCTACGGCGGCGGGCTGGCCTACTATCCAGCCGGTAACGGCGGAGCGGGCTCAGTGTTCTTGTCCGATGCGCCGGGCAGCCCGGGCATCTACGAGCTGGACATCCCGGCGCCGGTGATCAGCTCCGACATTGCGGGCCTGAACGTGGCGACGGTGTTGAACAGCTTCGCGGTGAGCGAGACGGCGCACAGCCTGGCCTATCGCAGCACCGACGACAGACTCTATTACTCGAACTATCCCGGCGTGTCCGCCCAGTACTTCCGTTCGATCAACCGCGACGGGACGGGCGAATCGACGCGACGGAGCCTGAGTTGGGGCTACGTGGGACGGGGACTATTCCAGGTGCCCGATGGCTGGACGCCGGCGGCGGGCAAGAACCTCCTCGCCGTTGGCGATGTGCGTGGCATCCGTCTTGCCTCGGTCGATCCATGGAACGACCCGATGGGCAAGACCGACGTCATCTACTACGACACGACGGCACACCAGATGCCCGGATACGAGTACCCCGATCAGTATGACTCGGCCGAACGGGTGTCGCCGGGGACGACGGCCAACATCGTGGTGGCCGGCAAGGACGCCTCGACGCTGAAAGCCAAACTCTACTTCTATCGCGTCACCGACATCGAAAACGCGTCGAGCACGTGGGAGCCCGTGCCGTACAAGGTGGTCGAGGTCGAGGACCTGCTCTTTTCCGGTGGACACACGCTTTACGGCATGGCGTATGACGCCGGCGCCGACATCCTCTACGGCTACGAAGGCAACTGGGACGACCCGACTGTCATACACGCCTGGCACACAGTCGAGGCGACCGACAATCCGCCGACGACGATCGGCGATCTGGCCGTCAGTCAGGCCACGCCCTACAGCGTGACGCTCACCTGGACGTCGCCCAGCGACGATTACGGGCCCGACAACGCGGCCGACAGTTACGACGTCCGCTTCGCACAGTCACCCATCGACCCGAACAACTGGGATGCGGCCACCCAATGTGCGGGCGAGCCGGCACCTCAGCCGCCGGGCGCGCCTGAGAATTTCGAGGTGGCCGGCCTAACGCCCGACACGCTCTACTACTTCGCGGTCAGGTCCAGCGATGGCGCGGGGCAGATCAGCGACCTGTCCAACGTGGCCAGCGGCAGCACCGAGCCGGAAGACCTGACCCCGCCGGCCGCGGTGACGGATCTGTCGGTCAGCGACGTGGATTCCAGGAAGCTGCTACTGAACTGGACGGCCACGGGCGACGACGACATGACGGGCCAAGCAGCAAGCTACGAGGTGCGCGCCAGCGCAAACCCGATTACCGAGGCGAACTTCGAGTCAGCCGCCCTGGTCGATCAGAATCTCGTGCCGCAGGCACCGGGTGTGCCCGAGGCTCTGTGGGTGACCGGCCTGGACCCGAATAGCACCTACTACTTCGCGCTGAAGGTGCTCGACGAGATTCCCAATGCCTCCGATCTGTCGAATGTGGTCGCAGCCACGACGCTTCCGCCCGACGTGACTGCTCCGGCAGCGGTGAGCGATCTGGCCTCACCGAGTGCGGGCATGATCACGATCGACCTTACATGGACGGCACCGGGCGACGATAGCGGGATCGGCCAGGCCGCCGAGTACGACGTTCGCTATAGTACCGACCCCATTACGGAGGGTAATTGGGCGTCAAGCGCTGCGGTGCAAGGCGAGCCCGCGCCGCAGCCTGCCGGCAGCGCAGAGCAGTTCACGATCGTAGGTGGCGTGCAGCCGGCGGCAATTTACTACATCGCGATCAAGACGAAGGACGAAGAGGGCAACACGTCCGACCTGTCGAACGTGATCAGCCGGACCACGCTGGCGGCGCCGGAGATGCCGCTGGTGACCTCGGTGACGATCCATGAGAAGGCCGGCGTGACCACTGCGAACTATCCCGTCACCTTGTCGCTGGGCTTTGCCCGAGGCGACGTCGCCGACGGCGTGACCGCCCGCATCGCCGGACAACTTGTACCTACGCAGACCGACGTGAAGGTTCGTTACCCCGACACTAGCGTCAAGCACGCGCTGGTCTCGTTTGTCATCCCCGAAATGCCGGCCTCCGCACAGGTAGCCGTCGACATCCTCGACGGGGTGGTGTGGAGCGACGCCGATTACGTCGCCAAGGCCGAACTGCTGGCGACCGACTTCGAGGCCGCGATGGATCTGACGGTCGATTACGTGCCCACCGAGATCTCGGCGCGGCAGATGCTGGACGACATCGCCGACCCCGAGTACTGGGTCAAGGGGCCGGTCTGTTCGGAGCTTTTGATCCGCGACTTCGATCTGAACGTCGCCCAACAGCTCAACGTTCAATGGCGCGTCCGCCTGTATCCCGGTTGGGACGGCATGCGCATCGAGACGGTCGTCGAGAACGGCTGGACCGAGTATCGCGGCAACATCGAGTACGACTTCGCGCTGAGTCTGGGCTACGCAAGCCCGGCTACCGTGCGCCAGGAGACGGGCTTCACCCACAACGCCAACGCCCGGTGGCGGCTGGTGCACTGGCTGGGAAGCGAGCCGCCCGAGATTGAGGTCCATTACGATCTTGACTACCTGATCGCCTCGGGCCTGCTGGGCGGTTACGACACGTCGCTGGTGGTCCCCGAGTCGACGATGGCGGGCGCGTATTCGACTTGGCTTACGTCGAGCCACGACATCATGGGCAGCGGCATCATCACCACCTACTTCCCGATGACCGGCGGCCGCCAGGACCTCGGCCTTCTTCCAACATGGGCGGCCCGCTACCTGCTGAGCTGGGACAACCGCATGCGCGAGGTCACACTCAACTGCGGCGACCTGTCCGGCAGCATACCGATCCACTACCGCGAGTCAGACCCGAACCGTTCGTTCTACCAGCACGTCATGAGCATCGACGATCGACCGACGATCTGGGCCGGCTGGTGGGACTTCTCGGGCACGAGCCCAGCCGACGCCCTGCCGCCTTCGCTCGACACGGAGAATACGATTTGGACGGTCGACTCGTCTCACCAGCCGTCGCTGGCCTATGTGCCGTATCTGGTGACGGGCGACTATTACTATCTCGAGGAGATGTACTTCTGGGCCGGCCGCAACCTGGCGTATAACAACTGGGCGTATCGCGGCGGCGATGGAAGTCTCGGCCTGCTCCACACGCAGGACACGCGGGCCCAGGCCTGGTCGCTGCGCAATATCGCCGACGCGGCCAACATGGCGCCCGACGGGGATATCGAAAAACCGTACTTCATCGAGAAGACCAACAACAACATCGCCGACTACGTCGACCGCTTCGTAATCAACGGGCTGTTCCCGTCGATTCGATACTTTAAGGCTCAGGCGACGACGTCGCGGCCCGACGCAAACCTCGACCCCGAGTGCTCGCACTACACGTCGCCCTGGCAGGACGACTTCATGATGATCGTGCTGGGGCACATGTGGCAGATCGGTTTCGACACCGGCAGCATGATCAACTGGTTCAGCCGCTCGCTGATCGATCGGTTGACCCATCCCGACTACAACTCGTTTCGTTCGGCGCCGTACCACATACCCACGCACTACCACGACGGTCAGGGCGGCAGCCTGCCGTACGCCACGTGGTTGGACGTGAACAATGCCTTCGTGGACGACGTGGGTCCGTCCGATTTCCCCGACCCGGATTACGCGGCCAGCTATAGCTACGCCATGCGGTCGGCGTGCGCACAGGTGACGCATGTTCCCGGCGGACAGGTGGCGTGGGACTGGCTGGATGTGCACATTCACAGCAAGGACACGCTCACCGCAGACCCGACGTGGGCGCTGATCCCCGGGCCGGTCAACTCGCTCGCCGATCTGAACCTCGACGGACAGGTAGGCGCCGGCGACTGGGCGATCTTCGTGGCCGCCATGAACGGTCCGGGGCAGTTGCCTGACTGGTACGGTGCCGATCTGGACATCGACGGCGACTGCGACCTGGCCGACTTTTCCCTGTTCGCGGCCGAGTTCGGCATTCCTTAGCAGGTTGCGCGAACATCGCTGATTGTGCCCTCTGCCGTTTGCCCGGCGCTGTGGGCTGCGTCGACGGTGATGACCTCGGCATTGCAGTTGCGTGTCGGATAGGGCATACTCAAGACGTCGTCCATAGCCCAAATGCAGTTCGGGGATCGGGCTTGGCGGGATCGGCACGCGGTGTCTAGCAGCGAGTCGCCATCGTTCGCCACGCCATTGAAGGAAGCGAGTTCGGCCCGGATGAGCTTCGCGGTTTCCCTGGACGGTATGTCTGGGTCATAGAGCGGAACAGACCGGACGCAGGCGACGGCAGATAGCCAATGAATAGGACATTGCAGCCGTGAAGGAAACAGGACGGGCGGAGCAGGTGCTGGCGATCATGCAAGCGTGGGCCCAGCGCACGCGCGAGGTGCGCGCTCTCTGGCTGACGGGATCCTTTGCCACCGGGACGGCCGATCGCTTCTCGGATATCGACCTTCGAGGCTGCATCGAGTCGGAGCGGTTCGATTACTTCGCCTCCGTGGAGGATGCCCTATCGTGCCTGGATGGATGGAATGTGAGCAAACGACGCAGCTTCACCGAAGACCGCGAACATAGCGAGATGGTGATCGATTTCGCCGACGGGCCATACCTCGACCTGCACGTGGTTACACCCGAAGGGCTGACGGCCGCATACGTCGGTCCCTATCCCATCTCCGTTCTGGTTGATGGGGGATGTAACCTGGCCGGCCTCCATGCGGCGGCTCGTTGCCAGCATGAGGCGCGGGAGCCGGTCGATGAGAACACCAGGATCTCAAGAGCGGTCGTGGCGTGGTCGTTCCTGGCCCACGCCCTGGCTGAAGCCGTGCGCGGGAATCCAGCGTACGCGCTCTCGCTCTTGGAGGGCTCGCGGGTGGCGCTGGCGCAGGTTCTGGTGGGGCAGGGCGAACCTCCGGATCGTTTCTCGCCGGCGTCTCTGCCGAAGTACTTGAGTCCGGAGCACCGCCAGATCATCGACGTAACCGTACCTCGCCAAGCGGCAGCCGCCATACCGGACACCATAGCTGCCTTGGTGTCGGCCCTGAAGGTTGCGTGCCACGATCTGGAGAGGGTCGACGCGACCCGACGGCTGCTGCGAATCCGTTGTTCGGTGGAGGCCATGATTTGCAGAGAGCTTCGCACTTCCGATGGCCGGTGACGGCTGCGCCTGCCGCCCTGAGCCGCTCACATCCGATCCATTAGGCTGGGCGCAATCCCGCAAGCCGCTCGGTTCCTGGTCGGGTACTGGGGCGCAGCGGGGCCGGCGAGGCGGCCTGTAACTACTTTTTTTACAGCGACTTATATGACTCACCACCGCTGGCCGTCGATTCATCGGGCGGCCGTGTTGCGGGGCGACGCACTCGTCGGCGCCTATATGGGTGGAAGTGGCAATGGGGGAGCGCGCCCCAGGTCGGCGGCGATGGATGGAGCGTCCTTGTACGGTTGACGTCGTCGTGTTTCGGCCGACCGAAGTGAACCGGGCCTGAGCATAGTGCTTCCGGCGACTTTGACGCTATAATGCTGGTTTGGCGCGAGTCCGAGCGAGGGCGAAGTAGCTGGGCAGACGCGACGGTGTGGCCCAGCAGACTGCGAAGGGATTTGGATACCACGATATTCCGGCCGGCTTCGGGAGAGGTGGACTGCTGACTATGTCGCTTCCTGCCCACAAGAAACGTCTGATCGTCAATGGCTTCGCTGCGGGGGGCGTGTTGGCTCTGGGCGGCCTGATGGCTGTGTGGCTGGTCGCGACCAGACCCCACCCCCAACGGCGCGAAACGGGAACCCATGTACCCAGCGTCGAGGTGGTCACGATCGAGCCGCGCGTGTTTGACGCGCCGATCGTCGGCTACGGCACGGTGCGGCCCAAGCGTCAGGTCAAGATCATCCCCGAGGTGAGCGGCCAGCTTGTCAAGGTCCACGAAGATCTGGCGGTGGGCAATGTGATCCACCGGGGTGAGCTGCTATTCGAGATCGATCCCCGGCCGCACGTATCACAGGTCAAGCAAATCGAAGCCGAGATCGCCCGTTTGGAGGTAGGACTTCGACAGCGCGAACAGGAGCAGGAAAGTCTGTCGCAACGCCTCGAACTGGCGCGGCAACGTCAGGAGTTGACGCGTCAGAGCCTTGAGCGCGATCGCAGGCTTCTGGCCCAGGACTCGGCCACCGAGTTGGAGGTCGAGGCCCAGTTGGATCGTCATCTTCGTCAAAGCGACGAGGTGTTGGGCTACGAGAGTCGGCTGGCGATGATTCCGTTGCTGATTCAGGAGACGCAGGAGTTGCTGCGCATCAAGCGGGCGCAGTTGGACGAAGCCAACTTGCGGGTGTCGAAGACGAGGATCTATTGTCCGTTCGATGCCCGGGTTGACGCGGTGCTGGCCCAGAACACGCAGGTTGTGATGGCGCATCTACAGATGGCGGTGCTGACCGATCTGGAGGCGCTGGAGTTGCCGGTGGTGATCGACCCGCGCGAGCTTCGCTGGACCGATCTGGCGGCGTTCACCGACGCCGACGGTGAGCCGGTCGAATCGTCACTGCAGGTACAGGTGACGTGGACGCTCTTCGGGCAGGAGCTTAGCTGGACGGGCCGGATCACGCGGCTGGAACGATTGGACGAGGTTACGCGCACCGCGCACGTGATCGTGGAGATTCGCGACGTGGCGTTGAAGGTGGCGGCGGACAAGGGCCATTCACACCCGCCGCTGTCGACGGGGATGTTCTGTCGGGCCGAACTGCCCACCGAGCCTCTGGAGGACGCCCTGGTCGTGCCCTGGCATGCCATTCACGACCGCCAGACGGTGTATGTTTTCGAGCCCGAGGCGGACGATTCGGGAGAGGGTCGCTTGGTCGTCAAGCGCGTGCCGACGCTTCGTCGGGTGGGCGAGCAGGTGCTGGTCGCCTACCGGGGCGGAGTGGATTCCGGCCAAGCCGAGGGCACCGACTCGGTGTGTGAGTTGAAGCCCGGGGACCAAGTAGTCGTCTCGCCGTTGCCGCGGGCGGTCGAAGGGATGCGTCTGGCTGTCGGTGAGGTGATGACGGCCGCCGCACCGCAACATGAACTCGCGCCGTCGCCTGGGATGGCGATGGGGCAGCGGGGGGTGGCCGAGAGGTTGGTCCGCACGGGCCTGTCGTATGCGGTGCTCGGCGGGGTCAGATGACATGTCCTGGCTGCGGGGGCTCATAACCGCAGGCGTACGCAATCCGGTCTACGCGAATGTGCTGATGATCTGCATCCTGGCCGGCGGGGTGCTGGCGGGTATGGCTCTGGTGCGGGAGACGTATCCGGAGTTCTCCCTCGACCGGATCGCCGTTGAGGTCGCCTACCCCGGCGCCAGTCCCGAGCAGGTCGAGGAGGGGGTGTGCGTCAAGGTCGAGCAGGCGCTCGAGGGGCTGCCCGGCGTGCGCAAGGTGTGGACGCGCGCCGAGGAGAATGCGGCACTGGCGATCGTCGAGCTTCGCTCCGACGTGGCCGATCCGCGACTGGTGTTGCTGGACGTGAAGGATCGCGTGGATCGGATCGACACCTTCCCGCCGGAAGCCGAAACGCCGGTGGTTCGGGAGGTGATCGCACGGGCGCAGGTGATCAACGTGTCCATCTACGGTGATGCGCCGGAGCGTGCGATCAAGGAGTGGGCCCAGGAGATCAAGAACGAGCTTCTGGGTTTGGGCGCGGTATCGCAGGTCAAGCTGCGGGGTGTGCGCGACTACGAAATTTCGATCCAGGTGTCCGAGGAAGCGCTATCGCAGTACGGGCTGACAATGGAGCAGGTCGCTGGGGTGGTGGCCAAGAATTGCCTGGACCTGGCGGCCGGCTCGCTGAAGACGCGTCGTGAAGAGTTGTTGCTGCGAACGACCGGCCAGCGATACACGGGCCAGCAGTTCGAGGATTTGGTGGTGATCGCCCACCCGGACGGCACGCTGATCCGGCTGGGGCAGATCGCCACCATCGCCGACGGCTTCGAGGACGACTACAAGCTGGCGCGTTTTGACGGCAAGCCAGCCGCCGTGCTCGAGGTGTTCAAGACGGCGGACCAGGATACGAGCACCATCGCAGAAGCCGTTCGCGCATACGTGGCGGCCAAGAAGCCCGAGTTGCCGGCACCGCTTCATCTCGTTGCGTGGGCCGACAGTTCGCGTCAGGTCGACGCCCGAATCGACATGCTGTTGGGCAACGCCGTGCTCGGTATGGTGCTGGTGATTGTTGTGCTGACTTTCTTTCTGGATTTCCGGGTTTCGCTGTACGTGGCCGTTGGCATTCCGGTGTCGTTCGCGGGCGCGCTGATCGTCATGCACGTGACGGGCGAAACGCTGAATATGATCACCCTGTTCGGTTTGATCATGGTGACCGGCATCGTGGTAGATGACGCGATCGTCGTGTCGGATGGCTTCCGTCACCGCGTTCGCGTGGGGGACGAGCCCGCGCTGGCGGCGATTAACGGTGCCAGCCACGTGGCCCTTCCGGTGCTTGCATCGTCGCTGACGACGGTAATCGCCTTTCTGCCGCTGTTATTCGTTGTGGGCATCATGGGCAAGTTCATTGCCGTGCTGCCGATCGTGGTGATTGCGGCGATCGTATTCTCGTCGATCGAGGTGTTTTGCGTGCTTCCCTCACATCTGCAGCATTGCCTGCACGGCAGCAGCGGCGACGAACGGCTGACGCGCCGCGCCAAGGCGGTGCAGGTGTGGGTGAA
>CBFCZG010000167.1:0-9407 GCA_965602375.1 uncultured Phycisphaerae bacterium | reverse complement strand
GCCCAGACGACCGTTCTGGGCCAGCTTTACTTCATGACGGCTCTGGTGGTCTTTCTGGCGTTGAATGGCCATCACGTGTTGATTCGCTGTCTGATGGACAGCTTCGCCGCCGTACCGGTGCTTTCCTTTGTAGCCGGCGAGGACGCGGCCCGGCTGCTTGTCGACGCCCTGCATCAGGCGATGGTTCTGGGAATCCGTCTGGCCGCGCCGGCGCTGATCGCGCTGTTTGCGGCCAGCGTGTCGCTGAACTTCGTATCACGCACCGTGCCCCAGCTCAACATTCTGGTGGTTGGCTTTCCCATACGGGCGATGGTGGCGCTATTGGTGGCCGGCCTGAGTCTGTATGGCATAGAGGATTTGTTCTGTCAGGGAATGGACGAGGTGTTCTCGGCCCTGCATGTGCTGTTTGGCCTGAGTTAGGCAAATGCCCGGCGATACCGGCGAAAAAACCGAAGCCCCGACCCCACGCCGCCGTGAGGAATCCCGTGGTCAGGGGCAGATCGCTCGCAGCGCCGACCTGTCGGCTGGCGTGGTACTGCTCGGGGCCGTGCTCCTGCTGCAGTTCTTCATGCCCAGCCTCCTCGAGCGCCTGGGCGAGTTGGTGCGTCTGTGTCTGAACGGTGCAGGGCGTGTGGAGGCGGGACGCGATACGATTCGGGAGGCCGCCACGGGGGCTGTGCTGACCTTGGCAGGTTGCGCGCTGCCTGTAATGCTGTTTCTGGCTTTGCTTGCGCTGGTCACCGGCCTTGCGCAGGCGGGCCTGTTGCTGACGGGAAAGCCCCTCGTCCCTCAGTTGAGCAGACTGAACCCGCTTACCGGGCTCAAACGTCTCGTTTCGGCGCGCAACCTGGTTCGCGCGGGCATGAGCGTGGGCAAGGTGGTCATCATCGGTGGGGCGGCCTATCTGACCATCCGCGAGCAACTCCCGCGGATCATTGGCGCCACCCACCTGGATTTCGGTCAGGCCCTCATACTCGGCGGGCAGATGCTGTTCAGTTTGGGGCTTCGCCTGGCTTTGGTGCTGCTGGTGCTGGCGATCCTCGACTACTTCTGGAACCGCTACAAACACGAGCAAGATCTCAAGATGACCAAGCAGGAGGTCAAGGAAGAGATGCGCCGCATGGAGGGCGATCCGGTCGTCAAGCAGAGACGCCGACGCGTCCAGGTCCAACTCATCCTCCAGCGCATGGGAATCGAGGTGCCGAAGTCCGATGTCGTGGTGACCAACCCCACCGAGATCGCCATCGCCATTCGGTACGATGAGGAAACCATGGCCGCACCGAAAGTGGTGGCCAAGGGCCAGGGATACCTGGCCGAGCGCATTCGGCAGTTGGCCGTGCAGCATGGTGTGCCGATTGTGGAGCGCCCGCCGCTGGCCCGAGCGCTCTACCGTCTGGTGGAGGTGGGCCAGGAGATCCCGTCGCAGTTCTATAAGGCGATCGCCGAGATTCTGGCGTACGTCTATGAACTGACGGGCCGTACGCCGCGGGCCGTTGCGACCGGCGCGTGAGCCGTAGAGTCAGGAGCGACGATCGATGCCGTTGGCCGACACAGTTCCATACGGGCCGCTCAGGATGATCGAGGCCAATCGAGGCCTGATCTTCCCGGTCGTCGCGACCAGTCTGATCCTGGTCATCTTGATTCCGCTTCCGACCTGGCTGATGGATTTCCTGTTGGCCGTCAACATCACGGTTTCTGCGGTCGTGTTGTTGACGGTCATGTATATGGTCAATCCGCTGGAGTTCAGCGTATTTCCGTCGCTCCTGCTGGGCCTGACGCTGTTTCGACTGGTGCTCAACACGGCCACCACTCGGCTGATTCTCACCAATACCGACCCGGCCACGGGCACGGCCTCGGCCGGACGCGTCATCCAGGTTTTCGGCGACTTCGTGGCCGCCGGCTCACTGGCCGTCGGGTTGATCATCTTCATCATCATCGTGGTCATCCAGTTCGTGGTCATTACCAAGGGGGCGACTCGTATCGCCGAAGTGGCGGCACGGTTCACGCTGGATGGCATGCCCGGCAAGCAGATGGCTATCGACGCCGATCTCAACGCCGGAGTGATCAACGAGGAAGAGGCCCGCCGACGGCGCGACGAAATCAGTCGCGAAGCCGACTTCTACGGCGCGATGGACGGTGCGAGCAAGTTCGTTCGCGGCGATGCCATCGCCGGCATCATCATCACCCTGGTCAATATCCTCGGCGGCGTCTACGTGGGCATGGTCGAGCGAAGCATGGGGCTGATGGAATGCCTCCAGACCTTCACCAAGCTGACCATCGGTGACGGGCTGGTGGCTCAGATACCCGCCTTCATTGTGTCGGTGGCGGCGGGGCTGCTGGTCACGCGCTCGACGGCCAAGACGAACCTCGGCGAGGAACTCATAGGCCAGATGACTTCCAAGCCTGTCGCCTTGGTGTTGGCGGCGGCGTTCCTCGGGCTGCTGGCGCTCACGCCTCTGCCGGTTCTGCCGCTGATTACGTTGGCTGGGGGCTGTACGGGTTTGGCGTGGTTGATTCGGCGAACGCGCAGTAGCCGCGCCCGGGCCGAGGCGGCCAAGACCCAGGCCGCCGAGTCGAAGAAGTCCGAGCCCGTCGAGACCTACCTCAGTGTCGATCCGATGGAGCTGGAGGTCGGCTACGGCTTGATCAAGCTGGTCGATCGCAAGCAGGGGGGCGATCTGCTCGACCGTATTACCATGATCCGTCGCCAGATTGCCCTGGATTTGGGCATCGTCGTGCCGCCGATCCGCATTCGTGATGCCATGGCCCTGGAGCCCAATCGATATTCGGTGAAGCTGCGAGGCATCGAGGTCGCCGCCGGCGAAGCCATGCCCGGCCACCTCCTGGCGATCGACTCGGGCGCCGTCACCGAGCCACTGAATGGCACAGAGACTACCGAGCCTTCGTTCGGCCTGCCGGCGCTGTGGATCGATCCGGGCCAGCGAGCCACCGCCGAGTACCGTAACTACACCGTCGTCGAGCCGTCCGGGGTGGTGGCGACCCACCTGACGGAGGTCATCAAACGCCACGCCGACGAGTTGCTGACGCGCCAGGAGGTCAGTCGGCTGCTCGACAACCTCAAGAAGCGTTCGCCCAAGCTCGTCGAGGACGTCGTACCCGACACACTCAAGACGGGCGAGGTACAGAAGGTCCTGCAGAATCTGCTCCGCGAGCGGGTGGCCATCCGCGATCTGGAAACGATTCTCGAGACCCTCGGCGACTGGGCGAGCAGGACTAAGGACGTCGAGGTTCTGACCGAATACGTACGGAACGCCCTGGCTCGCACCATCTGCCAGCAACATCGTCGCGACGACAATACAATCCACTGCATGACGCTGGATCCGAAGCTCGAGGACCGGATTAACTCGCATATTGAGCGGAGCGAACGAGGCACGTTCGTAACCATGCCTCCGGACCTTCAGAGCCGTATGGTGCAGGCGATTCGAAAGCAGCTGGAGGCCGCAGGCGGCGCCCAGACGCCCGTCATCCTGTGCAGCCCGCAGATCCGCGCCGCCGTCCGGCGCATTATCGAGCCGGCCATGCCTCAAGTGGCCGTGTTGGCCTACAACGAAATCGTTAAGTCCGTCCAAGTCCAGTCACGTGGAATGGTGGTGCTAACAGATGAAACTGAGAACGTACCGGTCTCGGTCGATCGCTGACGCCCTGGTCAAGGTCAAGCGGGACCTCGGTCCCGACGCTGTGATTCTTCACACGCGAACCGTGCAGCAGGGGGGGGTGCTGGGTTTCGGCGCAAGGCGGATGGTGGAAATTACGGCTACAAAACAGGCAAATGCCTTGCATTGCGCCGCCCGCAAGGGTACCATCAGGCACGATTCCGGCGCTCGGGGCTCGCACAGGGAGGATGCGGCTGTGGGCCAATCGGTTCTTGCCCCCGCCTCGAACACGGCGGTTGAGCAGCTCCACCGCGAAATGGGGGCCGTCCGCTCGCTGGTGCAGGAGTTGCTCAGCGAGTCACGTCGGGCCCATCTGCCTTCGGTTCCGCAAGACCTGCACCCAACCTATTCGCACCTCATCCAACAAGAGGTGGCGCAGGAAGTCGCTGTCGGGCTGATCCAGCAGATTCGAGGCGAACTCAGCAACCGCCAGGTCGCCGATCCCGAGACCGTCCGGGCCAAGCTGGCCGCCTATATCGAGCAGATGGTCCCGCCCGCGGTGCCGATTGTCTGCGACAGGACCGACCGGGCGAAGGTTGTCGCCCTTGTCGGGCCTACGGGTGTCGGCAAGACGACGACGATCGCCAAGCTTGCGGCCAATTTCAGGCTCCGCGAGCGACGCTCGGTCGCCCTGGTGACCATCGACATGTATCGCATCGCGGCGGTCGATCAACTTCGTACGTACGCGCAGATCATCGACGTACCGCTGAAGGTGGTGCTGAGCCCGGGCGAGTTCCAGGACGCCGTCCACAGCCTGCGCGAGCACGACGTGATCTTCGTCGACACCGCCGGGCGAAGTCCCAACGACACGATCAAGCTCAACGAATTACGAGGGTTCTTCCAGGCCGTCAAACCCGACGAGGTCCACTTGGTGCTGGCCAGCAACTGCAACGAGCGGGTGCTGCTGAGCGCCATCGATCGATTCGAGCCGATCGGGATCGATCGCATCCTATTCACCAAACTCGATGAAGCCGTTGGGTTCGGCCTGATTCTGTCCGTGGTCAAGCAGGTAAACGCCAAGCTTTCGTACGTGACGACCGGGCAGGACGTACCGGACGATATCGAGCTGAGTTCGGGACGTCGACTTGCCCAGTTGATCCTGGGTCCCGAGAGTCTTAGCGGCGTGGCGGGGAACTAGGAGCGAGCATGGTTTCCGGCTATCCAGATCAGGCTCAAGCGCTCAGGGAGTTGGCGCGCAGCCAACGCCGAGGCGCCAAGGTGGTGGCCGTGGTCAGCGGCAAAGGGGGCGTGGGCAAAACCAATGTGGCGGTTAACGTCGCGATCGGCCTGGCGGTCCAGGGGCACCGCGCGATTCTGGTCGATGCCGATCTGGGGCTGGCCAACGCCGACATCCTGCTTGACGTCCACAACCCCTACAATCTCTCGCACGTCCTGTCGGGCCGGCGGCAGATCGATCAAATTGTGGCCGATGCCCCCGGGGGCATCGGACTGGTCAGCGGCGCGTCCGGTATCGCCCAGGTGGCGAACCTGTCCGAGTTTGAACGGCAGCAGCTCGTCCGCGCGTTGGATCGCCTGGAGGACGACGCCGACCTGCTCTTGCTCGACTGCGCGGCAGGCATTTCGCGGAACGTCGTGACGATGGCCTCGGCGGCCGATCGCGTGCTCCTGATCACCACACCCGAGGCTCCGGCCATGACGGACGCGTACGCTACTGCCAAAGTGCTCGTGCGGGAGGGCCTGCAAAGTCCGATCAGTGTCGTGGTAAACATGACCGCCAGCCGATCGGAGGCGACCGAGACGCAGACCCGTCTCGACCGCGTCGCCGAGCAGTTCCTGAAGATCCGTCTGGAGACGGGTGGGTATGTGCTGCGCGACGAGCATGTGCCGCAGGCGGTCCGGCAGCGTGTGCCGGTCGTGCTTCGCTATCCGCGAAGTTCGGCCAGCGCGTGTCTGCTCGCTGTTGCGTCGCGCCTGGCCAAGGACGTGTCCTCGTCAGGGCGGGAATGCCGCTTCTGGCAGCGGGTGGTGAACTTCCTGTTCTGACGGGCGTGATAGGACGATGGCCGAGAAAAGAGTTATCGAATGATTTGTCGCACCGCCGCATGCTTGGGATTGCTGGGTTTCTCGGCCGCCATATTCTGCGGTCTGGGAGTCGGCAATCCTGCCACGACGATCCTCGTACGGGCGCTGTGGGTGATGGCGGCTTTTGTCGTGATCGGGACGATCGTCGGCTGGGCGGGGTTGTTGGTGGTGCGGGAGCACGTCAGCCAGAAGCACAAGGAACTTTCGGATCAACAGAACGAGTCCGAGCGGCCCGAGGCGGGCGAGGATGCCGGCCCGGCCGATCGGGACCCACAGAAGGCGCCGTCGAAGGGTGCCCAGCAAGAGGCCGCGTAACGTGAACGGAGACCCACAGTATCCATAGCTTAGCCGCTCAAGGAGGAGTGGAATGACTCGAATGCAAACGGACGTGCAGCAGGTCTGGAAGCAATACAAGCGATCCAGTGACCAGAGTCTTCGCAATCAGTTGATGGAGCACTACCTGCCGTTGGTCAAGTACAACGCCGAACGCGTGCACGCCAAACTGCCCGACGAAGTCGAACTGGACGACTTGATCTCTGCAGGCATCTTCGGACTCATGGCCGCCATCGACGCGTTCGACTTGTCACGCGGCGTGAAGTTCGAAACGTATTGCGCCCCGCGCATACGTGGGGCCATTCTCGACGAGCTGAGAACCTGGGATTGGGTGCCGCGCCTGGTCCGCATTCGAGGCCATCAGTTGGACAACGCCATACGCCATCTCCAGCTTGAGTTGGGTCGGGGGCCGACCAGCGACGAGTTGGGGGCGTACATGGGCTTGTCGCGCGAGGAGCTCGACAAACTGGTCCGTGACGCGACGGCGATCGGTCTGGTCTCGCTCTCTCGCAAGTATTACGAGACCGACTCCAGCAAAGACGTCAGAGAGATCGACGTGCTGGAAGACCAGCGCGTCAGCGATCCGATGTCCGAAGCCCACAAGCGTGACATCAAGAACGTCATGACCAAGGGGCTTTCGCGGGCCGAAGCACTCATTCTGATCCTATACTACTACGAAGAGATGACGATGAAGGAGATAGGCCGGACGCTGGACCTGTCGGAAAGTCGCGTCAGTCAGATGCATTCGTCGATCCTGGCGCGTCTGCGGGCTCAGCTCAACCGGCGCAAGCACGAGTTGCCGCTGTAAGCGAGAACGTTAAGTGCCCTGTATGCAAGTATTTACGCGACGTCTGCTGCTTGCTGCCCGTGCAGGCTCGCGCCGAAAACGGAACCCGCGGTTGCAGGGCAAGACTGGTTGATGCGCGAGGTGACCAAAGATGTCTACCGTGCCGCCTAACATCGTTGGTCCGATACTCCAGACCGTTGTCCAGCAGCAGCAGGCTGCTCAGACGGATGACGCCGGGAAGGCCCGCGGAACCGAGCAGTCGCAACGAATGGCCCAACGCTCCGATCGGGCCGAACACACCGTCTCCGATACCGACAGCGACACCGCCGTTGACGCCGACGCGGGGCAGGGCGGCGGTCAGGGCCGGGCCTTTTCCGAGCAACCCGAGGAGCAAACGCCCGAATCGCAGGGACCTCCAGACGGCGTCACCCATGACGACGACGGGCGCGCCCACATCGACATCCAGATCTGAGCGCCTGCCAAACGTCTGCCGTCTGCCCCCGCCAAAGCAGGCCGCCGACCCGCAATCCCATTTCCCCGTACGAGCGGCCGCGTGATGTCTGACCGGAGTTAGCCGGTCAGAGATCGCTGCTGCATTGGCTGTAGTCTACCGGCAGGCTATAGTAACGTGGGTAGCGCCGGCTTGCTTTGGCAGAGGCTGGATCGGGCTGTATACGAGGCACGCGAAATGAGATTCACCAAGATGCATGGCATCGGCAACGACTATGTTTATGTCGACTGCTTTACGCAGCCGCTCGACAGGGTCGATCTGCCCGACCTGGCCCGGCGCATAAGCGACCGCCACCGCGGGATAGGCAGCGACGGGTTGATTCTGATCTGCCCGTCCGTGCGGGCGGACGCAGCCATGGTCATGTACAACGCCGACGGCAGCCGCGCCGAAATGTGCGGCAACGGCATCCGATGCCTCGCCAAGTACGTGGTGGAGCACGGTCTGGTCGGTCCTGATGCGGAGGCGAGCGCAGCAGACCATCGGCAAATCCGCGTGGAGACCGACGCCGGCGTGCTCGATCTGGACCTGCGGCTTGGCGATCGGGATCGCCGCGTTGAGGCGGTCCGCGTCGACATGGGCTTACCCCGTCTCGCGCCGGACCAGATCCCGACGACGCTTGACGGACCCACCATCGCCGACCGTCCGGTGGCGATCGCCGGTCGTCAATACAGCATCACGTGTGTGTCCATGGGTAACCCTCACGCTGTGATCTTCGTCGACGATCTCGACAGCGTGGATTTGCCACGGGAGGGTCGCGCCATCGAACACGCCGACGTCTTTCCTGCCCGGACCAATGTCCATTTCGTGCGGGTGAATACGCGTAGCCGCATATCGATGCTCGCCTGGGAGCGGGGCAGCGGCGCAACCATGGCGTGTGGTACCGGCGCCTGCGCGGCGTGCGTGGCGGCAAGCGTTACCGGTAGAGCCGATCGATGCGTTACCGTCAGCCTGCCAGGCGGCTCGCTGCAAATCGAGTGGTCTGACAACGACCACGTGTACCTGACCGGACCGGCTGAGGAAGTCTTCTGCGGAGATTGGCCGCTCTAGCGCGTCTCAGCCGTGCAATCTCGTTGGCGGGGACGGCTGCATGATCGCTCGGCGCTTTGCCCTGGCCTTATTCATGTTCTTGTGGGGTGCCCTGGCTCTGGTCAGCCAGTCGATCCTCCTGCGCGAGGCAATGGTTCTGTTCTTCGGAGGCGAGCTGTCGTGGGGTGTGGTACTGTCGGCCTGGCTGCTGGGGATCACGATCGGGGCGGCCATTGGGGCGGGCGTCACGCCGCGACTGTCGCAGCCCGCCGTCGCATTGGCCCTGTCGGCGCTCGCGATGATCTTGCTGGTCTCTATAACCGTCGTTGTGTTGCGTGAATGTCGCGGCTATCTAAGCGTCGGTGTCGGCGAGCACCTGCCGATCTCGGCCGCAGCCGCCCTGGCCGTTGCAACGGTCGGGCCTTGTGGCGCGATGATCGGCCTGGCCTTTCCATTGGTCGTGGCCACGGCAGGGGCGGGTCGCGTGGCGGCTGCCCGGCAGATAGGGTGGGTATATCTGGTCGAGTCGGCCGGCAGCCTGGTCGGGGGTGCCGCGTTTACGTTCTGGTTGGTCGATCGGTTCGATCCGTTTACCGTGCTTTTTGTGATCGGTGCGGCTGTTCTGGGTCCGCTGGCGTGGCTTCAGGCGCAGTCATCCGGCCGTATATCGACGCGCCTCCTGTTGTGTGCCGTATCGACCGCGTTGCTGATCGGAGCCGGCACGGGCGTAAGCGCATCGCTGGATCGCTGGTCGGTTCAGTGTCGCTGGCAGGGATTCGCGCCGCATATGGAGCTTCTGGCTAGCCGCGACACAAGATATCAGAATCTTGCCCTTGGCCGCCTTGTCGATCAGTACTCGCTTTACGCGAACGGGCTGCGCCTGACAGATTTTCCTCAGTACTGGGGAGATTACCGACTGGCGACCCACATAGCCGTTTCCCAGCATCCCCAGCCGCAACGCGTTCTGCTGTTGGGGGGTGGTGCCGACGGGCCGCTCGCCGAGATCCTGCTGCACCGCTCGGTGCGGCGGGGG
>CBFCZG010000166.1:0-9456 GCA_965602375.1 uncultured Phycisphaerae bacterium | reverse complement strand
CCAACTCGTGGCGGGGCTGGTGGGCCGGCCGACACCCAAGCCTGCCCAAGCCGACACCGGCCTGGAGCCGCCCGCCGGCAGACTGGTGAACGTCAATCCCGGGCTGGAACAAGGCACGGGCGACAAGCCCTTGGGCTGGGACCCCGTCCATGGTCTGACCGCGCTTTGGCGACACGCGGACGGGAGCGAGCGCGGCCGCGTGCTGCAAATGGATACGCGCATCCTCGCCTCGCAGGCATCGCAATGGTGCCAGCGCCGGCGTGACGGTGCGCCGGCGGGCGATGCGCCCGAGCCGGCCTACAGCCGTCCACCCTACTACGACAGCGTGGGCGCCGGAGCCGGCGTCCACTACGCCAGCGACTACTACCCGGCCGTGCCGCACCGCCAATACCGAATCAGCGTAGACGTGAGGGTACCCAGCCAAGGAAGCGTCGGGATGCCCAAGGTCTTCGTGAAGGGCTATGGACGGGTCGGTTCGGCCAGCCCGGTACGACGCGAGGTGTGGCGTACGTATGTGGCGTGCCGCGATGCTGATGGTGAGTGGCGACACTACTGGCAGCGATTCCAACCCGGCGAAGACGTCAGGTGGCTGCGGATCGTACTGTAGGCTCACTGGCCGGCAGGTGTGTATTACTGGGACAACGTGCGTCTGACCGTCGAACCACACCCCACCACGACCAGGCCCGCCCCGCACGCGCCTTGAGGATCAACGCTCTGCCCGGCACGTCGATTACTACGGGCCGGTGTCCCGCGTGGAGCCGACGATGGTCGAGTCCCACTCCAACAGTGCTCGACACAGCCGGCGCTCGGCAGCGACGACCTTCTTGCCGTGACGCCCGATGTCGTTGAACAATATGGAGAAGGCAATTGTGCCGTCGGGTGCGTCGGCATAACCGCTGAGGGCGCGGACGCCGTTCAGCGAGCCCGTCTTGGCCCTGATCTTGCCCCGCAGCTCGGGGTCGCGCAGCCTCGTCTTCAACGATCCATCGATGCCGGCCTCCGGCAGGGTGGCAACCAATAGCTGCCCGTCGGGGTGCCGCCACACCCACGTCAAGACGTCCGTCAGCGCCCGAGCCGACATCCGGTTGTCGAGACTGAGCCCGCTGCCATCGTCGAGGCGGAACCGGTCGGAGCGGATGCCCTCGTCGCGCAGGAAGTCGGTGACGGCGTCGACTCCGGCTTGCCACGAACCCTCCCCCCGGAGGTGCAGCCCTAGCGTCTTAAGCAGGCATTCAGCAAAGAGGTTCTGACTCCGCTTATTGCAGCGCCTGAGCACCACCGGCAACGACGTGCGCTGCTCGGCGATGAGTTCGGCGCCTTCGGGCAGAGACCCGTCCGATCGGCGGAGCCGTTGGCGCCGAACGGTGCCGGCGATCTCGACGCCGTTGCTGCCAAGCACGGTATGACAAGCCCATCCGAAGAGCAGCCCGGGATCCACGACAGCAGCCGGCGCAATCCGACAGCGCCGCGAGCATCGACCGCTTATAACCAGCCGGTCCTCGTCCGGCGCGCGCCAGACTACGGGTTTGTTTCGCTTACTCGTGGTGCACTTGTTGGTAACCTGCACGTGCGGCGCCGGGGGAATAAGCCGGAAAACCGCAGGGGCGCCGAGCTTGCCGGCGGGCCATACCTCCACGTCGATGCAGTTGTCATTGAAGTTGAGCCCGCCTACGGGCGCGCGATACCAGGCCGCGTATTGCTGACCCGCCCAGCGCGGATGCACTCGCTGCGCCTCGAACAGGGTGTCATCGATCAGCAGGTCGCCTTTTACGCTCGTCAGGGCGCGTGAGCGGGCGGCAACGGCCCACCGCTCGAACACGTCGGTGATCTGCTCATCCCGGGCGTCGCAGATCCTTGGATCGCCGATGGCCGGGTCGCCGCCGCCGACGACCGCCAGGTTGGCCCCCCAGCGAATGAACTGGGTCCGGAACTCGAAGTCTTTTCCGAGCCGCGCCAGGGCAGCGGTGGTGACGGCCAGCTTGACGTTGCTGGCGGGAATCAGCAATTCGTCAGCCTGGTGTTGCCAGATCGTCTGGCCGGTGTTCAGGTCGACGGCGTGGAAGCCTAGACGGACCCCCGTTGCGATGATCTGGGAAGTTACTCGCCGGAGAACCGACACGGCGTCTGCGCCCCCGCCCGTTCGGGATGGGGTCGACGCCCGCCCTGCGGGGGCGGCCAGCAAGGACACCCCGATCAACCATACTGCCGCCAAGGAGAGTTTGTCGCCTGCCACTACACGGCGGTTTGCAACCATCGCGAACAGTGTAATCGCACATCTGCGGCAGGCAAGCGGTTTGACACGCGCGCGTCCCATATGCTACAGTTTATGTGAGGACCGATCGCGTAGCAGCGAAACGCCGATTCGGGAGCGAGGGGCTTGAGACCGCAGACCCAGCGGGCTGGCCGACCGATAGTACTCCATCTTACCAGCACCGCGTCACAACGCTCTGAGCAGTTCAACCGGACCCTTGCCGATTCCGGTGCACTTTGCGTGCAGGTCGACAATGTGTACGAGGCCCTGGCGCGAACGGTGCAGCCTCAGGGGCAAGACGCCCCTGACATCGTGTTGGTGTGCCTCGACGCTGTCACCGATGCCGAGCTCGAGTTCTTCGAGCTGGCCCACCAATGCCGACCCGAGTTGGCGCTCTATGTGTATGCGTCCGGGCCCGACACGTCCCGCGCTGAGCCGTTGGCCAGCCGGCACCTGGCTTCATCAATTGCGCCGTCTGAAATCCCATCGGTTCTCGACGCGTTGGGGGCTGACTCGGCAGACGACCGGCGGCGACAGCCCCAGCCGACAGCGGCGCCCCCTGTCGAGGACACCGCCCCCGAAGAGCAACTATCGGCACCCTCCGCGGCGGCCACCGAAGCAGTCGCCGCAGCTGCGCCCGATGACCAACAGTCAGATCCACCCGTCGAGCCGCACCAGGCAGCAACGTCGCCCACGCGCCGTCCCCCGCCGCCACCGGACAGCCGCCCGGTCGAAGACCACCCCGATGTCCTGCTGACGCAGGAGGAGTTGGCAGCACTACTGGGCCGCGATGGACGCACCGACTCGCAGGAGGCGCAGCCATGATCGACGAGCTTGCCGGCCAGAGCCGACTCGTGGTCATCGGCGAATGTCCCGAGCTGCTGCGAACGGTGGAGCAGCGCTTTGCCCAAGCCGAGGTCGTTCACTGCAACAGCTTCCTGGCGGCGATTGCCGAACTGGCGCGTCGGCCCGCACGAGCGGTCCTGGCATCGGTGGACGCGGCGTCGTGGCGCCTACCCGAGGCGCTTGCCGGGCTGAGACAAGTCGACGTGCAGACACGGATCGTGCTGTGCTGCGAGCCCGCGTTGGAGCCCCTGGCCAGGCAGGCCGGCGCCAACGACTATGTGATCCTTCCTGCCGACGGGGAGGAGCTCGACCAGGCGCTGCACATGCCCGCCACCGACACGGCTGCAACGCTGCGCGCCCTGCCCAAGGTCGCTCGCGCAGCCACCGGCGAAGAACTGGCGGCGCTGGCGGAGGTACTCGGCGAGCTGGACGAGCCGGTCGGGAGGCTGCTCGACCGGCTGTGTGGACTGCTGCGAAATGTCTTCAGGGCCGAGGCGGTCTGCATCAAGACGACCGAGTCGGCGGGGCAGGCAGGCCCGCATCTATCGGAAGCCGTGCTCACCCAGCCGATCGAACATGAGGGCCAGGTGCTGGGGCGGATCATGCTCGGCAAGACACCCGGCGGGTACCAGGCCGAGCAGGCTGAGCGACTCGCGCGCTACGGCAGACTTACCGCCGCGGTCCTGGCCGCAGCCAAGCGCACGCGGCAGTGGCGCCTTCAGGCCCTAACGGACGACCTGACGTGCCTTCCGAACCGGCGCTATCTCATGCAGTTTCTTCCCGACCTTTTGCGGCGGGCGGCCCGGAGTCGCTTCCGGGTAACGGTGCTCATCTTCGACCTGGACGACTTCAAGCGATACAACGACCAGTTCGGACACAGCGTCGGAGACGAGCTGATCCGCGAGACCGGGCAACTGTTCCGGCGCCACTGCCGCAAACATGACGTTGTCACGCGCTACGGCGGCGACGAGTTTTGCGTGGTGTTCTGGGACGCCGACCAGCCGCGCGTCGCCGGGTCCAAGCACCCGTCCACCGCGATCGAGGTGTTAAAGCGGTTCCGCGAGGCGCTGCAACGGCACGAGTTTCCCGCACTCGGGCCGTCGGGTCGTGGACACCTGACGATCAGCGGCGGGCTGGCCAGCTTCCCGTGGGACGCCAGCGACACCGATGAGCTGCTGCGGGCGGCTGACGCTGCGCTAAGGCAGGCCAAAGCCGCAGGCAAGAATCGTATCCATCTGGTGGGCGGTGAGGATGGCGCCGGCGGTGAGAGACCACACGCGTCGCCCCTGCCCCCTGAGACGAGCTGACCCATGCCGCCAGCCTGGTTCTTCTGCGCGCCGGCCATCGGGTTACGTGAAGCACTGGTCATCCTGGCGGCGTTCGTCGTGCTTGTGGCGTTGCCGATTCTGACGTACTGGCGCCGGCGACGCATCGCCAACGAGGACGCACGGAAGCGCATCGGCCAGACGGACGGCCGGGATCACTAGCGCAGCACTGAGTTCCTTTTTCTCCAACGTCCACTTATTCCGCTTTGGTGCTTGCGGACCGTCGAGCAGATAATATCCTCTGCTTCGAACGGGACGTGTGAGCTATGGCAGAGCAACTTGAACAGATGCTGGAGCAGATCCGCAGCCTGCTGGCCGGGGACGATTCCAACGCCTTGCGCCGCTTCGTGTCCGAGGCGCCGGAAGAGGATTTGGCCGAGGTCGTCGAGCTGCTGGAGGAAGACGAGCAGCAGAAGGTCTTGCGCGCCCTCAACCCGGACTCGGCCGGTGAGGTGCTGACTCTGCTGGACGAAGCCACGCGCGGCGAGGTTGTGGAGGATCTGACCAACCAGGAACTGACGGCCATGGTCAGGACCCTCGAGCCGGACGACGCGGCCGACGTTCTGGCTGAGCTGACACCCGACCAGTCTGAGCAGGTTCTCAGCCGGATGCCTGCCGAGCAGTCGCGTCAGGTCGAAGACCTGATGCGCTACCCGGAGGACACGGCCGGCGGGTTGATGACGCCCGCACTGGTGGTGGTGCCCGAAGACGCCACCGTCAGCGAGGCGGTCGTTCGGATCCGCAACAGCGGTATCGGCGGGGATGTGTTCTACGTGTACGTCATGGACCCCGAGAAACACCTTAAGGGCGTTATTCCGCTTCGCCCACTGGTGACGACTCCACCGGACACGCCAGTCACGCAAGTGATGCTGCCGGAACTGATCACCGTCCGGGCCGACCAGGATCAGGAAGAAGTGGCCAACGTGTTCCGCAAGTACGACCTCGCCGCGGTCCCCGTGGTGGATAATCAGGGGAGGCTGCTGGGGCGGATCACCTACGACGACGCGATGGACGTTGCCGAGGAGGAGGCTGAGGAAGATCTGCTGATCATGGCCGGCACCGATCCGCGAGAACTGGAGTCTGCCTCGGCCATGAAAGTGGTCGGCGTTCGCGCCAGTTGGCTGGCCGCCTGCATGGTGGGCACACTGGTGACGGTGGCGGTGGCGGCGTTTTTCAAGGGGCAACTGAGCCTTCAAGCGTTCGCCATATTGGTGGTGTTCGGCCCGTCGATCGCGGCGATGAGCGGCAATAGTGGCGTGCAAACGTCCACATTGACGATCCTGGGGCTGGCGACCGGCGGCCTGGCCGGCAGAAGCCTGAAGCGTGCGTACCTGCGCGAGGTCCGGGTGGCCGGCAGTCTGGCAGTACTGTTTGGGGTACTGGCCGGCGTGATCGCGTGGGTGATCCTGCCGCTCATGGAGCGAACAGGGCGAATGCACTCCGAGGTTTCGCCTGCGCTGGTCGCGTGCGCCGTAGGCGGCGCGATGTTCCTGGCCATCCTGTATGCGACGACCCTGGGAATTATCCTGCCATTTGCCCTAAGGCGACTGGGGGTGGACCCGGCCTTGGCGTCGGCCCCCTTGGTCACGACGCTCAACGACAGTTCGAGCTGGGCGATCTACCTGCTTCTGGCCACGGGCCTGCTGCGAATGGGCTTGTGAAGCCCTTGGCAAACCCCGCGTGCTGCCGCGAGAGCAACCGTCGCGGCCCGACGCGTCGGCTGTGCAGCGATTTGACATCCAGAAAGCTGCTTGCCGACGCAGACTGACGGGTTCCCGCCGCTATCATTGCAGGTGGCGTACTTGCGTCACGGGTGTGCGGCGCACCAAAGTCTGGTAGCCGCCCTATTCCAGCTTCTTGGCAGGCGTCCTAGGAATTGCAAGTCCCTGTCATCACTACTGATAGGGGGGTTTGGTTGGGTATGTCGGTTTGACGGGTCGCGGTTTTCGTGATATACTTACGTAATTGCGTTGAGCGAGGATTTCTGGCCACGGGGGCGGCCAGCTGTACGGATAAGAAAGTGGTGGTTTCGGGGCGAATACTCCCGCCGAGCAGGGGTGGTGTCCCTCGTGGTCAGTCCGCAAGCTGAAGCCCTCACGAATCAGATCCGCGAAGCAACCAACATCATCGAGTTGGTTGGCGAGCACGTTGCGCTGAAGGCGGCTGGAAGCAACCACAAGGGTCTGTGTCCCTTCCACAATGAGAAGACCCCATCTTTCCACGTCAGCCCGTCCAAGCAGATTTTCAAGTGTTTCGGGTGTGGGGCGGGCGGCGATGTCTTCAAATTCGTTCAGTTGCGCGAGGGTGTGAGCTTTTCCGAAGCCCGTACCATGCTCGCCGAGCGTGCGGGCATCAGGTTGGACGCCCGGCGACCGGCGAGCAGCGATGGCCCGGATCGCCGGCAGTTGGCCCGGGTGAACAACTGGGCGGCTGAGTATTTCCGCAAGCGACTGACGGAGTCGACTGCTGGCGAGTTGGCCCGGCAGTACCTTCAGCAGCGGCAGATCACACCCGAGACGGCTGAGCGCTTCGGCCTGGGGTATGCAGATGACCGTTGGGACGGGCTGCTGTCGACGGCGGCCGGACAGAGCATATCGGTCAAGCTTCTATTGGCGGCTGGGTTGGTGCGGGCTCGCGGCGAGGGAGGCGGACACTACGATGCGTTCCGCCACCGTTTGATGTTCCCGATCCGGGACGCGTCGGATCGGGTGATCGGGTTCGGGGGGCGAGCCCTGGGCGACGATCCGGCGAAGTACATCAACTCGGCAGAGACGGCGCTGTTTGAGAAAGGGCAGAACCTCTACGGGCTGGACCAGGCACGGCAGGCGATTGCCGAACAGGGCCATGCCATTCTCGTGGAAGGCTACACCGACTGCCTGATGGCCCATCAACACGGGCTGCGGCACGTGGTGGCGACCCTGGGCACGGCACTGACGGAGAGGCAGGTACAGGTACTTCGGCGCTTCGCCGAGCGAGTGACGGTCGTGTTCGACTCCGACGAGGCCGGTCAGCGTGCAGCCGATCGGGCGATTGAGCTGTTCCTGACGCAACAGTTAGCCGTGCGCCTCGCCCGGGTCCCTGAGGGCAAAGACCCGTGTGACTTCCTGTTGACGCAGGGGCGTGAGGGGTTCGAGGCCCTTCTGGGCGAGGCAACCGACGCATTGGAGCACCGGTGGCGGGTGGTCGCGGCGGCCTGTCGGGCGGATGAGACGCCGGCGGGCCAGTTGCGTGCGGTGGACGAGTTCCTTCGGACCGTTGCGACGTCTGAAGCATTCGGGGCGGTGGACGCTATCCGGCAAGGCCTGCTGCTGAATCGGATGGGAAAACTGCTGGGTATGTCGGGGGAGCAGTTGCGAGGGAGGCTGGCGTCGGCGCGTCGTGCAGCGGCCCGCTCACGGCGTTCGGGCCGCGTGGCAGAGAGTGTCCCGGTGGCGGCACCACCCAGTGTGCGAGAGCGTGCGATCCGCGACATGGTCGAGGTGCTGCTGAACGACCCAAGTGAGTACGAGCAGGTGGCGGCGTATCTAAACGCGGAGCAAGTCGAGGACCCGCGGCTGGCAGCGATCGTAGAGGAATTACGTACGTGTGGGGGTGCGACGGTTGCACTGGCGGCGTTCGTCGGACGTTTTGAGGACCCGGAGTACGGCCAGCTGATCACGGACCTGCAAATCGCGGGCCAGCGTCGAGGCAACTACGCCGAGACGATCGAGGGAGCCCTGCGTCGCCTGGCGCATATCGAGCTCCGCCGGGAGTTGAAGGACGCGGGGCAGGCAATCCGCAGGGCGGGGGAGTCGGACGGGGTGGAGGAACAGTGGTCTTCGTTGGTGGACAAGGCCAGAACACACAGGCACGTTTTGCCGCCTAAGATTATCGGCGGACAGGTGGATACCGGCAGCGAGAAGCGACGCGCAGCGGGAGGGACCGAGCTGCCAGATGGTCGTCGCTGAGAGAACAGTTGGAGGTCAAGGATGTCGGAAGTTCAGGCCCTCTTGATGGATCCGGTCGACGTAGCCGTCAAAGAGCTTATTGATCGTGGTAAGGCACGGCGATGGCTGACTTGGGAGGAGATGAACGAACTGCTGCCCGATGAGGCCATCTGCCCGGACAAGCTCGAGGCGATCCTGCTGCAACTGGAAGAGCACGGCATCGAGATGATCGACGAGGCCGAGGCCGGCAAGCTCAAGTTCGAGGACAGCAAACCCAACCGGCTGGAGGAGCGCCAGGAAAAGCTGCTGACCAAGGAGCAACTGGCGGAAGAGGCCAGCGTGCGGCGGATTGACGACCCGGTGCGGATGTACCTGACGCAGATGGGCGAGATTCCTCTGCTGACGCGGCCCGAGGAGATCTTTCTGGCCAAGAAGATTGAGCTGACCCGGATGGCGTTCCGTCGGAAGGTGCTGGAGAGCGACTACTGCATGGCGCAAGCGGTGCAGACGCTGTGCCAGGTGCGGGACGGGCAGCTTCCGTTCGATCGGACGATGCGCATTTCGACGGCGGAGAATCTGGGCAAACCGACGATCACTCGGCGGCTGCCGGTCAATCTGAGCACGCTATACAAACTGATGGGGCAGAACGAGGCCGATTGGGAGCGACTTCAGGATGCCCGGCTGAGTGCGCCGGTCAGGAAGCCGCTTCAGAAACGGATCAACCAACGGCGTCGGCGTGCGGTGACGCTTCTGGAGGAGCTTTCGCTGCGGACGAGCCGCATTATCCCCATGATGAAGCGTTTGGAGGGGCTGCTGGCGAAAGTGCGTGAACTGGAGGCGCTGGTCAGCTCGGAAGGCAAACGCGCTACGATGGACCCGGAAGACCTTCGCGCCATGAAGGATGAGTTGGCGGGTCTGAAGCGCTTGGCATTGGAGGACGCCCCCGCCCTGACGAAGCGATTGAAATCCATCCGCCGGGTCTTCGGCGAGTACGAGGACGCGAAACGGAAGCTGTCGGGTGGGAACCTGCGGCTGGTGGTCTCGATCGCCAAGAAATACCGGAATCGGGGGCTTAGCTTTCTGGACATTATTCAGGAAGGCAACACGG
>CBFCZG010000165.1:0-9493 GCA_965602375.1 uncultured Phycisphaerae bacterium | reverse complement strand
GGGTCGAGCCGCTCGGCGACGGCGGGAGGCAGTGTGCAGGCCGCCCGGCGAAGCGGCTCGGCTACGGCCTTCGCCACCGGCAACACGCGCGGCGGCGGGACAGTCAAGGCGAGTACCCGTTCATACCAGAAGCGGGTACGGGTTGCGCGGACAGTCCAGCGAAAGGTTCATTCGCTGCGGGTGCGACGCTAGAACGCTGAACCGACCTGAGACCGCGTTAGAAAGAGCCGTTTCGCACAGACGTGTGGAACGGCTCTTCTGTTGCGGTGGAGATGCTTAATCAGTTGGCAATATTCCCACCCTTTGCTTCGCAAAGGATGGGGCCCCCGCGCTACGTGTGCCGCCGCTCTTGATGAGCGGTGCTCTTTTCACACGAACGACTCACCCATCTGTCTCATTCGTCTGTCTGGCGGAGGGTAAGCTCCAACGTGGATCGCGCCGGAACGTCGAGTTCGACGATGACTTCGGTTTGCCTGCCGTCGGCGCTTAGCGTGCTGCGCACAACTCGACCCACGCCGGGCGCATACGCACCGGCCGGCATGACAAATCGCACGCGCGCTGAATCGAGTGCGACCGTCAGCGGGTTGCGGACCGTTGCGCGTACGGTGCCGGCACGACCGTCAGCGGGCGGGTCGAAGACAACCGGCGACCAGGGCTCGTGTCGAGGGATCGGGTACTTGGCCGCCATGCCCGACAGCGAGCCAGTTACCCCGGCGGCCGTCGCCTTGCCGGTGGTCAGGTCGATGGTCACCAGGTGAAACTCTTTGCCCAAGTGCAGCCACGGAAGCTCCGCCGTCGGGCCGTGCTCGTCACGGTGGTCGGCCGACTGACTGCTGAAGCCATGACCGAACGCGTAGAAATCCACGCCGAGTTTGCGGGCCAGCTCGGCCGGCAGGTCGTACTCGAAGCCCTGCAAAATCCGGTACCGCGCGCCTGCAGCGTGGGCGAAAGCAGCTTCCAACTCGTCGGCCTGATCCCTCCAGGCTCCGCAGGAATTGGCTATGAACACGTCGCCGGCACGGACCCACCCGACGGCCGGCCCGAAGTATCGCTCGAAGCCCGGCAGGGCATGATTGCCCGAGGTGGTCATGTAGGGCACCTCGCAGGCGGCCAGCGCCCCGGCGACGTACTGCCAGTTGACCTCGTTGCCGACCAGCAGCAGGTCCGGGTGGATCAGATTCGTCAGTTCGACCAGCAGTCTGAGATACTCGGCGTTGCGCTGGGTCCAGGTGTCCATATGACCGAACTTGACCACGCGGAACGTCGGACCGATCTGACGGCGGACGGCCACGGCAGAGACGGCCTGATCGGTGCCCAGCGAGTGGCTCACGCGCAGGTGGTAGAGATCGTCGGGCACATCCGTCGGCACCCGCACCTCAAGTCGCCATTGGGAATCGGCGGCATCGAAATTCGCCGACTCGACCGCAGGCACGTACTCCCGCCACGAGCCCACCAGCGCGGCTTTGAAATCGGCAGCTTCGGCGCGCCCGCTCTGAACGACAGTGAGCAATTCGCCCGGCTTGATATAGGCGGGGTACCCACGGTTGGGCTGCACGATCGACCCGCGCGGCAGCGCCAGCGGATCGGCCGCCAGATTACAATCGGACAGTCGCGTGGTAGAGTCGGCCTCGACGCGAACGTTGCGCAGCCAGGCGTCCTGCCAGCCGAGGGCGTGAAGGTGCAGGTCGTATCTTCCGGGCGGCAGGCCCCACAGCAGCAGTTCGCCGGTATTGGCATTGCGTGCCAGACGCCGGTCGGTCAGTCGGCCGTCGCGATGGATATCGACTGACACGTCGTTGAGGTAATCTTGGGCGTCGGCGGTAACCTTCAGGCTCACCTGGCCGCGCGGCCCGTGTGTCACGCGAAAACCGATGACCGTAAGCCGGGACCGCTGAGGGAAGACGAGCTTGAGACGGTGGGGGCCGGGCCCCAGGTTGTCGGCCAGCGGGATCTCGACCGGCGCGGTCCGCAGGCCGAATCTCCGCGATTCCCCACCGTCGACGCTGACCACCAGCGAGCCCCGGACCTCAGACACCGGTCTGGAGACGACCCGGTCGCCGCGCACGCCGAACGCCTGACCGGGCGACGTCGGCCAGGCCCGCCAGGGCGAGCCCCGCAGCAGCGAAACCCCCTCGCCCTCGAAGCTAAGCTCCAGTGTCGCACCGGCGGCGGCGGGCATGAGGCTGCGACGGAAGCCGGAGAGGCGCTTTTCCTCCAAGACCCACTCGCCCTCACGCTGCACGCAGGGGTCGAAGACGGAAATGATCGTATCGCCCGCTTCAACAGGCTGACTGACAGGCATGGTGGCTGCCCTTTCTTTCTCGACCTCACCTACCGCAAAACATGCCGGCAGGACCAGACAGACGGCATGAACGATCAAACCAAAACCTCCCTCAGGCAGTGTGTTGTTGCCTCTCGATCAGTATCCTCTCTTCTGGTCACGCGAACGGATTATGCACCGGTAGCGGTCTGGCGTCGATGATGCGGCAACGGTCAGGTGGCACGGTCGGGCCAAGCCGGGCCGTGAGGCTTGTAGGGCGGGTTCTACCCGCCTTCTAATATCCTGTATACCCGCGGCGATGCGGGGAGGGCAACCAAATGGTGAAACTTGCATGCCCGCTCCGCTCGAACAAGCCGAACCGATGGCCTTGGGCATGGCACCCGACTTCCCCTTGAACATCGGGACATCCGTTCCACCTTGGAGGGGCGGAGAACCGGTCTGGTCTTCGTTTGACGTGGCGTGCCACGAGAAAGGCCGTCCGGGTTTTTTTGCCCGAACGGCCACTTCGAGTGGAGACGAGGGGATTCGAACCCCTGACCTGCGCATTGCGAACGCGCCGCTCTCCCAGCTGAGCTACGTCCCCGAGTCCTGTGTACTATAGCAATTCTATCGGCCCGTACAAGCGAGCCCTCCAGCGGGACGGTAGGATGGGCGGGCGAGCGCCTCGGGCGCGCAACTGCCGCCGGCAGCGGAATTCCGGCGGGACGCTTGACAGCCCGCAGGTCCTTGAATAAAAGCTTGCTCGGTAGTTTGTGGTCGCAGATGCCGACAACGACCGAGAACTGAGGAGACTCAGATGAGTGGGACAGAGTTGGCGTTCCTTCTGGAATGGTGGCAGTGGCTTGCCCTGGCCATACTGATTGTGCTGATCATTTTCCTCAAGTGGTACCGCAGCAAGTCGGTGTGAGTCGAGCCGCCCAGCGAGGCGACTGAGACGCTGTGGCGGCGCGGGCACGGTGTTTTGGGCAGAAATCTAATCCCGCAGCCTGGCCCCTCACACGGGTCGGTTTGGCGGGCGTTTGACTGGCGCCTCAGATGGGTGTCTGCGGATCATGTTCGAAGCGGTCCAGCGGGCAGCCGTCGCATCGGGCGCGTCGACGACAATGCTCCTTGCCCACGCGCACCAGCAGCGCGTGGTACTCGTTGTACAGGTCTGCATCCGGCTCCAGCGCATCCTCAAAGAATTGTTTGAGATCCTCGTAGCCGACCTGCGCGTCGACCAGGCCGTGCCGAACCACCACCCGATAGGTGTACGCGTCGACGACGAACGCCGGATATCGGCCGGCATAGAGGAGAATCGAGTCGGCCGTCTCTGGGCCCACCCCCCGCACCGACAGCAGCGCCTCGCGCAGCTCGGCCATGGGCTGAGCGAACATCCCGGTCAGGTCGCCTTCGTAGTGCCGCCAGACCATGTCGATCAGTGACTTCAAGCGCCGGGCTTTCACGTTGAAGTAGCCCGCCGGGCGTATCAGCTCGGCCAGCCGGTCGGTCGGCACGGTGTGCAGGGCGGCCAGATCCAACAGGTCCTCTCTGCGCAGCCGCGCTATCGCCCGCTCCACGTTCTGCCAGTTCGTGTTTTGTGTCAGCACCGCGCCGACCATGACCTCCAGCGGCGTGTCGGCGGGCCACCACTGCTGGGCGCCGTATCGCTCGTACAGCGCGTCGTAGAATTGCCGCAGCACATCTGCCGTGTAGGTCGCCATGAATCACTCCGTCGCATCCGATGATTGCACCAGGCCGTAGACAGCCCATAATGATACAAGCATGGCCGCACGCCGAGCCACAACCCGAGTATATGCTCCGACTTATTTCGAGGAATCTCAGCAACCGCTGGCGAGCCTGGCGCTGCTACTGCCGCTGGTCTGTTTGTACGAGGTCGGCGCGCTGGTGGCAGGAGCGTCTGCGGCGGCTGACGCAAACGGACGGGTGGTCGCCTTCCAACTGCTGGCGTGGTTCTTCACGGTCTTCGGCGCCACGAGCCTGCATCTGCCGGCACTGGCCGTGGTCGCCATCCTACTGGCATGGCACATAGCGTGTCGCGATCGCTGGGTTATTCATGTGCCGACAGTCGGGATCATGGCCGTCGAAAGCATCCTGTTGGCCGGCCCGCTGCTGGTGATGAGCCGACTCATCGGTCCTGCCGCGCTGGCGGCGAGCGCCCAGCGAAGCTTGCTCGACGAGGTGGTGCTCAGCGTGGGCGCGGGCATCTACGAAGAGCTGCTGTTCCGCCTGATCCTCATCTCATTGTTGGGCATGCTGCTTGTCGACCTGGCCGGCATGCGCAAACAGGCGGGATACACCGTGGCGATACTCATTTCGTCGGCGATGTTTGCGGCGCATCACTACCAACCCGTCGGCAGTGAGGCGTTCGACTGGGCCAGCTTTGCCTTCCGGTTGGCGGCGGGCATCTATCTGGCAGGTGTGTTCGTGCTACGGGGGTTCGGCATCGCCGTGGGCTGCCATGCGGCCTACGATCTGGCATTGGTGATGCTGGAGGCGTGGGCGCCGCGATAGGGCGGTAGCAAATCGGCCACGATGATCGACGCAATCGTGAACATTCTGTTCGAGAGCCCGCTCAAACTTGCGCTGCTGCTGTTCTTCGCCCTGCTGATCTGCCTGATCCTGTGGCGCCGGCGACGCACCGATGGCACGCGCAGGGCGTTGGTCATCGCGTTGGGCGTCTCGATCGTTTTGATGATTCTGCAGGGGCTGATCACGACCGATCGCGAGCAGGTCCGGCAGATCATCGACCAGCTCGCCGACGCTGTCGCACAGAAGGACATGGTCGTCATCAGTGCCTATATCGACCCGGCCTACGCGTTGGACGGGCGCGACCGCGACCAGGTGCTTTCGCGCATCGATGCATCGCTGCGACGCGCCGACGTGGATGCTCCCTACCTCTACAACGTGAAGGTTACAACCGACCACGGCCGAGGCCAGGCGAGCCTTACCGCCATTTCTTATGTCATTTTGGACGGCACCTCGCGGGGCCAGATCGTCAGCGCCTGGCAGTTGGAGTTCGTTGAGCGTCCGGACGGCTGGCGTGTAACGGGCATCGACCCGGTGAAAATACAGGGCCAGAACGTGGCCAGCCTTTGGGATCCGATCCTGCCCTAGGGTTGGGCATCTGGAGGTTGCGGCAGTGGCCACGACCGACCCGCCAGCAGCCCCAGGCCGGCGCAGACCGTCAGGGCCGGGCCGCCGTGGGTCAGACAAACTTCAGACAGTCTGCAGGGCCTGCGGCGGCGCAGTCACGAAACAGCAGGAGGTTGCTGTGCAGATTAGGTCGGCCCCGCGAAGCAATCCTCGACCCTAACGACGGGGGCGTTGACAAGGCATCGGCTTATGATAGTATATTAGCGGAGACTAAAATGGATCAGCCCAAGGAACTAGCCAGGCTGCTGAAAGTGCTGTCAGTCGAGACGCGCGTGTGGATTGTCCAGCTCTTGAAGGGCCGGGCGCTGTGCGTGAATGCCCTCGCTTCCCGGCTGGACGTGACGCCCGGGGCGGTCTCGCAGCATCTTCGGATCATGCGCGACGCCAGCCTCGTCATCGACGAGAAACGGGGCTATTTCGTCCACTACCGCCTGAACGAGGAGACCCTCGCTGCGTGGCGAGAGGAGATAGATAAGTTGCTGGACCCGACCCACGGGGCCTGCACAGACACGAAGGGAGCATCGAAATGTGCGGCAATGAGAGACAAGAAGGCTGCCAGAAGCCGGAGAACCTGACGGGCAAGCCTGAGGACTGCACGCCGGAACAGATTCGCAAGTGCCACGGCGATGTGGATGCCCACCCCTGCGTCGAGACGGCTGGCTGCGAGCATCCTGAGCGGCTCAAGGGCAAGCCCGGCGAGTGTTCGCCGGAGCAGATTCGCCAGTGTCACGGAGATGTTGAGGGGCACCCGTGCGAATCTCGGTAACGGTTGCGCGACACGAAAGGAACCAAACAGCATGAAACTCGGCCTAATCATTTCCCAGACGGACCCGGAAACGGTTTTCAACGCGCTTCGACTGGCCCTCTACAGCCTGAAGCAAGGGGACGAAGTTCGCATTTTCCTTTCGGGCAAGGGCGTGGAGATCGACCAGATCGAAGACCCGACGTTCGATGTGACGGGCCAAGCACAGAAGGTGCTGGATGCCGGCGGCGAGTTCCTCGCCTGCGGGGCCTGCCTGAAGCTGCGAAACTCCGGGGGGTCGCAAGTCTGCCCCCTTTCGACGCTGAAAGATCATTACGAGATCGTGCGGGATTCCGACAGACTGGTGGCTGTATGACCGAAAGCTGCGCCGGCAGTGCGGAGCCTGCCGTTCGTCGACTGGGCAGATGCCCGAATGCCACGCTGCGGGGCCCCGGCGCTGGGGCCAGCACAGGCAAGGAGGGAACGTCGAAGTGTGCGGCAACCAGAAGCAAGAAAGCTGCCAAGGGGCGGAAAGCCTGACCGGCAAGCCCGAGCACTGCTCGCCCGGGCAAATCCGCAAGTGCCACGGCGACGAGAAAGAACACCCTGTACCAGGAAAGAGGAAGGATGAACGTGATCGTTGCGATGAACCATCATGGACACGGATTCGGCCCGGGCGAATGGGGCTGGCTGATTGCTGCAGGCGTGGTCGTGCTGCTGATCGCGGCGTTTGTGTACTGGCGGACTCGCCAGTCCGACGGACTTTCCCCCGCCGAGCGACGCGAACTCGATCTGGCCGACGCCGAAATCCTGGCCATGCTCCGCCAAACCGGGAAACCTCTTTCACAGGCTGAGCTTGCCGACATATTGGCGATGGATATTGATGACATCGCCGAAACCCTGCAGAAGTTGGAGGCGCGGCATCTGATCCGCCGTCGGTGGTCGTCCGAGCTACGGGCGTACATCATTACACCCGCCTGAGGTGGGGCGGAGAATCAGGACATGAATGCCATTATTCAAGCGCAAGGGCTGGCCAAGCGGTTCGGCGACGTCCAGGCCGTGGCGGGCATCGATTTCGACGTGCGGGAAGGCGAGTTGTTCGGCTTTCTCGGCCCCAACGGCGCGGGCAAGACTACGACCATCAACATGCTCACCGGCCTGGCCCGGCCGGACGACGGCACGATCCGCATCGCGGGGATCGATTGCTCAGGCAACCCCAAGGCCGCCCAGCACCTGATGGGCGTCGTGCCGGATGAGAGCAATCTCTACCCCGAGCTAACGGGCTTAGGCAACCTCTGCTTCTGCGGATCGCTTTACGGCATGAACAAGCGGAACCGCGAGACCCGCGCCCGAGAACTGCTGGATCGCTTCGGCCTGGCCGACGCGGCCCGGCGCAGGTTCGCAGGCTACTCGCGGGGGATGAAGCGCAAGCTCACCATCGCGGCCGGGCTCATTCACAGCCCGCCGATTCTTTTCCTCGACGAGCCCACCACCGGCATCGACGTAGCCAGCGCGCGGCAGATCCGCCAACTCATCGCCGACCTGAACGCGGGTGGCACGACGATGTTCCTGACCACGCATTACATCGAGGAAGCCGAGCGGCTGTGCCGGCGCATCGCCTTCCTTGTCCGAGGCCGCATCGTTCGCACCGACACGGTGGAGAACCTGATGCGGCAGACCGACGGACGGGACGTGGTGCAATTTGCCGTCTCCGGCAATGCCGCCGGACTGTGTCAGGCCATGATGGCAGACTTTCCGCACCTTCGGTGCCGGGCGGTTACGGGTGGCGGCGTTCGGGTCGAATCGTCCGAGCCGATTCGCGTGGGCCCGCTGGTACGATTTCTGGAGGATCATGACGCGGAGGTGTCCGAGGCGCGCAAGATTCGGCCGTCTCTGGAGGATGTGTTCGTCCGCATCACAGGTATTGAGGCCGGCGCGATGAAGCGGGAAAAGGAGAAGACGAAGCTGGGAGGGGGTGCATGAAGGCGTGGATTGCATACTGGAACATCCTGGCCAAGGACATGCGGTCGTACTACCTCAAGCGGCCCAATCTGCGCTGGGAATCATTTTTCCGTAAGCAGGGGCGCTCATATTCATGATCAAGATACAGCCGGTCATCGCCGAAAGGGTCCTATGAGGCAAAAGGACGACAAGCCGCGCGAAGGCGCACGAAAGCAACGCGCCAAGAGGCCCGGGCCCGAGGGTTCTGCGGTTCGGTTACTCTTCCGGATGCTCTCGTACCTCAAGCCCTATCGCGCCTTACTCTTAACCACGCTGTCTATTTCCTTCCTGACGGCCTTGTTTCAGCTACTTCCTCCGTGGGTGATCAGGCTGTCGGTGGACCGCGTCATTCTTGGAAATGAAGGCAGGGGACTTGTTTGGATCGCCCTCGCCCTCATGGCCCTGGCCGTAATCCACGGAGCGGCCGATTTCCTGCGGCTGTACCTGACAGCCCAACTGGGACAGCAGGCCGTGTATCGTATTCGTACCGATCTGTTCGCGCACCTTTCTCGCTTGTCATTCTCGTTCTACGATGCCGCGAGAACCGGCGACCTGGTCACGCGATCCACGGCGGATGTGGATACATTGACTCAGTTTTTCGGCCGCTCCGCCATCATCGTGCTGACGAACATGCTCTTTCTTATCGGCATCCTCGCCGTGCTGCTCACGTGGGATTGGGTGCTCGCCGCCGTGTATCTCGCGCTGCTTCCGTTGATCGGCCTCGGCATGTACGTCTACGCGCGAAAAGTGAGGCCCGCCATGGGCCGTGTTCGCAGACAGCTTTCCGAGCTGACGACTCACCTCGAAACCACGCTATCCGGGATCCTCGTCGTGAAAGTGCTCGGCAGGGAGGACTTCGAAAAGCAGCGATTCGACCGGGCCAATGCCGGCTATCGGAACGCGAATCTCAAGACCATCAGCATCACGGCGCTGTGGATGCCGATCGCCGACGTGATTATGGGTATCGGGACCGCTCTGGTGTTGCTCGGCGGCGGATACGGGGTGATCCAGGGCACGACATCGCTCGGGACGCTTATTGCATTTACGTTGTATGTCGGCATGCTTCTGCGACCTATACGTCAGACGGGGATGATGCTCAGCGCCACGATGCAGGCGCTGGCCGCAGCGGAGCGTGTATTCGAGGTGCTCGACACGGAACCGGAAATTCAGGACCGCCCTGGCGCAAAAGACCTTTTGATAACGGAGGGAAGCGTGGAGTTTGAAGACGTTACGTTTTCCTACGACGGAATCCGGACCGTTCTAGACAACGCGAACTTGAGAATCGCTCCGGGCGAAATGGTGGCCTTGGTAGG